>NZ_JACHFH010000032.1 GCF_014201835.1 Pectinatus brassicae | reverse complement strand
GCTACGCCAAATAGCCTGAAATATTGCTATTTAAATAACGCCAATTATTGAATTTTCAAGGTACATCGACTTTTATTGATGTGCGAAGTTTGAGTTTTATGATTAAAACGGGACAGTTAACACGTTTGGCAACTTTATGACTGACACTACCCAATACCATTTCCTGCAGAGTATTAAGACCGCGGCTGCCGATTATGACTATATCAAATTTTTCGTTATTGGCATATTTAACAAGGGCAGGACCTGGTTCGCCATGTAAAAATTTTATACTATAGTCAAGTTTTTCTGCTTGGAAAAGCTGTTCAATTGGTTGGAGTTTTTGCTGACGGATATTTTTTAATTCGGATTCACTGGTGCTGTGCAGTATCTGGGTTTTGGAATCATCAAATTTTATAACGCAGGCAATTTCTAAATGCTTAGGTGTGCTAAGCTTGGAAATTTTTATTGCCTCATTGGCAGCACGCAGGGAATTTTCTGAGCCATCAGCGGCAAGTAAGATTTTATTATACATATTAGACCTTTCTTTATTAAGAATATTTTAAAATATAGTATCCTTCAGTTAACTTATATTATAATAATATATTTATATCACATTGTGCTAGTTGAAGTTTAGATGCCTAAAAGGTTCTCCTGTAGAGGGGGTTAACCCTTCCGACTTGACTTCGTCAAGCTACCTTCCCTATGCTGTAGCTCTTAATGCTTTAGCATTCTATGCTACAGTTCTTTGCACTTTAGTGCTTAGAACTGTAGTAGGCAAAGCAGAGATACAGTACACACAGTGCAGGGACGGCTTTAAGGGCACACTAATTTATTAACTAGCACAATATGAATTTATAATTTAAAGTGAATATTAGGAAATGGAAAGTTTTTTCATCAGTTTTTTACTGGATGTATTAAGACCGTGGCAATCAACGGTATTATCATTATCGCGGTATTTAAGCAGAATTTTATCAATAACTGCCGCAGCTGATTCATCCCATACTGTTGTTTGGGAAAAATCTAAGATGATTTCTTTATTTGCAACAGAAAAATCAAAATGATCCATGAAGGTATCTAGTGAAGCAAAAAATAAAGGGCCATTTATTTGAAAAATAATCTTAGAATCAGTAATTTCTTTATTTATTTTTACGCTGGAAGCTTTGGCAACAAATAACAGGGAGCTGATAATGACACCAGCGATAACACCTTTAGACAGGTCCCCAGTAGCAACAACGATAATTACAGTAAGCAGCATAACAAAGGCATCGCTTTTGGGAGCTTTTTTAAGTAGCTGAATGATGACCATTCAAAAGTGCCTACAGAAACCATTATCATAATACCAGCCAACACTGGCATTGGGATTTTTATAACAAGGTCACCAAGTACCATGATAAGAAACATTAAAAACATACCGGCAACAAAGGTGGAAAGACGACCGCGTCCGCCGGATTTAATATTAATTACGGATTGACCAATCATGGCACAGCCGCCCATGCCACCTAAAAACCCGTTAATGATATTGGCAATACCCTGACCACAGCATTCACGTTGTTTATCACTATTTGTTTCAGTCATATCGTCTACTATTGAAGCGGTAAGCAGCGTTTCCATAAGACCAACAATAGATAAGGCTAGTGAATAAGGAAAAATAATTGATAAAGTATTGAAATTAAATGGAATATCAGGAATTAAAAATGTTGGCAGGCTTTTGCTTATTTGTCCGAGATCCCCGACAGTAGGCATTATGAGATTGAATTTAATAGTGACAAAAGTAAGAATGATAATAGCAATTAACGGGGCTGGAATGCCGCGGAAAAATTTCGGCAGGATATAAATTATAGCTAAGGTTACAATAACAAAAATATATGCGGTCGAAGATATATTCCAAAAATAAGGAATCTGTGCCATAAATATAAGTATAGCTAAGGAGTTTACAAAACCAATCATGACGGCATTAGGTATAAAACGCATAAGCTGGTTTATATTTAATAATCCAAAAATAAATTGTAAAATACCGGTGAGAATTGTAGCTGCCAGCAGATACTGTAAGCCGTAATCATGGACTAAGGGAACCATGACCAGAGCCATTGAGCCGGTAGCAGCGGAAATCATCGCCGGACGACCGCCAGCAATAGAAATAATCACAGCAATGCAAAAAGATGCATAAAGTGCAACCATCGGGTCAACACCGGCAATAATAGAAAAAGCCAGGGCCTCGGGAATCAGTGCTAAAGCGACAACTATTCCTGATAAAATATCGGCACGAACATTGGAAAACCATTCTTTTTTTAAAGTCTGAAACAAAACAAAAAATCCTCCTGTAAAATATATTTTATAAAAATTTCATAATAAGCGTAATGACATGTATTGTATCATATATATCCTTTAAAAGGAACCTTTGGCATAGAATAGTTAATTTGCAGGAATATGTTATTTTTTGCATAATTGTTTTAAGAAGACTATTATAAAGAAGTGAAAAAAATATGGAGGAATAATAAATGTTGTTTAATAAAAAGAAAAAAATAAGAGTAGTAAATATAGATGGTGTTATTTCAGCAACAGGCAGTAAAGGCTTATTAAATCAGTCGGAAGGCAGCATGGCGGTGCTTAAGATTTTGCATGAAATAAAAAATGATGACAGTATACGTGGAGTACTGTTGCGAATAAACAGCCCGGGTGGTACCGCCGGAGCTTCACAGGAGATAGCAAATTCAGTCGAAGCTGTACGTAAAGCAGGTAAGCCGGTAATTGCATCGATTGCTGATATGGCCTGCAGCGGCGGCTATATGATAGCCAGTGTCTGTGATTATATTTTTGCCAATCAGATGGCAATGACGGGTTCAATCGGGGTTATAATGCAAATCCCTAATTTTAAGGGAATATCAGAGAAACTTGGTGTTACATATAATACGATTAAAGCTGGAGAAATGAAGGATATTGGTAATCCAGTGCGTGAAATGACGGAAAAAGAACGTATTTATCTTACGGAGATGGCTGAAGAAAGTCATCAGGAATTTATTCGTATGGTACAAAAATATCGAACGATAACGAATATAGAGGAAATGACAGACGGGCGATTTGTATCTGCTGTTATAGCCAAAGAAAATGGATTAATTGATGAATTTGGTACATATTATGATGCCCTGGAGTATCTTTGTAAAAAATTGGATGTAAAAGAAAAAGATGTAAAAATTATTGAAGACAGCAAGAAAAAGAGTTTTATTGGCAAAATATTAAATTTGCAGGCAGTGGTTAAAGAATTGCTTCAGGTAACGACTGAATTGAAGTTATAATATTTTATAGTTAGTAAAATATTATAGTTTTTAAGCCGTCCCTGCACTGTATGTACTGTATCTTTGCCTACTACAGTTCTAAGCACTAAAGTGCAAAGAACTGTAGCATAGAATGCTAAAGCATTAAGAGCTACACATAGGAAAGGTAGTTTTGTGAAGTCTAGCTAGAAGGGTTAACCCCTCAGGCAGCTTTGCTGCCAGCTCCCCTATGGGGGAGCCTTTTGGGTATCTGAAGGTAAATAGAATAGAAATTAAATATTGTTCGAAACAGGCATATCTTAGTATTTTTTAGGTATGCTTATTTTTTATGCTTGACTTAGAGTGAACTACAAGTGATAAAGTTAAAACATAGTTAATTATTGGAAAAAGCAATTTGTAGATTTTATTAGGAAAGGAACTATAATGAAAAATTATTCCCAAGAAAAATTTATAGGTGAAAGAGCCTTATTTAAAAGTAATGATTTAGAAATTGATTATTGTACATTTGTTGATGGCGAATCACCTCTAAAAGAAAGTAAAAATATTAAATTAAAAAACAGTATATTTGAATGGAAATATCCATTGTGGTATTGTGAAGATATTAAGGTTGAAGATAGTATGCTGCTGGAAATGGCGCGGGCAGGTATATGGTACACAAATAATCTTGATATGAAAAATATCACTATTCAGGCGCCTAAAACATTTCGTCGTTGCAATAATATGAAATTGGAAAACATTGATATGCCCAATGCCAATGAAACATTATGGAATTGCAAAAATATTAAGATGAAAAATGTAACGGCTAAAGGACCAAATTTTGCTATGAATAGTGAAAATATCGAAATTGATGGGTTCACTTTGATTGGTGATTATTCCTTTGATGGTGGTAAGAATATAACTGTCCGTAATGCTAAAATGATATCAAAAGATGCTTTTTGGAATGCGGAAAATGTTACTGTTTATGATTCTTTTATTTCCGGTGAATATTTTGGCTGGAATGCAAAAAATGTTACATTAATAAATTGCACGATTGAAAGTTTGCAAGGCTTTTGCTATATGGAAAATGTAGTACTAAAAAATTGTAAATTGATAAATACAAATCTTGCTTTTGAGTATTCTACTGTTGATGCAGAAATCATCAGTAAAATTGACAGCGTAAAAAATCCATATTCAGGACGAATAATTTCAGAAGGTATAGATGAAATTATTTTTGATGATCCTAAAGTTGACAGTGAGAAAACTGAAATAAGTGTGAGTACAGCAGACTCTTCATTAGCTGGATGAGCAGCGTAATAAATAATAAAATGACATTGGTAGCTGCACTGAAATCAGTGCAGCCGTTGACATATAAACAGAAAATAAACTTAGTGATGCAGCTGAGTCTGCCGGCAATATTGACCCAGGTAAGTTTCATTATGATGGAGTATATTGATGCAGCTATGGTGGGCAGTATGGGAGCAGCAGCTTCAGCGGCAATTGGACTTGTATTGTCGACAACATGGTTGTTTGGCGGTATGTGTAATGCGGCATCTGTTGGCTTTTCGATACAAACAGCTCATTGTATTGGTGCAGGAGAAAATGACAAAGCCAGACAAATGCTCAGGCAGGGGATTATAGTAACAGGTATATTTTCTTTGTTTTTGGCAGCTATCGGAATGGCGATAAGTTCATATTTGCCAGATTGGCTGGGCAGTGGTACGGCGATAAAAAAAGATGCAATAGATTATTTTTTTATTTATGCCTGTTCATTGCCGATATATCAGCTGAAGAATTTGGCAGCAATGCTGCTGCAAAGCAGCGGTAATATGCGTGCTCCAAGTATCATAAATACAGTGATGTGTTTACTTGATATTGTTTTTAATTTATTGTTTATATTCCCTAGTCATCAAATAATGATAGGAAATATTAGTTTTACTATGCCAGGCTTAGACATGGGAGTAGCAGGGGCTGCATTAGGAACAGCAGTAGCTGAAGCTGTAGCAGCTATAGCCATGTTATGGATGGTATGCTGTAAGTCCCCAATACTGCATTTTCTTAAGCATGATAAATGGAAGCTTACTCGTGAGTATGTATATAAAGCAATAAAATTAGGTTTTCCTGTTGGCTTGGAACATGCTGTACTGACAGGAGCGATTGTAGTAACAACTGCAATTGTAGCACCACTTGGTGCTGTGGCGATAGCTACTAATTCTTTTGCTGTTACAGCAGAAAGTTTATGTTATATGCCGGGCTATGGTATTGCAATAGCGGCATCTCCATTAGTTGGGCAGAGCATTGGGGCTAAACGTTGGGATTTGACACATCATTTTGCCAGGATTACAGTTGGCATGGGTGTAGTTATAATGACAATTATGGCATTTATAATGTTTGTTATAGCACCGTATATTTTTGCTTTTTTAACACCGGATTTGGCTGTACAGGAAATAGGAACAAAAATTTTACGCATTGAAATGTTTGCTGAGCCAATGTTTGCCTTATCAATAGTAATTGCAGGAGTGTTACGTGGTGAAGGTGATACTTTTGTGCCAAGTATACTAAATATTTGCAGTATCTGGTGTGTACGTATACCATTATCGTTGTTATTGGCAAGTTCGCTGGGGGTAATGGGTGTATGGATTGCCATGAGCATTGAATTATGTTGTCGGGGATTATTGTTGTTTATGCGGTTATGGCGTAAAGAGTGGTTTAAAAGGGAAGATAACGGGAGGCATTATAATGCAATTTGATTTTGATATGGCAGTAAATCGCCGTACAATAAATTCGTTAAAATGGGATGTAGCAGAAAATGAACTGCCAATGTGGGTTGCTGATATGGATTTTATGGCAGCACCGGCAATTCGTGAAGCATTGATAAAAAGAGTGGAAAAAGGAACTTTTGGTTATGAAATAGTTCCGGATAGCTGGTATGAAGCTATCGGCAATTGGTGGAAAAGACGGCATGGGATTTTTTTTGAAAAAGAATGGCTGACTTTTTGTACCGGGGTTGTACCAGCAATATCAAGTGCTGTTAAAAGACTGACAAATATTGGTGATAATGTATTAGTACAGACACCTGTATATGATATTTTTTTTCATTCAGTGGAAAACGGTGGTCGTCATGTATTGGAAAATAAACTGCACTATGATGGCAGTCGTTATTCTATCGATTTTTCCGACTTAGAAGAAAAATTAGCGCAGCCGCTTACGACAATGATGATTTTATGTAATCCGCATAATCCTGTTGGTAAAATCTGGACGAAAGAAGAGCTGACGCGGATTGGCGGATTATGTAAAAAGTATGGAGTTACTGTTTTATCGGATGAAATCCATTGTGATATGATAGACCCAGGCAGTGAATATGTTCCTTTTGCGGCTGCATCTAAAGTATGTGCCGATATCAGTATGACCTGCATATCGGCCAGCAAGGCTTTTAATATTGCCGGTTTGCAGACGGCAGCTGTTATGATTCCTAATAAAATCTTGCGGGAAAAAGTAGTACGCGGCTTAAATTCTGATGAACTGGCTGAACCTAATTCTTTTGCTATTGATGCAGCAATTGCCGCTTTTAATGAAGGCGAAGAATGGCTTGATGAGCTTAGAAAATATTTGCAGTCCAATAAGAAAATCGTGCGTGAATTTATTGAAGAAAATCTGTCAATGCTTAAAGTAGTTTCAGAAAAAGCGACATATCTTTTGTGGATTGACTGTAGTGCCGTTACAAATGATACAGATAAGTTATGCGATTATATACAGGAAAAAACAGGCTTAATTATAACTGCTGGCGGACAGTATCGTGGTGACAGTGATAAGTTTGTCAGGATAAATACAGCTTGTACTAAAGATAATCTTAATGACGGCATGCAAAGATTAAAAGCAAGTATTTTATCATATAACAAGAAATAAAGATAATTATAAATTTTGAAAAAACATTTGACTTGGAGATTACTCTAAGTGTTAGAATAAATTTGTAGGAAATATTGATTTGTATTATATTGGTTAATAAAGTGTTATGTTTTTTAAGCCGTCCCTTTAGGGAAGGTGGCTTGACGAAGTCAAGTCGGAAGGGTTAATTATATGATAGAAACCCCTCAGTCAGCTTGCGCTGCCAGCTCCCCTACAGGGGAGCCTTTAAGAACAGAAAAAGATTTATACTATTAACTGGTATAAAGCAAATAAAACTAATTAATAGGAGTGATTTAGATGAATATAGATTTCACATATGAAAATCCAACGGCAATACATTTTGGTAAAAATTCATTAGATGTTTTAGGTGATGAGCTGAAAAAATACGGTGATACCGTAATGTTGGCTTATGGTAAAGGTGCTATTAAAAGAAATGGCCTTTATGATTCCGTAATGAAAATTTTACAGGATGGCGGCAAAAAAGTAGTTGAATTGTCTGGTATTATGGCTAATCCAACTTATAAAAAAGTAGTTGAAGGTGTAGAATTAGTTCGTAAAAATAATGTTGATTTGATTTTAGCTGTAGGCGGCGGTTCAGTAATTGACTGTGCCAAAGCAATTTCTGTATCAGCACATTGTGAAGAAGATTACTGGAAACGTTATTGGATTGATTTTAAACCATTGGCTAATGAAGTAGTTCCAGTTGCTTCTATCTTAACTTTGGCAGGAACAGGTTCAGAAATGAACGCCGGATCTGTTATAACCAATGAAGAACAAAAACTTAAAATGGGTCGTGTTTTCCCTGCTAATGTAAATCCTAAATTTTCGATTTTAAATCCTGAATATACATTTACATTGCCTAAATATCAGATGGTAAGCGGTATTTTTGATATGATGTCCCATTTAATGGAATCATATTTTTCCAATGAAGATGATGTTACTACTGATTACTTAATTGAAGGATTGCTTCGCTCTATAATTCATAGTGCCCGTAAAGCAGTTCAAGACCCTAAAGATTATGAAGCAAGAAGTAATTTGATGTGGAGTTCTACTTTGGCTATGAACCCAATTATGGGACTTAGCAAAAAGCAGGATTGGGAAGTTCATATGATTGAACATCAGGTTGGTGCTTATACTGATTGCGCACATGGTATGGGCTTAGCTGCAGTATCATTGCCATATTACAGATATATCTATTCATATGGGCTTGATAAATTTGTTCGTTATGCTGAAAATGTGTGGAATATTGATGGTACTGGTAAAACTAAAGAAGAAATTGCTTTAGCGGGTATCGATGCATTGGAAGCATTTACTAAAGAATGCGGTATGGTAACAAGTCTTAAAGAATTAGGCGCAACTGAAGAAATGCTGCCACAGATTGCTAATTCTACTGTAATTCTTGATGGCGGCTATAAAAAAATGACTGCTGGAGAAATATTAGACATACTTAAAAAAGCTTATTGATAAAGGTTTTTTTTATGGGGCTGACGCATGTTAATAAAATATGTGCGTCAACCTCATTTTTTGTAATTTTAAAGCCGTCCCTTTAGGGAAGGTGGCACTGCGAAGCAGTGACGGAAGGGTTAGTTTATAAGCTAATTAATATTAAACTTTCAGGCAGCTTTGCACACTGTGGGTACTATATTTCTGCTTTGTCTACTACATTTCTAAGCACTGAAGTGCAAAGAACTGTAGTATATGCGCTAAAGCGCAAAGAACTATAGCATATAGGGAAGCCTTTTAGGCAGCTAAAACTCAACTAGCACAATGCAAATATAATATATAATTTTAGATAATGAGTAATAGTTAGTGAATGGATGGTAGAATAAGGAATGGTGAAGAAAATATTGATATTGATTATAATAATGTTGATACTGATTTCCGGGATGGCGTATGCTTTTTTGCAGCAGCCGGAATTTGGTCACATGGCAACAGGAAAAAGACTGGACAGAATACAAGCATCACCGCATTATATTAATGGTGAGTTTCAGGCATTGGAACCAGTAAAACAAATCGTTGAAGGCAGTCAGTTTGCAGCAACAGTTCGTTATCTGACCGAAGATAAAACAAATATCGTTCCGGATAAACCATTGCCGGTGAAAAAAATAAACTTAAAGCAGCTGGATAAAAAAAAGGATATTGTTGTATGGCTGGGGCATTCGTCTTTTTATATGCAGCTTGACGGCAAAAGCATTCTTATTGATCCGGTACTTGAAAATTATGCTTCACCACTTTCTTTTATTAATAAAGCGTTTAAGGGAACAGATGCTTATAAGCCGGAAGATATGCCGGATATTGATATACTCGTAATATCGCATGATCATTGGGATCATCTTGATTATAATACGGTGAAAGCACTGAAGGATAGAATTAAGGATGTAGTTTGTCCGTTAGGTGTGGGGGAATATTTTGAGGAATGGGGTTTTTCCACACAGCAGATTCATGAGGAAGATTGGTATACTCAGGTAAAATTATCTGATGACTTTAGCGTCTATATTTTGCCGGCACAGCATTTTTCTGGACGATTATTGAAAAAAAATCAGACAGAATGTGCTTCATTTGCTTTTGTCACACCACAAAAACGTGTGTTTTATAGTGGCGATAGTGGTTATGGCGTTCATTTTAAAGAAATTGGACAGATGTTTGGCAGCTTTGATCTGGCTATAATGGAAGATGGGCAGTATAACGAAAAATGGCCGCGTATCCATATGATGCCAGAGCAGACTGCGCAGGCATCAGTAGATATAAATGCAAAAACAGTTATACCAGCTCATAATGGTAAATTTGCTTTAAGCAGTCACACCTGGTATAATCCTTATGATCGTTTAGAAGCAAGCAGCATAGATAAAGGTTATAAGCTTCTTACTCCGGAAATTGGTGATGTAGTTCGTATTGGTGATGCGGAGCAGCAGTTTAGTGAGTGGTGGAAGTCTTTAGAATAAACGAATATGCCAGAAAAATAAGCTTTGGACATTTTAGTCCAAGGCTTGTTTTGGCGGGGAATATATGGCTGGGCATAAAACAGGATTAATATAGATGCTGCTAGAATAGAATAAATAAATATTAAGAAAATTGAGGATGAACTATGAACAGTAAATATAATAATTCAATATTATTGATGCTTGTAATCGTGGCATTGATATGCTCTGGTATTTATCCCCATGATTTTTTTACTTGGTTTTTGGAAGTGCTGCCGGTTTTGATAGGTATGGTTATTCTTATAGGCACATATAAAAAATTTAAGTTTTCGACATTTGTATATTGTCTATTGGCGGTGCATGCTGTAATTTTAATAATTGGTGGTCATTATACTTATGCCCAAATGCCGGTTTTTAACTGGTTGCGGGATACTTTTGATCTTAGCCGCAATTATTATGACAGATTGGGACATTTTGCCCAGGGATTTATTCCGGCAATTACTGCTCGTGAGATATTACTGCGAAAATCACCACTGAAAGCTGGCAAATTATTGAATTTTATAGTGGTGTGCATATGTTTAGCGATTAGTGCCAGCTATGAGCTTATTGAATTTGCTGTAGCAAAGATGACTGGCGAAGCAGCAGAAGCTTTTTTAGGCACTCAGGGAGATATATGGGATACGCAATGGGATATGTTGATGGCGCTCATTGGAGCAATAACAGCTCTTATAATTTTTCGTAAATATCATGATAGGGTATTGAGTAGAATAAAAAATAATTAAAAAATAATCCACATTAGAACATCGGGGAGGCGTGTCTAATGTGGATTATTAGTGAGCTGTAATTTTAATAATATTTTTTCTCCTAACTAAAATTTATTTATTATTTTACACAGCTGTTTTGTTGATAGCTGCTGATTTATGTTACACTTATAATAACTGTTTTTCCTTTGGATAAAAACATCATTTGAGGGAAAGCAAACAGATATTTGATTAGGAGTATTTTATTATGAGAAAGTCCATTATTCCCAGTTTTTATTTTGCCAATAAATTTCATCAGTATAAAAATACAATAATAAAATATGATGTACAAAAAAACAGATTTTACCAAGAATAGTATGCTTATTATATATAAGACAATTAATATTGGTCAGTAGGAGGAGAGCATGGAAAAAATTGCACACTGCATAAATACATTGGCAGAGTTTTGTGGGCAAAGGGATATTGATAATTTATCGCAGGAAATTTTGTACAAAAAATATAAAATAAAACAGGCTGATGTATTAGTATTATTTGGTGGCAGTATATTGGCAGGTGGGGATGTATTGGCTGAAGCAATGCATAATAATATTGCTAAAAAATATATTATTGTGGGCGGGGCAGGTCATACGACTGATAATCTGCGCAAAAAAATGCAATCAGTCTTATTGGATATTGATATCAGTAATCTATCGGAAGCGGAAATTTTTGCGGCTTATTTACAGGAAAAATATAGTTTGCAGGTTGATTTATTAGAAACGAAATCAACAAATTGCGGCAATAATATTACTTTGCTGCTTAATTTATTAAAAGAAAATAATATAGATTGTAAAAATATTATAATGATACAGGATGCAGCCATGCAGAGGCGAATGGCTGCTGGTTTAAAAAAATACCGAAATGATATTGATATTATTAATTTTACTGCATATAAAGTAAAAGTAACTACAAAAAATAATGAACTTCTATTTGATGATAAAATATGGGGAATGTGGACAATGCAGCAATATATAAGTTTGCTGTTAGGCGAAATACCACGTCTTATGGATGATGTAAATGGCTATGGTCCAAAAGGAAAAGACTATATTGCTCATGTAGATATTCCCGTTAAAGTACAAAAAACTTTTACTGAACTTAGTAAGAAATACAGTTTATTTATTCGTAAGGCTGATGCACGCTTTGCCAATAGTAAAAATAGTGATTGCAGTAATAAATAAAATAATGATGTTTTATAGTGAAAAATATTGACTTAGAGTTAGCACTAAGTTGTATTATTAGATAAAGAATAAATTTAAATAATGGTAAGGATGAATATGATGAATAAAGAAGAATTAAAATCTCTTTTACAGCAAGTGCAGCAAAACAATATGAGTATAGATAATGCTTTAAAAGAGCTGGAAGATTTTTCTTATAAAGATTTGGGGTTTGCCAAAATTGATAATGAGCGGGAACTGCGTAATGGTTATCCTGAAGTGATTTACTGTGCGGGTAAAACAGTAGAGCAGGTCGTTAAAATTATTGAATTTATGTTGACGAAAAAAAATAATATACTGGCTACCAGAGCCGATAAAGATACATATGAGGCAGTTTATAAAATTTGTCCAGAGGCAGTTTATAATGAGCTGGGACGGATAATTACCATCAGACAAAAAGAAACGAAGCTGACAGATAACTATATAGCGATAGTGTCGGCAGGAACATCAGATTTACCAGTAGTGGAAGAAGCGACAGCTACAGCTGAAATACTGGGCAATAAAGTAGAAAAGATAGTTGACGTCGGAGTAGCAGGTATTCATCGTCTTTTTGATAAGCTTGATATTATACGTGGGGCCAAGGTTGTGATTGTTGTTGCCGGAATGGAAGGCGCATTGGCCAGTGTTATTGGCGGATTAATTGATAAGCCGTTGATCGCAGTACCGACAAGCGTGGGATATGGTACTAGCTTTGGTGGCCTGACAGCACTGCTTACTATGCTTAATAGCTGTGCCAGTGGTATTAGCGTGGTAAATATTGACAATGGTTTTGGAGCTGCTTATTCAGCCAGTATGATAAATCATTTATGAGTAACTTTGGGTTTTATATGGAAATATAAAACCCGAAGTTCTTTTTTTAAAATTATAATTGGAAAAATAATAGTAAAATGGTATAATATAAAAAATTATTTTAGATATGAATTGGGTGAATATAATGGATGAATTAAAACTTTTTACAATAGATAAAGCTATAGGCGGCAATCAGGATTGGTTTACTGATTATTGGATGAAACTTGGTGGCTGTGGTGCAGTTACAGCCTGTGATATCTGTATATATTTATCATTGTATTTTGGTAAAAAATTATTATATCCATATAATTTGGCACAGATTAGCAAAAAAGATTATATAAATTTTTCCAATATAATGAAGCCGTATTTATCGCCAAGAGTAACAGGAATAGATACATTGGAAATATTTATGGATGGTTTTAAGGACTATCTTGCTGATAATGGTGAGAAAAATACAAATTTTGCCGGTATATACAGCAATTGTTCATTAATTAATTTTAAAAATGCAGTATGTGCGCAAATAGATAAAAAAATGCCTGTACCGTATCTTAATCTTAAACATAAAGATCCTGAGCTTAGTGATTATGTTTGGCATTGGTTTTGGCTGGCCGGTTATAAAAAAACAGGTGATAATCTTATGGTTAAAGCAATAACATATGGGGCAGAGCATTGGCTGTCACTCGATGATTTATGGGACAGCGGCTATGAGCGTAAGGGCGGTATTGTATTAATTGATGCGAAGTAATTAAATAACAAGAAAAGGCATATTTTGTTGCTAATGACAAAAATATGCCTTTTTTTTATGCTATATTTATTTTTAGGAAGTTTTATTGACATATAAATACTAGTAATCGTAATATATAAATATTAAGTAATAAAAGACCAACTAATAATTTATATTCTTGAATACTTAGATTTATAAGCTGAATATTATAGAAAGAGGGGATATTAATGAAAATTATTACAGGTGATCTTTTAATGCTGGCTAAGCAAGGCAAGTTTGATGTGATTGTTCATGGCTGCAATTGTCATTGTACTATGGGAGCGGGTATTGCTAAATCAATTAAACAGCAATTTCCCGAGGCTTATGCAGCTGATTGTCAGACGGAAAAAGGCAGCAAGGCTAAAATGGGGACTTATTCAAAAGCAAAAATTGAACAGGTTACTGTTATCAATGCCTATACACAGTTTAACTGGCGGGGAAAAGGTTGTTTAGTTTATTATGAAGCTGTTCGTCAGGTGTTTCGAGCAATAAAAAAAGATTTTTCCGGTAAAAAAATCGGTTATCCGCTTATCGGAGCTGGTCTGGCCGGCGGTGACTGGGAAATAATAGCAAAAATTATTGATGAAGAGCTGGCTGGTGAAAATCATACTTTAGTAAAATTTACTGGCAGATAAATGATAAGGAGCAGATATGATAGTAAAAATTGCAGTAAAATCAGCAGCAAAAAGGCGTAATATTGAATATCGTGATTATGAGCTGACAGCAGTAAAAAATCTGCTGGAACTTATTGGTGCATTGGTTGATTGTGAAATTGACCGTTATGAACAGGATGAACTTAAAGTATTAAGTCAGGCTGATATCGATACTATGCTGGAACAGGGCAAGGTAACTTTTGGTTTTAAATATCGTGAAGATGTAGTGATTGACCGCAGTGAGGCAAAAAGAACAGCAATAGAAGCATTTAACGATGGGTTATTTGTGGTTTTTATTAATGATAAGCAGATTGAAGATACAAATACAGTTTTATCATTGCAAAATAATGATGTTATTGTTTTAGTGCGCCTGACAATGCTGGCCGGCCGCTGCTTCTAATAGTATAAAAGATGAAAAATATCCCCGAATAGGAGAAAATACATGGAAGAAAAAACAAGTTACTATACATATGAAAAAGAGCAGACTAATTTATTATTGGAGATGGCTAAAAAAGAGTCAATAAATCTATATGATCGTTTATTGGCTATTCAAAACAGATATATAGGTGATTATAAAGAGCGAGAACGGCTGCAAGCGTTACGCAAGCAGGAATTAAATAATGCACCGAAAACTAAGGAAGAATTATTAGAAAATGAAATAATAAGGTTTTTTTATAGTCAGCTTAATGATTATTATAAAAATATATATTGTAAAGCTATAGACCTAATGGCTACAAGGGTATTATTTGAGCGTTATGGCGATGTAAGAGCTTATCGTCCACAAAGCATTTATAATGAATTTGAAAAATTATGTGGATTTGTTCAGAAGCTTTTATTATTACAGAATATGACTTTTGATCCGGCAGATTATCTGCAGGGGAAAAAATATTTTGATGAATATAATGAACGTATAGCGGGCGGTGTGTTTTGGGCAGCAGCTTTATCTTTGGAAGATGCTGACGAATTAAATACCTATATATCCCATATGCTTTATGATAATGAAAATTTGCTTAATTTTTCCCAGACACTTATCTTTGGTATGCTGGCATCAACATCGGTAAAAGCACAGGATATGGTGATGGACTTACTGAAAACAGCGCAAACGGCTGAGGGATTACGCCAATCAATTGTCAGTAAAATTGATTTTGCCGAGATAAGTGTATTTAAAAGATTTTTGCAATATATTGTTGAAGAAAATCTGATACGTTTTTCTTCGGTTAAACAGTCATTTATGTATTTTACCGGACTTAGTATGGATATTAGTGATAAAAATTTGGCTCGTCTGCCGCAAAAGATTTATGAATGTCTTGTAGAAGATAAACAGCAGGAATATCTCGCTAGTGAATCAGCCTTTGATTTTTACATAGCTTTATATACGATGTCGCTTGATAATCTTGATAATACTTTACAGTTTATCAATGAAAATATCAGGAATTATCCATTTTATAAGCAGGTGGTATGTGCTGATTTTATGGAACGTTGCAATACATATATGGATGTCCGGACTATTAGTGATTTAATAAGCATGGAGATGGAAGATAATCTGACATTATCAATTGCTATGCTCGATATTACAGTAAGAAAACTGTATTTCAATAATGATAATGACAAGCTGTATTATTTAATAACAGCGGCGCAATGTCTTGATAATGCTGGGAAGAAACCACCAAAAACTTATCATTTAATGGATAAAGAAATAACGCGGGAAATCTATTATAACCGCATTATTGAAAAACAAATAGATTTGGCCGATAGTATGCAGGATCATTATGATTTTGGTTATCGTCATGTTGATAAATTAGAATATGGACATGGTTTTAAAAATATGCAGGTGCCATATGTAAAAGAAAAAGCACTGCAGTTATTATCCTCTAATTTAGGGGATATACGTCAGTTTGCCTTTAAAAAATTACAGGCGGATGATGTTGTTTTACAGGCTGAAGAATATCAGCAGATAGCTGCTTATTTTAAGAGCCGCCGCAATGATTTGCGCAAATATCTCAGTAAATTATTTTTACAAGCTGAGCCGCAGATTGTCTTGAGCTGTGCCGAAAATCTTATTAATGATAAGAAAAAAGAATGCCGTCATGGCGGGCTGGTGCTATTGCTTGATAATAAAGAACGATTGGAGAAATTACCGCAGTATACGGGAGTAATAGAACAAGCTCAGGCAATGCAAAAAGATTCAGTAACGGCTGATTATATCAGCCAGATAATAGATAAAGACAGTAAAGAGAAAAAACAGCAGCTGCTTAATTTCTATGATGAAGATTATGAACCACAAATTGGCGAACTTAGTTATCAGCAGGAAAATATTGATAGCTTCATCAAGCTGGATGAAGCGGCTTATATCGATATAGTAAAAAAAATCATAGCTATTCATGAATCATTAGTCGGCAGGGAATGTCAATATGAAAATTATGATGGTACTAAAGAATGGTATAAATTTGGCATAGATTATCGTTGTCGTCATATCTGCCATCGTAAAAGCAGAGACTATGATAAAAATGATTATAAAGAATATCTTTTTTATGAAGAATTTTTGTCACTGGCTGATAAAATAAATGATGATATACTGCCATTGTATATTTATTATAGTGACGTTATTGAAGAGGTATATAATTCTTATAATAATAAAACACTAATAAGTCGATTTGATTATTTAAGTACAGTAGGCTATTTCCCAGAGTTTAAGAAATTTCGCCAATTCCTGCAAGAAATGGATAAGGGACAAAGGTCAACTCATTGGGAAAGTGTAATGGCTGTTTTTGACATTGTTCGCTTATATAAAAATGAGCAGGGGAAGTATAACAATAAAAAAGATAATGATTTTTATATTGATTTATACCAATATATGCTGATGCTCGATGAAAAAGCAGCTGAAGATAAATATAAAAGCAGTGATATAGATATAATGCTGCGCTATAAAGTCGTAAATAAAGAAAACTTGGATGGCGAAAGAATCAAGGACATCTTTAATATAGTAATGCATGCGGAAAAAATGAATAAAGCTCCGGTTAATTGTATAGAACTTATAGCATTACAGGCATTTATCAAAAATAATTTAATTAAAGAAGATTATATTTATAAATTATTGATGGACACCGAAGTAAAAAAAGAAAGAGGATATTTCCAGGAATCCAACAGCAGCCGCTTAATTAATGAAATATCAAGACTTATAAGACGGCAGGAAGCAGATAAATTAATTACTGAAATATATGATAAGGTGATTGATGTAATGCTTAAGGTAGAGCTGGAGCGTACGGAAACAGAGACTGAATATTCAGCTGTACTGCATAAGGCTAATATATTTAATGGCATGGAAATTTTTTTGAAGGCTATTTATAAAATGGCTGATACACCGTTTGTTCGTGGTTATATCTGGGGTGATAACGGGCGAAAAGGAATGTTTTCCCATATTATTTATTATGCAAAACCTAATGACAGTGATACACAGGAAAAATTTGCTGAATTAGTAAAAAAATATAAGATTACCCGCAAAAAATTACTGGAAGCAACAATGTATAATCTTGATTTTATTGATTTCACAGAAAAATGTCTGAAATTTAAGGGCTTAAGGAAAGCAGCTTATTACTTTAAAGCACATATGAATGAAGGCCTTTCCAAAGCCGATGCGGTTAAAGTTCATCGATATACTGATATTGATTTTGCTGATCTTAATGCCGGACAAATGGACATAGACTGGTTCAAGGACAGTTATAAAGAGCTTGGTACAAAAAAATTCGCTGAATTATACGATTGTGCCAAATATATTTCCTCGGGCGGGAATCATAAACGAGCGCAGTATTTTGCTGATGCGGTACGTGGTAAATTAAAAGAAAGTGAAGTTTTAGCACGAATAAATGATAAGCGCAATCAGGAAATGGTACTGGCTTATGGCTTATTGCCGCTGCGTGGCAGCAATAAGAAAAAATCGGCACTTAAGCGCTATGAACGTCTGCAGGCGTTTATCAAAGAAAGCCGTCAGTTCGGTGCACAAAGACGGGCAACAGAACTTAGTAAGGCGACAATAGCTCTTAGTAATCTGGCGCGGACTTATGGCTATAATGATGTAAATCGCTTTATGTGGGCAATGGAAATTGAGCTGTTAAACAGCAAAGAACAATTTTTTATACCTAAGCAGATTGATGAAATAACGGTAGCATTGTCATTGGAAAATCCATCTAAACCAGAGATAATTGTCGAAAAAAATGGCAAACAGTTAAAAAATATTCCGGCCAAATATAAAAAAAATGCTTATATTTTAGAACTTAATGAACTAAAAAAATCACTTAAAGAACAGTTTATGCGGGCCAGACGTTCGCTGGAAGATTGTATGATAAACGAAGATATTCTTACCAGCGAGGAAATAACAGCATTAGAAAAACATCCGATTATTGGTTCAATGCTTAAATTATTATTATTTAAATATAAAGATAAAATAGGCTTCATTAAGGCTGATATTATGTACACACTTACTGATGAAGTGATTATCCCGCAAGATGCACAGCTGACACTGGCACATCCGGCAGATTTAAATGAAGTCGGACAGTGGCCGCTTTGGCAGAAAAAAATATTAGCAGATGGAATTATCCAGCCGTTTAAACAGGTGTTTCGTGAATTATATATGATGACAGCTGAGGAAAAAGAGCAAAATGGCTATACTGAAAGATTTTCCGGTTATCAGATTGAAGGACGTAAAGCATTGGGCATCTTAAAATCGAGAAACTGGATTGTAAACGACAGTGAAGGTTTTGAAAAAATAAATCACAAGCAGAATCTGCGCATTGATTTATATTCCTATGCTGATTGGTTTATGCCATCGGAAATTGAAAGTCCGTCATTGGAACGAGTTGTATTTGTCGATAATAAAACTGGTAAGAGTAAAGATATGCAGGAATTATCACCAATTTTATTTTCAGAAACAATGCGTGATCTTGATCTTGTAGTAAGCGTGGCTTATGTTGGAGGTATTGATGTCCAGCTTAATCACTCGACACTGGCTATGCGTAAATCTATTTTGGAATATAATCTACAGTTGTTTAAGCTGGATAATTATTCTATTGATGGTCATCATATGATGATTGATGGACACTATGGCAGATATAATATTCACCTTGGTTCTGGTGTAATTCATAAAGAAGGCAGTGGTATGCTGCCAGTATTCCCTGTTCATTCACAGCATCGCGGCCATATCTTTTTGCCATTTGTGGATGAAGATCCTAAAACAGCCGAGCTTATCAGTAAAGTATTATTGTTAGCCAATGATAAAAAAATAAAGGATCCCGAGATTTTAAAATTTTTAGGGTAAAATAAATAAAGAGGCTGTTATACGCAAATGCGTAAACGGCCTCTTTATGATATTTAATATTAAATTTTAACACGGATATAAATGATGTAGTAATCTTAAGCCAGAGGCAGTTTTAAATATCTTCTTCTCAATACTTTTAATTGAAGCAGCAGACATATTATCTTCGTTGATATTTACAAGAAAATCAGCTTCTACCAATATTTGGTAATCAACTGAATCAATATTGTCATAAGTATGGTGATGGGCAATAAGCCAGCAGGTACGGGTAATTATCTTTTCATCGATACCCAAATCTGTAAGCATTTTTTCAGCTTCAGCCGGTCCTTCGATTTCCTGGTATTTACCAGCGGAGCTATTATATTTTTCTTCACTGATTTTAATGCCAATATCGTGGGTAAGGGCAGTGATTTCAAGAAGTTCCTGTTGGGCTGAGTCCAGATTCTCATTGGCAGCAATTAACTTGGTAAAGCCATGTACTTTTAAAAAATGGCTGATGCGTTTAATATCACTGCCATAGTAAGAAACCATAGAATCAAGGACTTTAGTTATACTATCCATAAAAATTCTCCTCAATTTAATATAAGCTGTAAATTTGAAAACTATTAATCATATACTATATAGCATAATTAATATATTAACAAGCGGACAGCATAAATTTATTAGTTTGGTGTAAATAATGGTATAATAAAAATAATTTAAAATAAGGGTGAGATTTAATGGAACAAAATAATAGTGAAACTAAGCAGCATAAAAGACGTGTGCGCTATAAGGGGAAATATCCACGGAAGTTTTCCGAAAAATACAAGGAACATAACCCGGAAAAATATGCGGATACGGTAGAAAAGGTAATAAGTAAAGGCAGTACACCAGCAGGTATGCATATTCCTATTATGGTAAATGAAATACTTGATTTCTTTCAGATAAAGCCAGGCATGCATGGGCTGGATGTTACATTGGGTTATGGTGGACATAGTGGACAAATGTTAAAACAGCTTAAAGGTGAAGGTCATCTTTATGCGCTTGATGTTGATCCGATTGAATCGGTAAAAACAAAAGAACGTTTAGCACAAAAAGGCTATGGTGAAGAAATACTTACAATCAAGCAGATGAATTTTGCCCAAATTGATGAATTAATGAAAGAAACAAGACCTTTTGATTTTATTTTGGCAGATTTGGGCGTATCTTCGATGCAGATAGATGATCCGCAAAGAGGTTTTTCCTATAAAAATGATGGGCCGCTTGATTTGCGATTAAATCCTAATGAAGGGATTGCTGCCAGTCAATTATTGCAAAATTTATCACAGGAAGAATTAGCAGGAATGATGGTGGAAAATTCCGATGAACCGTATGCCGAAGAAATAGCCAAAACAATAGTGGCAGATATTAAGGCCGGTATGGCAATAGATACAACTATGAAACTGCATAATGAAATAGAAAAAGCATTAGAAGATATAGTAATTGAAGATAAAAAAGATGTAGTAAAAAAATCAAGTGCACGTGTTTTTCAGGCATTGCGTATTGATGTAAATCGTGAATTTGAAGTATTATATGAATTCTTAGCCAAGCTGCCAGAGGTACTTGCTCCAGGCGGGAAGATAGCAATACTGACATTTCATTCAGGCGAAGACCGTTTGGTAAAAAAGGCATTTAAGGAATATCAGCGTCAGGGAATATATGAGGAAATCGCTAAAGATGTGATAAGACCGTCTAAAGAAGAGTGTTTCCGCAATAGTCGGGCTCATTCTACAAAAATGCGTTGGGCGATAAAGGCGCAGTAAAAAACATGGGATTATTATACGAGTGACTGTGTATAATAATCCCATGTTTTTTTATCTGGAATAATAAAGGATTTTATATATATTAGGTAAAATTAATATATATGTAGTTTTTACAATTGTAAAATTATTCATAATTGTTATATATCTTGTTTGAAATATAGGAGGTGAAATATTTTATAGATATGTTTAATTAGGAAGTATTGCGGGGAGTTGGGAATGTAGATAGGAGGGCATAAATAATGATCAAAAATATTACTACAATTTTTTTGGCAGTGACTATATTTTTGGGAATACTGTGCATAATGCCAGTACATGCCGATGCAGCTAAGCTGGATTGGCACACGACGAAGGTATACTATCCAATGACCGAAAATGGTTTGAGTCATACATTGATAATTGAAGGTTATTTCCAAAATAATACGGATAAATATATCAATCATATAAATGATATAACACTTACAGCATATATTACTGGTGAAAATGGCGAATCAGATACAGTACAGGGAACTTTTGGTAATTTTGATAAAATGATGTCACCTTGGGCGACATCAAAGCATCGTTTCAGAATACATCGTGGTTCCGATAAAGACATTTGGCCTGTAGCCCATTGGAAAGTAACAAGAGGGCATCTTAGCTGGCAATATGGAAACGCAGCAGGTTGATTATAAATAAGGAGAGGAAAATGACTGTTTATTCGGCGTTAGTTTTTATGATAATAGCTATGCTGGCAAGTGGTTTTTTCTTCGGCAAAAAAATAAAAAAACTGCCAATGGCTATAAATATTGTTTTAGGAATGGTTAGTGCTGCAATTAGTGTTATGATGATGACATATTTATTATGTATATATATATTGCTTGATGGAATCAAATAAACTAACATTATTTAGGGGCTGTTGCATGTTGATAAAATATGTAACAAGCTTCTTTTTTTCTTGACTTGGAGTTACCTTTAACCTATATTATAAAAATAAGAAAGGGAGGGATAAAAATGACCATAACTGAAGTAAGTAAAAAATATAATATAAGTGCGGATACATTACGTTATTATGAAAGAATTGGTTTATTGCCACCAGTTAATCGGGGCAGTAATGGCAACCGGGATTATACAGAAAAAGACTGTATGTGGGTCAACTTTGTTAAATGCATGCGCAGTGCCGGATTATCCATTGAAATATTAATTGAATATGTAAGTCTTTTTCAAAAAGGCGATAGTACAATACCATCAAGAAAAAATTTACTAGTTGAACAGCGGGAAAATGTTAGGGAAAAAATAACAGAGCTGCAAACAATGCTGGAATATTTAGACAAAAAAATAGATGGTTATGAAACACATTTATTAAAGTATGAAGAAAAACTGGCTAATACTGATGATAAATAATAAGATTGTCATATAATGATAAAAGATGTTATATTAAGTGAGATTAATATAACATTTTTTTTGCTATTCATATTAATAAATATTACGAACTATACAGGAATATTGCTAAAAAAATGGTATTTTATTAATATGAACAACGCTGGGAAATAGATGATACAGGGAGGAATCGAAATGAATGAAGTATTAAAGACAATAAAAAATAGACGAAGTGTGCGACAGTATCAAGCGGAGCAAATAAAAGATGTAGAATTGACAACAATTCTTGAAGCGGCTTCCTATGCACCAAGTGGACATAACTGTCAGCCATGGCACTTTACTGTAATACAAAATAAAGATTTACTTAATTTAATGAATGAGAAAATAAAAGAACAGATGCGGTTGCCTCAGCATGAATGGGCTAATAAAATGGGGGAATCATCACGGTTTAATGTATTTTATGAGGCACCGACAGTAATTATAGTATCAGGTGATGAGACTGCTTCTTCACCGTTGCCATTAGCAGGTACCAATTTTCACTATACACCGCTGGTAGATTGTGCTGGTGCTATAGTGAATATGATGCTGGCAGCAGAAAGCATTGGCATTGGCAGTTGTTGGCTGGGGTTGGTCAATTTTTTCTTTGCTTTGCCAGAAACAGAAAAACTGCATATTCCAGAAAATTATAAGCCCTTTTTTGCAGTAACATTAGGTTATAAAGGTGAAAAAGTAATTGGACAATTGGCGCCAAAACGCAAGACTGATATAATATCATATATACGTTAATAAGGATTTAAGTGAGGTGTAAATAAAATATAATGATACATGCTGATAGTAGTATGGAAAGAAAAATTATAAAAATAAAGGGAGATGATAAACCCAAAATATCATGTGAAGAGCAGGTTATACTAGAAGAACATGAACGATTATCACCGCATTTATTGTTTGAAATTATACGGCGTGACGGTGATGAAGAATTATCAAGACCAACAAAAGCTTTAATTTATTCTGGTTTTGCTGCGGGGATTTTAATATCATTTTCTTTTTTATTTAAGGCAGTGCTTACGATGTATTTACCAGATAAACCGTGGGCTAATCTTATTACCAGCATAGGATATACTTCAGGTTTTATTATTGTTATTTTAGGACGAATGCAGCTTTTTACCGAAAACACAATAACAACAGTGATACCATTATTTAGGGAATTTTCGCTAGATAAATTATTGCAGATAAGCAGGTTGTGGGGACTGGTGTTTTTATCAAATTTGATAGGAACGCTGCTGGCAGCAATATTTTTATCAATACCGACATTTGTAACACCGGAATTATCGGCAGCATTGCATGGGATAGCATCTCATGTAGTGTCTATGACGCCTATGCAAAATATAATTCAGGGAATACCGGCAGGAATTCTCATTGCAGCGATTGTTTGGATGATGCCGATGTCACAAAGTTTTAGTTTATTTTTGATATTATTTTTTACTTACTTTATATCTTTGGGGAGCTTTGCGCATGTAGTTGTTGGTTCCAGCGAATTAGCTTATGAAGTAATAAATGGTGGAGCAAATCTTTATGATTATTTCATTCGTTTTCTTATTCCTACAGGAGTAGGAAATATTTTGGGTGGAACATTTGTATTTACAGTACTTGTTTATGCACAAGTTAGCCGCGAATTAAAAGAAGCAGAAAAATGTTTGAAAAAATAATAAGAAGTAAACTAGAAGCGGGACTGTTCTCATGCTTAAATACATGAAGGCAGTCCCGCTTTTTCTATAAATATTTATTTATTAAGAAAGCTGTGTTTATAACTATAACTAAAGTAAATAATAAAGCCGATGATACACCAGACGATAAAACGTACCCATGTTTCCCAAGGTAGATTATACATCAGGTAACCGCATGACAATACAGCTAGAGGTCCAACCAGCCAAATTAATGGGCAGCGAAAAGTACGTGGCAGATCAGGTTTTCTTATACGCAGAACCATTACACCAAGAGAGGCAACAAAAAAAGCTGATAGTGTGCCAATATTAGCCATTTCAGCAATTACACCGATAGGGGCAAAGCCGGCAATCAATGATACGAAAATACAGCCGGTAATAGTAACAAGATAGGGTGTTTGAAAGCGTGGATGTATTTTACAGATTTTAGCAGGAATCATACCATCACGACTCATGGCAAAAAATATACGAGCCTGGCCATATAACAGTACTAATAATACAGTTGTGATGCCGCAGATAGCACCTACCCCAACAAGGGCTGAACCAATATTGTAACCAATATAGCGTAGGGCATAAGCTACGGGTTCAGGGTTATTTAGGTGAGTATAAGGTACGACACCAGTAAGTACAGCAGCTACAATAACATACAATATAGTGCAGATAATAAGTGAACCAATCATGCCAATCGGTAAATCTCGTGATGGATTTTTACATTCTTCAGCAGTAGTGGCTACGGCATCAAAACCAATATAGGCAAAAAAGACAATAGCCGCACCACCAGCTACACCGGAAAAGCCAAATGGCATAAATGGCTGCCAGTTCATAGTATTTACATGTGGACCGGCTAATAGTAAGAAGATAAAAACAGCTAAAAGTTTTACGCCAACTAAAATTCGATTAAGACGGGTGCTTTCTTTAGTGCCTCGTATCAGGAATATTGATAAAAGCAATGTGATTAGTATGGCGGGGATATTTATAATACCGCCATCGGCAGGTACATGAGTCAAGGCAAAGGGCAGATGAATACCAGCTGATTTAAATAAGCCGGTTACATAGCCAGCCCAGCCGGCAGCAACAGCACTTGACGTAACAGTATACTCAAGTACGAGGTTCCATCCGACAATAAACGCGACTATTTCACCTAGGGCTGCATAGGAATATGTATAGGCACTGCCTGAAGCTGGAACGATTGATGCAAATTCAGCATAAGCAAGACCAGCCATTCCACAGGCAAAACCAGAAATAATAAATGAAAGCATAACGGCAGGACCAGCATATTCAGCAGCAGCAACACCAGTAAGTACAAAAATGCCCGTACCGATAACACCGCCGATACCAAGTAAAATAAGATCAATGACACCGAGATTTTTTGCCATTCCGGAAGCGCGAACGAGGGCGCGCATTTGCTCAATGTCTTTAGTCCGAAATAAATTCATAAAACATCCTCCAAATTATGATAATAGAAAAACACTTATCGTCTAATTATACTTTATTTTTTAATTAAATTAT
Source organism: Pectinatus brassicae (assembly GCF_014201835.1). Lineage (GTDB taxonomy): Bacteria > Bacillota > Negativicutes > Selenomonadales > Selenomonadaceae > Pectinatus > Pectinatus brassicae. Next base: position 6,790 of record NZ_JACHFH010000032.1, on the reverse strand, counting down.
ATAGAAAAAAGTAACTTTTTTAATAAAATAGGCTAAAAAAATAAATTTATTTAAGTAAAGGAGATTGCTGATGAATTTGTATTAATTATCTTTTACGGAAAAATGCCTGCAGTTTTTCAATAAGTTCTAATGAAGCAGCGGACATATGGCGGCCTTTGCGATAGACAATGCCAATAGTGCGTTCGATTTGTGTATTGATAAAAGGAATAGCTTTGATGCTGCGGCGATTACACATACTGTGGATATAAAGTGAAGGTAATACGCTGACGCCAATATTTTGTTCAACCATTTCCCGCAAGTCATCCATTTGGCTTAATTCTAATATCGGTGTGAAGGCACAGCCTTTTTCATGACAGGTTTGATCAAAAATTCTTCGTATAATAAAATTTTCCGACATCATTATGAGTGGGGCATTGCTTAGTTCTTCAAAAAGCAGGCTCTTTTTTTGGGCAAAGGGATGATTTTTTGAAGCCATAACAACCATTTTTTCCTGATAAAGCGGGATGCTTTCGAGTTCCTTATCGGCTAATGGCAGAAAAACAACCCCAAAATCAAGTTCATTTTGCAGTAATTTATGGCGTATTTGTTCTGTGGATAATTGCTCCAGTTCAATGTGGATATTAGGGTATTGTTTATGAAATTCAATGATAGTTTCCATAGCCAGATAAGTGCCAAGACAAGCTACTTTTATTTGGCCGCGTTCCAGCCCGTTGAGTTGGCTTATTTCAGCTAAAGCCTGCTCAATGGTATCAAATATGCGCATACTATGGCGAAATAGTATTTCACCAGCAGGTGTAAGCAGAACTTTTTTGCCGACACGGTCAAAAAGTTCTGCGCCAATTTCCTGTTCCAGCACATGGATTTGCTGACTTAGTGTTGGTTGGGCTATATTTAGGCTTTCAGCAGCTTTGGTAAAATGCAGATGTTTACAAACAGCAATAAAGTATTGCAAGTGACGTATTTCCATTTTTTCCTCCTATGATAGTTTATATCTATTATAATAATCGAAAAAATGTAATTGAACAATTAATTTACGAATGTTATATTATATTTATAGAAAATAATAAATTCCATTAATAAAATTTATAACCAACTAAGTTATCATATTTTCTCTGGCCAGAGGATTATTAGATGATGAATGATAAGTGCAGGAGAGGTAGAGCTTATGAAATCATTAATTTTAGAGAAGAAAAAAGTGCAGGCACCGCAAAAAACAAGATTGACGGGTGCGGAGCTTGTTGTTGATAGCTTGGAAAAACAGGATGTAAAATATATTTTTGGCATACCTGGAGCTAAAATAGATAAAGTATTTGATGTATTACAAGACCATGGTCCTGAATTGATAGTTTGTCGGCATGAACAAAATGCTGCTTTTATGGCAGCAATGGTTGGAAGGTTAACCTGTAAACCAGGGGTTTGTCTTGTAACATCAGGACCGGGTGCAACAAATCTTTCTACCGGACTTGTAACGGCAAATGTAGAAAATGATCCAGTGATAGCTTTGGTAGGCAATGTCAGTCGTGATGATAAATTAAAAAAGACACATCAGGCATTGGATAATGTAGCCGTATTTAATCCGATTACAAAATTCAGCGCAGAAGTAATTGATGCTAATACAGTACCGGAAGTTATGACAAATGCTTTTCGTTCAGCACAGTCCTCAAAACAGGGGGCAGCAGTAGTAAGTCTGCCACAGGATGTATTGGCTGATGAGGCGGAGGTTCGCCCCTTTAAGCCAGTAGTAAAGACTGAGAAGGGAATGGCATCAGTCACCTCTATTGAAAAAGCTGCTAAACTTTTAAAGCAAGCTAAGATGCCGGTAATATTGGCAGGGATTCGTGCCAGCAGATTTTCAGCAGTGAAAGCGGTAAGAAATTTGCTGGGGAAATGCAGTATTCCTGTGGTAGAAACATTTCAGGCAGCTGGTCTTATTTCAAGGGATTTGAAAGAAAATTTTCTTGGGCGTGTTGGACTGTTTCGTAATCAGCCTGGTGATCAGGTTTTGGAAAAAGCAGATGTAATAATGACTATTGGTTATGATCCGGTAGAATATGATCCAAAATATTGGAATCAAAACGATGGCCGGACAATTATTCATCTTGATGAATGTCCGCCGGATATTGATAATTATTATTATCCTGATGTTGAATTGATAGGCGGCATTGATGCAACAGTTAATGAATTAGCAAAGTATCTTAATAAATTAGAAATAACTAAGGAAAATCGATATTTTTTGGCAGCAATGCGTGAACAGTTGGCTGAAAGCAGTCGTTTGATAAAATTGCGCAATGACAATCTTGTCCATCCACTGGAATTTATTCATACTCTGCGCAATATGATAAGTGATAATACAGTAGTAGCCTGCGACATTGGTTCACACTATATTTGGATGGCACGTCATTTCCGTGCCTATGAACCTAAAACATTATTATTCAGCAATGGTATGCAGACATTAGGTGTGGCTCTGCCTTGGGCAATTGCTGCCTGCCTCGTTAATAATAAAGCTAAAACAATATCTATTTCTGGAGATGGCGGATTTTTATTTTCAGCAATGGAATTAGAAACGGCAGTAAGATTAAAATTACCAGTTGTTCATTTCGTTTGGCGTGATGGGTCATACAACATGGTAGCTTTTCAACAGGTTATGAAATACAATCGTACCTCTGGTGTTGATTTTGGTTCGGTAGATATTGTTAAATATGCTGAAGCTTTTGGTGCTAAGGGGCTACGGGTGGATTCACCAGATAAATTGCAGGATGTTATTCAGGAAGCACTTGATTATAATGAAGGTCCGGTTGTTGTTGATATACCGGTTGATTACAGTGATAATATTGCTTTGGGGCAGAAAATGCTGCCTAATAAATTGAATTAATTATTGATAAAAAATATGAAAGAGGTGTTATAGATGAAGGGGGAATTCTTATATGGATAAAACTGGTGAAGTATATCAGATTTCCACAATGAGTTCTTTACTCGATGGCGTCTATGATGGAGCACTTACTTATGATCAGATAAAAGAGCATGGCGATTTCGGCATAGGAACATTTGACCATTTGGATGGTGAACTTATTGCTTTTGATGGGAAATTTTACCGCTTGCGTGGTGGTGAAGCTATTCCTTTAGGATCAGAGGATTCTACACCATTTTCTACCATAACGTATTTTAATCCGCAGAAAAAATATAAAATAGATGAGCCAATGACAAAAAAATCTTTTGAAACATTGGTAAAGGATTTAATACCCAGTGAAAATTTATATTATGCAATTTTGATTGAAGGCACGTTTAAAAAAGTAAGTACGCGTACGGTAAGTTATCAGGAACATTATGTACCGATGGTGCAGGCTGTTAAGGAACAGGAATCTATCGAATTTGAAAATACCAAAGGAACTATTGTTGGGTTTTGGACGCCGGCATATGCTCAAGGCATAGCGGTAGCTGGTTATCATTTCCATTTTATTGATGAAAGCCTGCAAAAAGGCGGCCATGTATTTGATTATATAATTGATAAGGGCACTGTATATATAGATCAAAAGACACATATGAATTTGTATACGCCAACGACAAAGGCATTTTTAAATGCCCAATTATCACGTAAAGATTTGCTGAAAGAAATAAACATTACTGAAGGTTAATTAAAATTAAAGTGATTTGTGGTAGGAATATAGAATAAAAATATAAAAGAGCAGTTTTGTCACTATTTGATATGACTAAACTGCTCTTTTTGTATTTATGAAGTAAGTGCTAATTACATATTTATAAAAGTTAGTAACAGTTAATCAAGTAGAAATAAGTTAAGCTAAGAATAGATTACATAATTACCTTTTACAAAACGGTTAGCTTTATATATAGCTGTATGGCATGTTTAGTTATTTTATATAAAATAAAGGAATTTCGCTGAGAAAATAAAATAAAAAAATAAGAGAGGTGAGTAGAATGGAAATAGCTATAGTAACTGGGGCATCAAGTGGATTGGGAGAAGAGTTAACTTATTTGTTGGATAATGAGAAACTTGACGTAATATGGCTGATAGCACGTTCGAGGCAGGGTATGGAGAAAATTGCGTCACAAATGAAGACTAATGTGGAAATATTAGATTTTGATCTTACGCAAAAAGAACCTTTTATAATTATTCAAAAAAAATTGTATCAGGAAAAAATACAGGTAAAATATTTAATCAATGCTGCTGGTAAAGGGAAAATAGGCAGTTATAAAGATATAGATATTAAAGATTGCACTGATATGGTAGATCTCAACTGCCGGGCCGCGGTGCTTCTAACACAGCTGGTAATCCCTTTTATGAAAAAAGGCAGTCATATTATGCAGATTTGTTCGATAGCGGCATTTCATCCTCTGCCATATATAAATATTTATGCAGCAAGTAAAGCCTTTTTGTATCATTACAGCCGGGCGTTGGCAGTTGAGCTATCAGCGGAAAAATATCAGTGACAGCCGTATGTCCCTATTGGATAAAGGATACAAGCTTTATTGAAACGGCACAAAAGACAAAAAATAACAGCTATGTGAAAAATTTTATATTTGCATCTAATAAAAAAGATGTTGCGCGTAAAGCGCTGCATGATGCTAAAAAAAATAAAAATGTATCAACACCAGGGTTTATAGCAACTATTTATCATATAAAAACGAAGATTATTCCTGATAGTATAATAATGAAATGGTGGAATGTTTTTAGAAAATTTGGTTGAGTTTATCCTGAAAAAATATAAGAATTTTTGTTAAAATAAGAATATATTTATATTGAATAATTTACATTAAACTGCTTGTTACTTTAAATAATAAGTGTTATAGTAGCTATCTATGAAAGAGAAGGAGATAGAGTTACTATGGCAAAAATGAATTTTAATGCTTCAATATTAAAGATGAGCTGGCCGATCTTTATTGAAGTTTTTTTGCAAATGCTGATGGGGAATGTTGATCAGTTTATGATAAGCCATTATTCACAGCAGTCAGTTGCCGCGGTAGCCAATGCTAATCAGATAATGAACGTCATTATTATATTATTGACGGTTATGAGTACAGCAACAACAATTTTGATTGCCCAATACTTTGGTGCTAAGAATCAAAAAAAGATTGAAGAAGTTTGTACAGTATCATTTTTCTTTAATGGGGTTTTTAGTTTAGCAGCAAGTGCCTTGCTGATTATTTTTCACCAGGAGTTATTTATATGGCTGGATCTGCCGTCAAATATTATGGCTGAAGCCAATACATATTTAACAATTGTTGGCGGCGGTATAATTTTCCAGGGATTATATTTTTCACTGGTAGCCGCCTTTCGCGGTCATTCCTGGACAAAGACAACAATGGTAGTATCATTGGTCATGAATATATTTCATATAGTAAGCAACTCTATTCTTATTTTTGGGTTGGGACCAATACCAGCATTAGGCGTTTTAGGTGTAGCTATATCGACAAATGGTAATAAATTATTAGGCTTATTAATTTTATTTTTTGTTTTCCGTCGCTATTTAAAGGTAAATATGTCGTGGAAATATTTACAGCCTTTTCCGTGGAAAACATTGCGGCAGGTATTGTCTATTGGTATACCTTCCGGCGGCGAAACCCTTTCCTATCAGCTGTCGCAGATGACGGTTATGAAAATGGTTAATATGTTTGGGTTGGCTGTTATCAATACTAAAGTATATGTTTATATATTGGCAACTTTTTGTTATATTTATTCTATAGCTCTGGCTTCAGCCGGTCAGATTATTGTTGGTTATTTTATAGGAGCCAATAGGGAAGATATTGTTGGCAGAAAAGTGTGGCAGACAGCTTTGTTGTCAGTTAGTATCTGCACAACGATGACATTGCTGTTTTATTTTGGCAGTGATTATGTACTGCGTTTGTTTACAGATGATCGGGAAATTTTGCAGTTGGGTCACATGGTTCTACTGGTAGAAATTATATTGGAAATTGGTCGGGGCATTAATATTGTTATGGTCAGCGCTTTGCAGGCTGCGGGTGATATAAAGCTGCCGGTAATAGTCGGTATAATTTGCATGTGGAGTTTTGCCGTTGGATTATCATATTTTTTTGGTATAGTACTAGGTATGGGACTTATAGGCATTTGGATAGGCATGGCCTGTGATGAATGTATTAGGGGGATTATTTTTATATTTCGCTGGCGCAGCGGTAAATGGAAAAATCATAAATATATTGAAGCTGTATAATCAGGAGGAATTAATTTGGTCAAAGTGGCATTTGTCTGTGTGCATAATTCATGTCGGTCACAAATAGCGGAAGCTTTTATGCGGGTTATGGGACTTAATATTTGTGAGTCCTATTCAGCAGGAACAGAAACGAAGGACAGTATAAATCAGGATGCCGTACGCTTGATGAAAGAGGTAGGTATTGATATGGAAATACTGCAAAAATCCAAGTTGTTATCAACATTACCATCGATTGATGTAGTTATAACTATGGGCTGTAATGTCCAGTGCCCATATCTTCCCTGCAAATATCGTGAAGACTGGGGACTTGATGATCCTTCGGGCAAGTCAGATGAAGAATTTACAAAAATAATCAATAGTATTCATAATAAAGTTGAGCAATTGATTGCTAGAATTAGTAAAAATGAACTTTATTAAAAATTGACAAGACTAAAATATTATATTAATATACTATTAACCGAGTAGCTAAGACGCATAAATCCAGGTATTGGATTTGTGCGTCTTTTTTTGGGTGCGCCCGGCATGGGCGCAGTCTAACGGGTGAAAGTCCCGAGTGTGGGTTAATAGTGCCAAGCACATAGCTCAAGGCAAGGGTGTCCACCGTG
>NZ_JACHFH010000031.1 GCF_014201835.1 Pectinatus brassicae | reverse complement strand
ACCTGTTCCCATTTCGAACACAGTAGTTAAGCATCCACAGGCCGAAAGTACTTGGGGGGCAGCCCCCTGGGAGGATAGGATGTTGCCGGTTAGAAAGCGTCTATGATTTTAGTTAAACTATTGTCATAGACGTTTTTTTATTGCCTGAAAAAATATATACAAGAAAATATAAAGCAGTGGGGATAAACACATTGTTCATGCTGCTTATTTTTGTGCGGCTATTTAAGTGTTAACGTGGGAGTGTGTTCCTCATTTTATTCGCTATGCGTATCGAGGATCTTATTGCTTTAGCACTTAGATCCTCATGTATGTTGATAAATATTAGAGCTGCTAATTATCCACAGAAGAATAGGGATATTCCCAGAAAAACTGTGGATAAAATAAGAAATATATAGAATTATCCATAGTTTTTAATTTTATAGAATATTTTAGCAAAAAAAATAGCTGCTAAAATAGCAGCTAAAAATATTATAATAGAAATCCCTCAAAGACGATATTGCCATATTTCATACCTAGTGGTGTAAGTTTTATAAAATTGCCAGTATCAATTAATAAATTTTTAGTAATAAAATTGTGGATAACTTCTTTATAGAGGCTGTAAATATCACAGTTAAATGTTTGCTGAAACTTATTTTTATTTATGCCCTGGGTAGTGCGTAAAGCAAGAAAACAAAATTCCTCGATCCAATTATTCTTATCTAAAATTTCTTCCTGTTGATAAGTAAAATGCTTATTAGTAGCTTGTTGAATATAATTATTAACATTATGTGTATTATACAAACGTTTTTGCTGGTAATAGGAGTGAGCGGCACAGCCAATGCCAATATAAGCTTTATCCTGCCAATAGGCAGTATTATGACGGCTTTCAAAGCCTTTTTTAGCAAAATTGGATATCTCATAGCGCTCAAAATTATTTAACGGCAGAAAGGCATTTATATAGTCATACATTTTTTCCACAGAATCTTCATCAGGTAATAATAGATGACCAGATTCATGCATACTGTAAAAAGGAGTATTTTCCTCTAGTTGCAAGCCATAGATAGATATATGCTGAACAGCTTTATTAACAGCCCAATTGAGGCTTTCTTCTAACATGGACATTGTTTGATCGGGCAGTCCATACATTAAATCGACGCTTATATTTTTAAAGCCAGCTTTTTGAGCGTTATTTATAGTGGTATCAGCATCATGATTGCTATGAATACGTCCCAGTGTTTTTAGCAGATTATCTTGTACCGCCTGAATACCAAAGCTTAGTCTATTAAAGCCAATTTTTTTCAGGCCAAGTAGATATGCCATATCTACTGTTCCGGGATTAGCTTCAAGGGTAATTTCACAATTATTATTAATAGTAAAATTAGTATAGATACTGTTTACAATGGCACTAATAATTTTTATTGGCATCAGTGATGGTGTGCCACCACCAAAATAAATTGTATCAATATTTATTGGGCCTAATTCTTCGTGACGCTGAATAATTTCTTGTAGTACAGCCTGTCCATATTTTTCATACAAAGATGAATCTGCCGCTATTGAGGGAAAATCACAATAGCGGCATTTTTGTTTGCAAAATGGTATGTGCAGATATAATGAATACATTAGTCTACTTTTAAAATAGCCATGAAAGCTTCCTGCGGAACTTCTACGCTGCCGACAGATTTCATGCGCTTTTTACCTTCTTTTTGTTTTTCGAGTAATTTACGTTTGCGGGAAATATCACCACCATAGCATTTTGATAATACATCTTTACGCATGGCACGTACTGTTTCACGAGCAATTATTTTATTGCCGATAGCAGCTTGGACAGGAATTTCAAACATCTGGCGAGGAATAATTTCTTTTAGCTTTTCTGCCAATTGGCGTCCGCGAATTTGGGCACGGTCAATATGGACAATTGTGGATAAAGCATCAACCATTTCACCGTTTAAGAGAATATCTAGTTTTACCAGCTTGGACTGCTGGTAGCCAGCTAATTCATAGTCAAGTGATGCATAGCCGCGTGTCATCGATTTTAATTTATCAAAGTAATCATAGATTATTTCATTTAGAGGAATATGGTAAGTAAGCATTACACGGCTATCAATATAATCCATACTGATAAATTTACCGCGTTTGTCCTGGGAAATTTCCATTACAGCGCCGACATAATCATTGGGAACAATGATGGTAGCTTTTACAAAAGGTTCTTCCATATGCTCAATTTCGGTTGTTTCTGGTAAATCAGTAGGGTTGGATACGGTTATCATTTCACCATTGGTTTTATATATATGATAAATAACACTAGGAGCAGTTGTAATTAATTTTAAGTTATATTCACGTTCGAGACGTTCCTGAATTACATCCATATGAAGTAATCCTAAAAAGCCGCATCTAAAGCCGAAACCAAGGGCAATAGAAGTTTCTGGCTCAAAAACAAGTGCAGCATCATTTAACTGTAATTTTTCCAAAGCATCTTTTAAATTGTTGTAGTCAGCACTGTCAACAGTATAAAGACCGCAATAAACCATAGGCGTCACACCACGATAGCCAGACAGTGGTTTATCGGTCGGATTGGCGGCAGCTGTTACTGTATCACCGACGCGTACATCACGTACATTTTTCAGGCTGCCGGCAATAAATCCAACCTGACCTGATTCTAATGAGTCTACTGCATAAGGCGTAGGAACAAAGCAGCCGATATCAGTTACATCAAAGGTTTTTCCTGTAGACATCATTTTTAATTTCATACCTGGTTTTATGCAGCCTTCGAAGATACGAATATGGGCAATAGCACCTTTATAAGCATCAAAATAGGAGTCGAAAATGATAGCCTTTAGTGGTTTATCGTTTTTATCGGCAGGAGCGGGAATTTTGGCAACGATTTGGTCTAAAATATTTTCAATGCCGATACCAGTTTTAGCACTGCATAATACAGCATCACTGGCATCAAGCCCGATGACATCCTCGATTTCCTGTTTTACACGATCGGGATCAGCACTAGGCAGATCAATTTTGTTGATGACAGGAATGATTTCCAAATCGTGTTCCAGTGCTAAATAGACATTAGCCAGGGTTTGGGCTTCAACACCTTGGGCAGCATCGACAATTAATAGAGCACCTTCGCAGGCAGCTAGACTGCGGGATACTTCATAGTTAAAATCAACGTGACCCGGGGTGTCAATTAAATTGAGTTCGTATATTTCTCCATCTTTTCCTCTATAGTTTAAGCGTACTGTTTGGGCTTTTATAGTAATACCACGTTCGCGTTCCAGATCCATGCTGTCGAGAATTTGACTTTCCATTTCTCTTTCGCTTAGAGTACCAGTTAGTTCTATCAATCTGTCAGCGATAGTTGACTTTCCATGGTCTATATGGGCGATAATCGAAAAATTTCTAATATGTTTTGCGTCCAATTTTATGACCCTTTCTTAATTAAATAATCTTATAGATATTCTCATTATAACGAATTTATATATCTTTGTTAATATCTTTTAGAATATTTATATATAAAAATAGAAAAGACAGGATAATTCCCGCCTTTTCTATTTAGCTTTTTTATATTTAATATAAATTATTTGTTGTTAGTCTCTTTTATATGATTTAAGTATTTTTTTGTTTCAGCAGCTATTACACCAGATAGACCAATAAGGGCAATTAGATTTGGTATTGCCATAAGGCCGTTTACAATATCAGCAATAATCCATATTAAATCAAGTTTCAAAAAGGCTCCAGAAGCTACGAGAAGGATAAAGATTATGCGATAGGCAATAATACTGTTCATGCCAAATAGATATAAACAGGCACGTTCACCATAATAGTTCCAACCTAAAATAGTTGTAAAAGCAAATAGGGCTAAAGAAACAGTAAGAAAATGACCACCGAATAAACCTAATGCGGATGTAAAGGCACTATTAGTCATAGCCGCACCTACAGCATCACCGTTCCAAACACCAGTTAAGACGAGAGTTAAGCCAGTCATTGTACAGATAATGATAGTATCAATAAATGTACCAGTCATAGAAATAAGTCCCTGTTCACTTGGCCAGTTGGTTTTGGCAGCAGCAGCAGCAATTGGCGCAGAACCTAAGCCGGATTCATTAGAGAAAACACCACGGGCAATCCCGTTCTTCATTGCCATCATAATAGTAGCACCTAAGAAGCCGCCGCTGGCAGCAGTAGTAGTAAAGGCTGAATGAATAATAGTTATAACGGCAGCTGGAATTTGTGATGCATGTATGATTAATATTAAAGCAGAAATTATAAGATAAAGAACAGCCATAAAAGGTACAATAGCCGAAGCTGCTCGGGAGATACTTTTAATACCACCTAAAGTTATAGCCGCTACGAGAATCGTAATAACAGCATCAGTGATGTATTTATTAACACCAAATGATAATTCAACACTGTCAACAATGGCATTTACCTGAGGGAATGTGCCAATACCGAAGAAGGCAACTAATATACAGCTGGCTGCAAAAAAGATTGCCAGTGGACGCCATTTTTTTCCTAGACCACGTTCGATATAGTACATCGGGCCACCAGCAATTTGACCCTTCTCATCAATCGTGCGGTATTTTATCGCTAAAAGGCCCTCACCGTATTTTGTAGCCATACCAAAGAATGCTGCCATCCACATCCAGAAAATAGCACCGGGGCCACCTACCTGAACGGCTGTAGCAACACCAACGATATTACCGGTTCCAACGGTGGCAGCCAAAGCAAGACAAAGTGCTTTAAAACTGCTGACATCACCGTCACCTTTGTTTTTCGCTTTAAAAATAAGACCAAGAGCAGTAGGTAGTCGGAAAACCTGTAATAATTGCAAACGTATTGTCAAGAAAACACCTGTTCCAACTAATAAAACAATAAGAGGTGGTCCCCATAAAAATGAATCAATCTGTTTGGCAATGCTTAATGCATCCAAGATAGTTCCTCCTTAAGATGATAAAATAGAGTATTGGTTCACAAGAAAATATTATTTAAATTTATAAGCAAAACAAAATAATATTTTATATATTATAGTAAAAAAATAATATTTCATTAAGATAATAAATGTGAACGTAAAGTATAATATCATATAAGCATAGTGTTTGGCAAGCCAAATCCACCACTAAAAATCAATTGTAATTTATTATTAATATATTATAAAGAAAAAATAAAATATATATTCTTTAATGTGTATTTTAAAACCAATACAAGTGCAGATAGAAAATGTATAAATGTAAACTGGTATATGGAGAAAATAATCATTAATAAAATGTTTTAATAAATTTTTAATAGCAACTATTTAGAAAGCTGTTGATATAATTAATAAATAGTAGCAGGATTTACCAAAGGTAAGAGGGAAAATATTTATTGATGATTATCTCAAGGGGAGGCCTTGATATGGCAAATATGAGAGAAATAGCTATAACGCAAATAGGAAATATAAAAATAGGTAATATGCAGGATGCAGTAAGTGCTACAGGCTGTACAGTCATATTATGTGAGCAGGGAGCTTGCTGTGGTATTGATATAAGAGGTGGAGGGCCGGCTTCGCGTGAGACAGCATTGCTTAGCCCACTGGCTGCTGCTGATAAAATTCATGCTATATTATTGTCAGGCGGTAGTGCCTTTGGTCTTGATGGTGCTGGTGGAATAATGCAGTATCTGGAAGAAAAGAATATTGGTTTTGATACGGGCTATGGTAAAGTACCATTGGTTTGCGCATCATGTATTTTTGATTTTTCTGTAGGTTTGTCGCAGGTGCGACCGGGTCGTAAGATGGTCTATAAGGCTTGTCAGCAGGCGGAAAAAAATATTATTGAGGAAGGGAATGTTGGAGCCGGTTGTGGTGCTTCTGTAGGAAAATATAATGGTGCAGAGCATATGATGAAGAGCGGACTTGGTGTTTATGCGGTGCAGGTGGGAGAGGTAAAGGTAGGCGCAATAGTAGCAGTAAATGCATTAGGTGATGTTTATGAGCTGGATAGTAATAAAATTTTAGCGGGAATGCTTGATGGCAGTAAAAATAATTTTGCGGATACGGAAAAAAGCATTATTGAAAATAATGAAAAAAAGATTGATTTATTTAGCAGCAATAATACGACAATTGGTGCTATAATAACTAATGCAGCTTTCAATAAAACAGAACTGACAAAAGTAGCAGCAATGGCACAAAATGGCTTGGCCAGAACAATACGTCCGGTACATACTATGGTCGACGGGGACAGCGTATATGCTTTATCAGCAGGAACATTGTCCGCTGATATAAATTCAGTGGGGACTTTAGCATCTTATGTAATGGCTAAGGCGATTAATCGGGCAGTACTTTCGGCTAAGCCAGCTTATGGTTTAAAAAGTGCCCAGTCTTTTTCAGATAATACGGATTTTGTCAGCTGATATAATAAAAAAATAGGAATAAAAGAAGGGGTCAAATGGGGTATTATGTTCAAAAATAATGACATGTCCGGTAAGCTTATTTTTATAAGCCGGATGAGAATTTTAGCAGGATTGGCTTTGATAGTGCAGCTGATAGCTGTATGCTGGGTTTTAGCTTTTTATTTTTTGTATACAAGTTCGGCAGTAGCTGCGCTATCATTAAGCTGGATGATCTTTATTGGTTTGTTTTTGCCATATAATTGGCCGGGGGCAATTGTATGCGGGCTGCTTAGTATGTTTTTACCGCCTGATGCTGTACTGATAATAACAGCGGCTGTTTACTTTATTGCCATAATTCTTGTAAATCGTGCAGCTTGGCTGCCAAATCCGCAAAATTATGATTTTTTGGTGCGGGGGATGAAAATAGAAATAGCAAAATATATTTTAGTGATGATATTGGGCTGTTTTATGGCTTTAATTGATACGAATGGGCAGATTTTTGTCGGTTATTTAATTATTGCTATTTATGAAATAGGTTCAACAATAAGCATATTTATATTTTATACGTTTTTGCAAAAACTTGATAAAATGGATTATCGGGAAATTTTCCAAATGGATGGGAAAACACCTTATGGTCAATAAAAAAACTCCCATGTGCTATGCCACATGGGAGTTTTGCTATTCAAACAGGTATATATAACGTTTTTTAAATTCATCTAACTTCATTTGATAAAGTTTGGCAACATCAGGATTGTCTAAATCCTCGCGTTCTAATCGCTGCATAAAGCTGCGGGCAATTTTATAGCTTACGGAATCAATATTGACTTTGCGTACAAAGGTTTTTCCTGTAGTTGGATTTTTAAGTTCTTCAAAATACATGGGAACTGAACGGCTGCCTTGAACAGAAATCATGGCACCGGAACCGCCTTTTAACAGGAACTGTACAGCAGAATATCCCAGCATGGTTGTATAATCAATGTCATAGGCAATAGGAGCGGCGCAGCGCAGTTCATAGCCGATTTCCTTGTCAACGATAGATAATTTAATGCCCAAAGAATTCATTTCCTTGACGACAGCTTCTTTTAATATTTCACCAAAATCAAGTTCGGCATAACGAATATGACCATGTTCATCTAGTGAGATATTACCGAATTTTGCAAAATCTTCAGGGGCAATCTTTTCAATAACACCTTCAGCGATAACAGCTACACCATAATTGCGACCAATCATATAACGTTTTATCATAGCACCGACAAGAATGTCTATTAGATGCTGCAAGGTAATTTTATATTGCGGAAATTCTTCGGGAATAATTGTAACAGCTGCACCAGCAGAGCGGCCAATCCCTAACGCTAAATGACCGGCAGTGCGGCCCATGGCAATTGTCAGATACCAGCGATTGTTAGTAGTGCGTGAATCTTCAATAAGATTTTCTATTTCAGTAGTGCCAAAGGCACGAGCTGTTTCAAAGCCGAAGGTAGGAACATTTTCTGGTAAGGGCAGATCATTGTCAATTGTTTTAGGTACATGAACCACATTGATAGGACAGTTTATTTTTTTGGAATATGCGGCAACAGCAGAAGCACTAAAAGCAGTATCATCACCGCCGATTGTCAGTAAATGAGTGACATTAAGAGCCATTAATGTATCAACAACTCGTTTTAAATCGGCTTCATCCTTAGTAGGATTAAAGCGGGACATTTGCAGTATGCAGCCACCAGTTAGATGGATGCGGCTGGTATTATTGTAAACAAGCTCAACGTACTTTTTTTCTCCCTTAGCAAGATAGGAAAAACCTTCATACATACCAAGAACTTTCCAGCCATTGCGCAGTGCCTCAGATGTGACAGAACGAATAACACTGTTTATGCCAGGTGCAGGACCTCCACCGCAGACAATAGCGATAGTTTTTTGCGACATAAAATCACCCCTTATTTATTTTTAGAACTTAAGCTAATATATAAATCATCAAAATGTTTGTTTTGTGCTTTTTTATATAATGGGCGTTCTTCAGCTTTAGCACGACTGGTTATATACTTTTCCAGTTTGCGTTTGACGCGCTGCAGGGCATTATCAATGGATTTTACATGACGTTTTAAATCAACAGCAATTTCCTGATAGGATTTGCCATCAAGATATGACATTAATACTTTCCATTCTAAGTCACTTAGAATTTGTTCCATTTTACCTTCAATAGCCAAAAACTCTTCACGGTTAATCATTAATTCCTCAGGATCACTGACGGTTGTCCCTGATAAAATATCAAGGAGGGTACGATCCGATTCTTCATCGTAAATGGGCTTGTTAAGAGATATATATGAATTTAGAGGAATATGTTTTTGGCGGGTAGCTGTTTTTATTGCTGTAATTATTTGTCGTGTTATACATAATTCAGCAAAAGCGCGAAAAGATGATAATTTTTCATCACGAAAATCACGAATAGCTTTATAAAGACCAATCATTCCTTCTTGAATGATGTCTTCACGGTCAGCACCAATTAAAAAATAGGAACGTGCCCTGACACGAACAAAATTGCGATATTTTTTTATTAAAAAATCCAAGGCATACTTATTTTGTTTGATTTTTATCGAAAACAATAATTCCTCATCACTGAAACTGGCAAGGACATTATCTAATTCAGCTGTATCACAGTTATCCAGCATATTTGTTTTAGGATAGCTATTTTCTTTAGCAAGCACACTTATAGAAAAATTATCTTGTTCATCGTGCTGTATATCCGTGTTGCTATTATCTAAAGAGGCATTTGTAGGATTGTTTTCATTGATATCAGCCATTCGCATCATCTCTCCAGTCTGGAAATGTGAAGATGCTGTAGTTTCATTTCCAATTTATGTAGGTAAAATATATAATATATCTCACTTGAAATTATACAGTAGCACTATATAGTAGTCAAGCTTTGCTAAGGCTTTAGAGTGATTTATTACTATTTTATGAATAATTATACAAATACTAAAAAAAAATAAAAAAAAATTATAAACAAAATCATTTTTTTATGTCAGTATTAAAAATTTTGTAGTATAATTTAATTCTGTCAATAATTAAGGTTATATTAGGAAGTGATAATAGATAATACCAAAAAAAATCTAAAGATTTTATTAATTAGTCGTTGTCTTAATAGACGTTATTTGGTATAGTATTCTTGTTACAGTATGTTTTTTTATAAGTGAAATATTAAAGGCGAAAAGTTTGAACTTGTTGAATGGCTAGAGGTATTATTATGAAAAACACTACTATGGTTCGCGATTTACCTGAGCAGGAACGGCCACGGGAAAAATTAATTGCCCATGGTGTAGAAACATTAAGCAATGCTGAGCTATTGGCTATTTTGCTGCGAGTAGGTACTAAAAATGTTTCTGTTTTGCATGTGGCGGAAAATTTATTGTCATTATATAAGGATAGTGGTTTATCGTCAATTGTTAAATTAGCACCAGCGCAATTAAGCGAAATTGCTGGTGTAGGTCCTGCTAAAGCGGCAACAATATTGGCAGCAATAGAATTAGGCCGACGTATTGCCCAGGAGCCTTTTTACCAAAAGACTGCTGTTACGACGCCGGATGATGCAGCTCGTTATATTATGCCGCGACTGCGTTATGAAACCAAGGAAAACTTTGCTATAATCTTATTAAATGTAAAAAATCAGATATTGTCATTTAAAATAATATCTGTGGGGATATTAAATGCATCATTAGTGCATCCACGTGAGGTATTTGAGGAAGCTTTAAAGAATGCCGCTTCGTCAATCATTTTAACGCATAATCATCCCAGTGGTGATCCTAAGCCCAGCAGTGAAGATATAGCAACGACCCATCGTTTGGTAAAGGCAGGGCAGATAATGGGAATTAATGTAGTGGATCATATTATTGTAGGAAATAATAAATATATAAGCTTAAAGGAACAAGGTCTGATGGATTGAGTAGCTTATTGTAGTGAAATAATCTATTATAGAGCTGAAAACCATAAAGTCAGGGCTATAATATTTTCAACATAGATAATAGTGCTATAACAAAGGTTAATGCTAAATTATAGTTAACACGGTTTTATATTATTATTGAAATTTGAAGGGAGAACGTAGTTTAGAATGTGGAATATTTTTGGCGGTTTTTCTCATGATATGGGAATCGATTTAGGAACAGCAAATACACTGGTGCATGTAAAAGGTAAAGGTATTGTTTTACGTGAGCCATCAGTTGTAGCAATAGATAAAGATTCAAATAATGTATTAGCAGTAGGTGAAGAGGCAAAACGCATGATTGGCCGTACTCCGGGGAATATCGTAGCAATTCGTCCTATGAAAGATGGGGTTATTGCTGACTTTAACGTAACTCAGTCAATGCTTAAATATTTTATTGGTAAAGCAATGAATAGAAGCTCATTTGTTAAGCCACGTGTTGTTGTCGGTGTACCTTCTGGCGTAACCGAAGTAGAAAAACGTGCTGTTATCGATGCTGTTCGTCAGGCTGGTGCTAATGAGGCTTATTTGATTGAAGAACCAATGGCAGCAGCCATCGGCGCAGGTCTTCCGGTAGAAGAAGCAACTGGCAGTATGGTAGTTGATATTGGCGGTGGTACAACTGAGATTGCGGTTATTTCATTGGGCGGTATTGTAACAAGCTGTTCGATTAGAATTGGCGGAGATGAAATGGATACTGCAATTGTTCATTATATCAAAAGAATGTACAATTTAATGATTGGTGAACGTACAGCTGAAGAAATAAAAATCAATATTGGTACGGCTATTTCACCTAGTACGCCTAAAACTATGGAAATCCGTGGACGTGATCTTGTAAGTGGGCTGCCTAAAGTGCTTGAAGTAAGCGATAAAGAAATCGAAGAAGCCTTGCGTGAACCGGTACACAAAATAGTTGAAGCCGTGAAAAATACGTTGGAACACACACCACCAGAATTAGCAGCCGATGTAATGGATCATGGCATTATGATGACTGGCGGAGGGGCATTGTTGTCAAACCTTGATAAACTTTTGAGCAAGGAAACAGGCATGCCTGTTCTTATCGCAGAAGATCCACTTTCTTGCGTTGGTGAGGGAACTGGTAAATCCTTAGGCAATATTGATTTATTAAAACGTGTCATGATGACAACTAAAAAATTACGATAAGAAAAGCGGATATAGATGAGTATGCATACAAATGGCCCGGTGCGGGAAAAATTGTGGCTGCTTATAATAGTATTATTAGTAGTTTTTTGTCTGATATTTTTTTCGGCCAAGGGTAAGGTTAAAATACCATTGACTAACCGTATTGTCATAACATTATTGGCGCCTTTTCAAAGTGCTTCATCAAAATTGGGCAATACCAGCAGTAATGTGATAAAAGGAGTCAATGATTTATTGACTGTTTATCAAGAAAATAAACAGTTAAAGGCTCAGGTACTACAACTGCGTAAACAAAATATGCAAAACAATGAAATAGCTATAGAAAATGAACGTTTGCGCAAGATACTCGATTATAAAAAAATTGCACAGCAGTTCGAGATGAAAACAGCTACAGTTATTGCCAGGGATTCATCTACCTGGGTAAATAATATCGTGGTTAATCGTGGTGCTAACGATGGAATAAAAAAAGATATGCCGGTAGTTACGCCGGCAGGACTTGTAGGCTATGTAATAAAAACATATGATAGTTATTCCATTGTAGCACTTATAACTGATCCACGTGTTGCTGTCGGTGTAATGGTTCAGCGTAATGATTCAAGGGTCGCTGGTATTATAAAAGGCGATATAAATGGTTCTTCGGCAGTTCATATGGAAAATATTCCGCGGTCAGCCGATGTAAAAAAGGGTGACCAGATAATAACCTCAGGATTAGGAGGTATATATCCTAAAGGAATTTTTGTGGGAACGGTAGAAGATGTACAAAACGAATCAGGTGGATTGCTTAAATACGCAGCAGTAAAAACAGCAGTAGAGTTTCAAAAACTCGAAGATGTAATAATAATTGTAAATTCACAGCAAATACCAGCAGAAAAATTAGTTAAACAAATGCAGCAAAATGCTGATGGGCAGCAGGTAGAAAAAGTAGGTGCTAACGAATGAAAAAGGCATTTGCATGGATATTAGTTTTTTTGGTGGTATATATATTACAAAGTTCATTATTATATGCAATTTCATTTGAGGGCAGTAATGCTGATTTGCTTTTATTGCTTACCACCTCAATCGCATTAACACATGGCTTTAAACGTGGAGCTTTTGCTGGTTTTTGTGGGGGATTATTACAAGATATAGCCTCTGGTGCATTTTTGGGCTTTAATACATTGAGTAAGATGATAATAGGCTTTTGCTTTGGACTTATGATTGATAGAATATATGAAGGAAAGATTTTATTGCCTTTGGTGTCCTCAGTCGCGGCAACTGTTGCCAATTATATAATCCTTACTATAATAATTTTTTTATTGGGCTATAATGTAGATATAAGGCAAAATATATATAAATTATTATTGTTTCCGATAATTTATAATCTAATTTTTTCATATTTTGTACATAAATTAGTATGCTGGTTAAAAAATAAAAGTTTTGATAATTAGGACACCCCACAATAGGTGTCTTAATTACTAGATGGGGAGAATAAAGTTTTGGACTCAAAAGATGTGTCAGGCAGATTAAAAGCTTTATCCATCGTTTCAGTATTGATAATATTTGTGCTTATTGCGCGAGTCGGCTATTTGCAAATATATCAGGGCGATTTTTATAAACGGCAGGCAGAGGGAAATAGAATTCGCATTATACCAACAATGGCACCGCGTGGTATAATGTATGACTGTAAAAATAATCCTGTAGTTATAAATCAACCAGGGTTTTCAGTGGCAATATTACCATTGAGCAAAAAAATAAAACCACAACTCATCGAAAATTTATCAGTTTTACTGAACGTGGATAAAAAAGAAATAGAAGACAAGATAAAAAAACATAGTGGTTTTGATCCGATTATGTTAAAAACGGATGTAGGTCCTGAGATATGGACGATTATTGAAGAACAAAAGGAAAAATACCCTGGAGTTGTTATTGAAGCTCAGCCGGTTAGGGATTATATTTATAAGGGAATCGGTGCACATGCCTTTGGTTATGTGGGAGAAATTAATGAACGCGAATTGGAAGCCCATAAAAAAGATAAAGATGACATTTATAAATTAGGCGATATAATTGGAAAGTTTGGACTGGAAAAAATTTATGACCAATACCTGCGCGGTATTTCCGGCGGTGAGCAGGTCGAAGTTGATGTAACTGGTAAACCAGTAGAAATACTTGGGAAGAAAGAGCCTGTTCCTGGTAAGGATCTGCATCTAACTATTGATATGCCGTTGCAATTGGCAGTTGAACAGGCTATAGATGAGCAGCTGCAAAAGATAAATGCCCATGCGGCAGCAGCAGTTGTAATGAATCCGAAGACTGGCGCAATACTGGCAATATCAAGCCGCCCTTCCTTTGATCCTAATAAATTTGCTGGTGGTATTTCCGTAAAGGATTGGAATGAAATAAATAATAATCCTTATCATCCAATGGATAATAAAACGATAAGCGGGGAATATCCACCGGGGTCTGTATTTAAAATAGTAACGGGGACAGCAGCCTTAAACGAGCATAAAGTTACGCCGGAAGAAAAGATTTACGATCCAGGGGTATACTGGCTGGTGCCTAAACATAATGCCGATGGAGAAGCATTAGGCCTCATAAACTTCACGCAGGCCTTAGCCCATTCTGATAATGTTTATTTTTATGAAATGGGACATCGAGTTGGTATAGATACATTGGGGCGTTATGCAAAACTATTTGGTTTAGGGCAAAGAACAGGTATCGATTTGCCTTATGAAGCAAATGGCCTTGTTGCCAGCAAAGAATATAAGCGAAAAGTATATAAACAGGATTGGTATTTATCGGAAACACTCGATGCGGCTATTGGACAGGGCTTTAACCTGGTTACGCCACTGCAGGCTGCTATGGTAATGAGTGAAATTGCTAATGGCGGTACAAGATACAAACCATATTTAGTAGATAGGATAACAAATCCTGATGGCAGTTTATATAAAAAATTCGAACCGATTGTCGAAAGTAAGCTGGATGGTGTTTCACCAGATATAATAACGCTTATTCAACAAAGCTTGTTGGCAGTTACCAAAATTGGTACAGCAGCTTCAACTTTTTCTAATTTTCCTGTACAAATTGCTGGGAAAACAGGTACGGCAGAAAATCCGCATGGTGCTGACCATGGCTGGTTTGTTGCATACGGACCATATAATGATCCACAGGTGGTTGTTGCAGTTATAGTGGTAAATGGCGGTTATGGTGCACAATCGGCAGTGCCGATTGGCAAGAAAATTTTGGAAGCGGCTTTTCATATAACACCGGAACCACCATTAATTGATCAGCAAAAAATGAATGTGGATAAAAATAAAACCATAAAAACAGGGGTTCAGGTTGGGCATTAATTTATACAAGGTTAAGCAGGAAAAAATTGATTTTAAAGCGAAGTTTCATATAGTAATGCCCTTAATTTGCTAATGTAAATATTGGATAATAGGATGTAAAATACTATGAATGAAGTTGTATTTAAAGGCAGTCGATCTGGTTTAAAAATGATTTTAACCAATACAATTGACTTTGCTACAAATGAAAATTTAATACGGCAGAAGCTGGATGCATCATTTAAGTTTTTCGAAAAAGGTACTGTGATACACTTAGACGCCGATTGGCTTAGTGAATTACAAAAAGAGAAATTGGAAAAACTATTTGATGAATATGGCTTGATTTTGCAAAATGCCGAAAATGATGATTCGGCTGAAAATCACGCAACAGCAGATAATGCAAATAGTGATTCAGCGGATAATGGCATGAAAATGCCATTAAAGACAACTGTGATAAATCAAACTATACGAAATGGCCAAGAAGTAATATCAGATGGCTCAGTGGTTATAAATGGAAATGTTAATCCAGGTGCAACGGTAATTGCTGCAGGAAATATTGATATACATGGTGCCTGTCGTGGCATTGTACATGCGGGGGCTTTTGGTAATATAAAAGCTACAGTCTCGGCTAGTTATCTTATTCCCATGCAAATACGAATTGCTGACATGGTTGCGCGGGCACCGGACAAATGTATGTCAAAAGAGGATGCGCCCTATCCGGAGAAAGCTTATGTTAGTGATGGACAAATAATATTGGAGCAATTAACCGGTAGGAGGTAAATGAATGAGTGAAGTAATAGTTATAACATCGGGCAAGGGCGGTGTCGGCAAGACTACAACTACAGCTAATTTAGGAGTAGGTCTGGCTAAACGCGGCTATAAGGTTGTCTTGATTGATACGGATACCGGCCTGAGAAATCTTGATTTACTGCTGGGGCTTGAAAATCGTATAATGTATGATTTGGTAGACGTAGCGACAGGTAAAGTGCCTTATCGAAAAGCTCTGGTCAGGCATAAAAAGCATGATAATTTATTTTTACTGCCAACGTCACAAATACGTGATAAAAGTGCTGTAGATGGTGATCAGCTTGTGGATATTTGCAATCAGATGCGCAGTGAATTTGATTACATACTGATTGACTGTCCCGCTGGAATTGAGCAGGGATTTAAAACCGCAGTAGCAGCTGCTGACTATGCAATTGTAGTAACAATGCCGGAAATATCAGCAGTGCGTGATGCCGATAAAATTATCGGTGAACTCAATCGTGCTGATAAAACACATATAAAACTTGTAGTAAACAGAATACGAAGTCATATGGTTGAAGCCGGTGATATGCTTGATATGTCAGATATCGATGATATATTGGCAATAGAATGTATCGGTCAGGTGCCGGATGATGAAATGGTAGTAACATCAACTAATAGAGGCGAACCTGTTATTTCTAATAAAAAATCATTAGCCGGGCAGGCATATAGTAATATTGTAGGTCGTATTTGTGGTGAACAAATTCCTTTTTTAGACTTGAAAAAAAAGAATTTGTTTGATAAGCTAAAACAAATGTTGCATGTGTAAGGAGGTATATCGCATGTTAAAAGCTGTTATGAGGTTATTTGGTCATGAAGAAGATAAACCATCGGGGAGAGTGGCTAAAGACCGTTTGCGCGTAGTCCTTATACATGATAGGGCTAATATTTCCCCCGAGGTAATAAATCATATAAAAGACGATATCATT
The DNA here is from genome assembly GCF_014201835.1 of Pectinatus brassicae. Lineage (GTDB taxonomy): Bacteria > Bacillota > Negativicutes > Selenomonadales > Selenomonadaceae > Pectinatus > Pectinatus brassicae. Next base: position 17,546 of record NZ_JACHFH010000031.1, on the reverse strand, counting down.
AAGGTGATTTCCAGTTATATGGATATAAACCAGCATGATATGGAAATAAGTTTATCTGATGATGAAAATTCAGTGGCACTTTTAGCCAATATACCGGTTAAAAGAATAAGATCGCAAGTAATGTCTTCTCGCAATACAGATAGATAATGTTATACAACAGAGGAAATGGCCTTTTGTTATAAACAAAAGGCCATTTCTTGCGACAAAGCAATAGATTAGTAGTTGCCATAGAAGATAAGGAGGGTTTAATGTTTTATAAACGCCTTATAGTTTTATTACTATTAGTGGGAATTATCTCTTATTGCGTAATATATTTTACGGTAGATATAAATACATTTAGAAATTTACTTGATTTTCAGCCGTGGTCAGTAGGGGCTGCTTTGTGCAGCGTATTGATTGGACTCTTTTTGGATGGTTTGCGGCTGGTTCATTTGGTACGATTATCAGGCGAAAAAATAACGCCTCTGCAGGCAGCTAGAGTAGTTTTTGGCAATTATTTTCTGGCACTGTTAACACCTGGTTTTTCTGGCGGGGCTGTGGCTCAACTGATGTTTTTACGTCATGCCGATATTCCAATGGGGAAAGCAGCTGTTATAGTAGTTGTTAGAACAATAGTATCAATTATGTTTTTATTTGTTTGTATGCCATTTATTTTATTAAAAGATGCCGGAGTATTGCCTTGGATTTCCAATGAATTATTATTATGGTTTTCAATTATAGCAATTACCATAATAGTTTTTATCGTATGGGCAATGGTAAGCGGTACATTTGATAAGGTGGCAGTAGTTATTGCCAGAAAAATATCGTTAAAAAAAGGCCGCAGATTCATGTCTTTTTATCGTGACAATAAAAAAGCCATATTGCTGTTAGCATCGGCACCAGGAGAAATGTTTAAAATATTTATAATTTCCGGGCTGAGTTTATTTGCATTATATGGTGTTGTTCCATTTCTGCTATTGGGGCTGGGGACGCATGTCGACTGGGTATTAGTCATGGGGCGGATGATTTTCTTAAACTTATTTTTGTATTTTTCGCCGACTCCGGGCGGCTCTGGGATTGCCGAAGGCGGCTTTGTTTTATTGTTTAAAACAATAGCACCTAATGGAACAGTCGGGGTAGTAGCTGTTGGCTGGCGATTATTTGCAGAATATCTGCCATTTGTAGTAGGATTTTATTATTCGATAAAATCTTTTGGCCGAGGATTTCTGGGGAAATCATTTTCCAAGAATAAGTAATAATATTAAAATGAATTGATAATAGGAGGTTGGCATGGAAAATAATGAAGATCGTATCATTGCAGGCTCAGAAAATGATACGGATACATGGCAATACAGCCTTCGTCCTAAAAAACTAAATGAATATATCGGACAAGATAAGGTAAAAGATAATTTAGAAGTATTTATTAAAGCGGCAGTATCACGCGAAGAAGCACTTGATCATGTGCTTTTATATGGACCGCCGGGACTGGGAAAGACCACGCTGGCTTCGATAATTGCCAATGAACTCGGTGTAAATTTTCGTGTTACTTCTGGCCCGGCGATCGAACGTTCCGGGGATTTAGCCGCGATACTTACAAATCTTACAGAAAAAGACGTTCTGTTTATTGATGAAATACATAGACTGTCACATAGTGTGGAGGAAGTACTGTATTCAGCTATGGAGGATTTTGCCCTTGATATTATAATAGGCAAGGGTCCATCAGCTCGTTCTATTCGCTTGGATATAGCACCGTTTACATTAATTGGTGCTACAACTAAGGCTGGAGCATTGGCATCACCGTTACGTGACCGATTTGGTGTAATATCACGCTTGGAATATTATGAGCCTGATGCACTTGTATTTATAATAAAACGATCAGCGGAGATACTTGGTATTGAAATAGAAGACCGCGGTGCCAGGGAAATTGCCAGACGATCACGTGGTACGCCACGTGTGGCCAATCGTTTATTAAAGCGGGTACGTGATTTTGCCCAGATAAAAGGCAGTGGGATTATCACTGATGAAATAGCCGATAAATCATTGGAACTATTGGAAGTAGACAAAGCCGGTCTTGATAATATAGATAGGCGGATGCTTGAGACAATGATTGATAAATTTAGTGGCGGTCCGGTTGGTGTGGAAACACTGGCGGCAGCTATCAGTGAAGAACGTGATACCATTGAAGATGTCTATGAACCATATTTATTGCAGCTAGGGTTTATTAATCGCACACCGCGTGGGCGTGTAGTTACTGTGCGTGGCTATGAACATATGAATATAAAAGCACCGCAAAAAGAAACTACATAAGCGCTTGATAAATAATAAAAACTGCCGTATTAAGCATTATGCTGACGGCAGTTTTATTTTGTATAAAGAAGTCCAGTGTTGATAATATATAGTACATTAAGGCTCCCCTGTATGCTATAGTTCTTTGCGCTTTAGCGCTTAGAAATATAGTACGCGGTGTGTGTGGAGCTGGCAGCGTAAGCTGACTGAGGGGTTAACAAATGTTTTACGAGGTAAAAAAATGAAGATACTACTACATATGTGCTGTGGGCCATGCTCATGTTATCCATTAAAAAAACTGCGCTCTGATGGACATGAAATCAAAGGATACTTTTTTAATCCTAATATTCATCCCTATAAAGAATTTAAACAGCGCTTTGAAACGGCATTGGAATTTGCTGAAAAAGTAAATATGCCGCTAGAAGTTGATAAAAACTATGATTTACGCAGTTTTTTGCAAAGAGCATTGACCGCCGAAAAAAGAGAAGAAACACTCACGGAAAAACCACGTTGCCGGATGTGCTATGCCTGGCGGTTGCATCAGGCAGCGATATATGCCAAAGAAAACGGCTTTGATGCTTTTACATCGACTTTATTTGTCAGTCCCTATCAATTGCATAATGTAATGAAAGATGTAGCGGAAAAGATAGCTAAAGCCGTAGGTATTGAATTTTATTATGAAGATTTCCGCACAGGCTGGGACGAAGGTGTAGAAATATGTCAGGAACTGGAATTATATCGTCAGCCATATTGTGGCTGTATTTTTAGTGAAGAAGAACGTTATAGCAATAGATGGAAAAAACAGCATAAAAAGAAAATGAAAAAATTGCGGGAATCAATGTAACTTTAAATAATATTATATATGGTTGACAATTATAAAGTGTACGAGTATACTTTTATAAAAGGTTGAGTTGTAATTTAATTGAGTATATTATAATGTAAATTATATAATATTATTGTGTTTTCATAAAAAATAATTGAATAGAACAAATTGTATTTTTATATTGTCTAATAATTTATTATTAGACAATATAAAAAAATATACAACCTTATATAATATTATTGTGAGATATAAAAAGGCGCTGTATAATAATATAAGAAAATTCTAAAATAATAATATAAATAAGGAGGTGACTGATATGCAATCAATCGAATTAACTATATTGTTACTGTCGCAGTTTTTATTATCCATAATACTATTTATTATGATAATAAAATAAAAAATCGCCATGGCAGAGTACCCAGCGATTAATTATAGTATAGATAAAGGGGTCCAGCCAATATCTATACTATAATTATAACAACGAAAAAACGAAAAAACAATTAAAATGTTAGGAGGTGAAAATATGAGAATACAATTAAAATTTTCTTTAAAAAAACTACAATTGCCTATAGACTATAGAGCAGCTTGCGTATCTTTTATGAAAGGTGCCTTAGATAATTATGATAAAAGATTTTTTGACTTATATTATAACAATGGTGCAAAAATAAAAAACTACGCTTTTTCTGTAAGAATTCCTAAGCCTGAATTTAAAGCAAATAAAATTATTTTAGCCACAGATAAGATTGAGCTTAATTGGTCGGCAGCTGATGAACGTGATGCCATTATCTTCTATAATGCTTTTTTAGGACGAAAAGATAAGATGTTTGAATTATGTGATGATAATGCCATGACTTTGGAGAAAATCCTTATTTTACCGGAACATAAAATTACTCAGACACAGTTAATTATAAAAATGTTGTCGCCATTTATAATACGTGTTCATAATAAAGAAAATAATACTAATCGTTATGTAAAATATGATGATAATGATTTTGCTGAGCAAGCCAAAGCAGCGATAACAGCACAGATTGCGATGATGGGATTAAGCACATCTTTATTAATTGGTTTTTCAATTACACCAGTGCAGGTCAAGAAATGTGTGGTGAAAACTTTTAAGCATACCTGTGACGGAACTATTGGTGTTTTACATTTACAAGGTAAGCCCGAGTTATTAAATATACTCTATAAAGCGGGGATAGGAGCAAATCGTTCGATTGGATTTGGCTTGTTTGAAAAAATTTACTAAGAAAGGAGGTTGAATTTGTGGATGAATATATAAGTTTTTATAGCAGTGATTTTTTATATAATGCTGGTATTGTCGGTTTTATTAAGCTATTGGAAACGGTGCAGGCTATTGAAGATGAGGATTATATATATGGCGGTAATGTATTTAAAGTAAAAAAAGAATTCTTCTTAAATACTAATTTAGCACAAGCCTATATTGATACATGCATAGAAAAATTTGCTATTTCTAGTGCTTATACAAGGCTATTAGGGGAAAATGTCGAAAAAATTAAAATGCTTACTGATAAATATGTTGAAGCGGAAGATAAAAGTATAAAAAAGGATTTGGATGAAGAATATAAGAAGTTACTTGATACTGCTGGTCTAACAAGAGCCAGCTATATAACAGCTTGTGCCATATTAAAAGATAAGAATATTAATTTAGATTTAAAAGCAGAATGCAAAAATATTAAAGCGATTAAAGATTATGGGGAAAAATATCAAGAAGTATTGAAGCTACAAAAAAAATTACAGGATAATAGTTGTCGTGAAACTTTCTTAATGAAAGATATTATGTATTCGCGGATAAATTCTATTTGGTCAGGTAAATCTTTCTTAAATAGAGCAAATGCCAAAAAAGATATCAAAGAAATTTATTACAGTGACTTTATTGAGCCAGTAATAAAATATTTGAAAGCACCACCTAAAGAAAAGAAAAGCAGCAGACATTGTATTGTTTGTGATGCGGTGATGTCCAAGCCAATTGATATATCATTTCTTAATGATTCAGCCGATGATATGAGCAGGAAAAAGTCAGCTTTTTGGAATTGTAAGCCTGATGCGCAGCTCTGTCCATTATGTGCTTTTATTTACAGTATGTCACCTTTAGGATTTACAGCAATGCAGCGGAATATGATGTTTGTCAATGACAATGCTGACATTGAAGGGATGAAGTCAATAAATGATGAGCTTGATGCATCGAGTGAATTGGAAAGTAATATAGAAGGCACAATCGGCTGGATGCGTATTTGGAATAAGATTGTTCAGAATATATTAAAAAGTAAACAAAAAGCACTTAGAAACATTCAGGTAGTAGTGCGGGAGAAAGATACAGAAAAATACAATTTTAATATTATTGCAAAAGATATATTAGAGTTATTAGAAAAATCATTAAAGTACATTGGCTACATTGGGAATAACTTTATAAAAACACCATCGGGAATCAGTGTTAATATTCAAGATGAGGTTTTAAAAAATATTTTTCGTCGAACTGATTTATATACCATGATGAATAAAATATTAAATTATGCCATAAGAGAAAATATCCAAGTAGAATTTCTGGATAATGTCTTGCAAATACAACATATGATAGTGGGAGGGAAAAAAATGGAGCAAAATTGTGTTACACAAGATGATATAACTAGTATAAAGGCAGCAGGTAAACAGTTACGCAGTTTCTCAATTGTTGATAAAAATGGAATGAATGCGGATGAAGATGGCAAATTAAGAGGTTATGCTTATAAGCTATTGGGTGCATTACGTGTAAATGATCAAGAAAAATTTTGGCAAATAGTAGCTCGTATGTACTTAAGCTATGGTAAAGCAATACCAGAAACCGATATTTTTTTGAAAGCGTTTAAAAATGAAGATAATTTTAAACAATTGGGGTATGCTTATATTTTAGGACTAAAAGATAATCATAAAGTAGAAAAAAATATTAAACAAGAAATTAGTGCTGAATAATGAAAGGTGGATTTACTATAATGAAAAAAAATGGGTTAACGGCAACTTTGATAATAGAAGCAGAAAGCGCTAATTATTCCGAAGGAATGGGAAATATAGCGGTATTAAAAAAATTGAGCAGAGCTGATAGAAAAGAATATACATATATTTCTCGACAGGCACTGCGCTATAATTTGATGAAAAATGCTAAATGGGATAATACTCCTGTGGTGGCATCGGGCAGTGGCAGTAAAAAAGTAGTTCAATTTGCGCCAGAGGCTACAATAAAAGATTATCCAGAAATTGATTTATTTGGTTATTTGAAAACAATTGCAAAAACAGATACAGAGAAGGGCGGATCAAATAAACGTGCGGCAGTAGTTCGTTTGAGCAATGCTATTGCCATGGAAGCTTACAATGATGATTTTGATTATATGACTAATATGGGATTAGCTGATCGTATTACAACAGAAAAAAATATAAATTCAATTGCCCAAAGTGAAATCCATAAATCGTTTTATACTTATACAATAACTATCGACCTTGATAAAATCGGCATTGATGAAAAAATAGAAATTGATAATAGTGAAAAAGCTAGTCGTGTGAAAACATTTCTAGATGGCGTGCAATTCTTATATCGTGATATCAAAGGGCGTCGGGAAAATATGAATCCAATATTTGCGATTGGTGGTGTATATAATCGTAAAAATCCTTATTTTGAAAATCGGTTAAAATTTGATTTTAAAAATCACTTGGCAGTAGATTGTCTGATTGAATTAATGCAAGACGATGATGTAAAAGAAAATACAGCAGTAGGCTGTTTAAGTGGCGTATTAGCAAATGAAAAAGAGTTAAAAGAAAAGCTTACAACCGATACTATTAGCATGTTTTTTACTAAGCTTAAAACAGAAGTGGATGCTTACTATGAATAAAGCTATTCGTATAAAATGTAGCCAGCAATTAGCTAATTATCGCAAACCTACCAGTTTTCTGATTAAGGAAAGTTATCCTTTGCCGCCATATTCAACGGTGATTGGTATGATTCATGTGGCTTGTGGTTTTACCGAATATCATCCCATGGACATAAGCATTCAGGGAAAATATCATAGTGCTGTCAGCGATATGTATACTAAATATGCTTTTGGTATACCCTATGAGGAAGCACGTCATCAGGACTGGGTAAAAAATAATGATAAAAAAGATGGAATAAATATTGGCATAGGCTATATTGAGCTTTTAAGTGATATAGAATTAGTTATTCATATAAAACCGGAAAATGAAGCTGATATGGAAATGATAAGACAGGGAGTATTATTTCCACAAAATTATTTATCATTAGGACGTCACGAGGATTTACTGCGTATAGATGAAGTGAAAATAGTAGATTTAAAACAATGGGATGATGATCTTCCATTAGAAAAATACGAAGCGTATATTCCTAGACAGTATTTAAATGAATTTGACTTAGAAGATATAGGAACAATGTATAAGTTGAATAAAACTTTCTATATTGATGGTCAGGGATTAAGACGCTGGGATAGAAAAATACAAGTTTCTTATACAGCGGTATCAAAAGAATTGGAATTTGATGCGGCAAAAGAAATAGTTTATATTGATGAAGATAATTTACCGGTATTTTTGGCATAAAAAAAGGCATTAGTATATAGAAGGTAATATACTAATGCCTTTTTTACAAAGGAGATTAATTGTTATGGCATATTGGGCCAAATCTGCGCCACAAATAACTATTGCAAGGCATACAATGGACTTGCAAAATATATGGCAGAAATTTTTAATTATATATCCCAAAATATTTACGCAAAATGAACAACAACTTATTTCAAAGGCAATTGAATATCACGATTTGGGTAAATTAAATGCACTGTTTCAAAGAAAAATACAAAATAATAAAATTAGAATTGAAGATGAAATGCCACATGGTTTTTTTAGTTGTGCGTATTTTTTTAGTCAAGATATTAAAAAAGAAATAAATAAAGATGAAGCACTAAAAACGGATATACGTATATTAATGACAGCAATATATAATCATCATACACGAGATGATTTTTGTAATACAGAGAAATTAAAAGATTATATAAATAGGTATTTGCCAGAAATATATATAGATGAAATCACTAATAAAGAATATAAAATGATGGATAATAGTGCTAAGTTTTTAAAATATATTATACCTGGGCTACGAAATAGAATTGATGGCGGTAAACCGATAAAGGCAGAGATATTATTAAAATATATAGTTATTAAAGGGATGCTGAATCGTATCGACTATGCTGCCAGTGGTGATATGAAAGAACTGGAAATTACTCCACCAGCAATAGATTTTTTAACAAAAAAAATAATAAACCAATTGAAAGAAAAAAACTGGCAGTTGCGACCGGTGCAAAAATATATGCAGCAACATAAAGATGATAATTTGGTAGTTATTGCCTCGACGGGCTGTGGAAAAACAGAAGCAGCTTTATTATGGCTTGATGGATATAAAACCTTTTATACGCTGCCATTAAAAGTATCTATTAATGCGATACATGACCGTATTTGTGATGACTATGGCTATGATAAAGAAAAAATAACATTATTGCATTCGGGATTATTTTCTTATTATTTAGAGCAAAATAGCGATAAAGAAAAAATAGAAGTGATAGAGGAAACATTAGAACGACAGAATAAAGCACGATTATTATCATATCCATTAACAATTTGTACTGTAGATCAATTATTTTATTTTGTCTTTAAGGCAGCAGGCACAGAAATGATTCCGGCAACACTTAAATATTCTCGGATAATAATTGATGAAATACAAATGTATTCACCGGATATATTGGCTTATATATTATGTGGATTGAAAACGATTACGGAATTAGGTGGCAAGTTTGCTATAATAACAGCGACATTCCCGCCAATTTTACAGGAAATTATGCGTGAAGAAAAGATAAAATTTATACCGCCGCAGGAAAAATATTTTGTTAAAGAATGTTCTGAACGGCATAAAATAAAATGTATCAATAGTGAATTTGATTATGAAAAAATATTTACCATGGGACAGCAACAGAAAGTATTAGTGCTTTGTAATACAGTAAAAAAAGCACAAGATACATATAATAAATTAAAAAGTTATAATGACGAATTTGAAGAAAAAGTAATAATAAAACTACTGCATAGCCGCTTTGTACGTAAGGATAGGGCTGCGTTGGAAAGAGCAATTAAAGAAGATGCTAAGAGCGATAAGCCGATTATTTGGATAAGCACCCAGATAGTTGAAGCCAGTTTGGATATCAGTTATGATGTTTTATTTACAGAAATGTGTCCGGCAGATAGTTTATTGCAGCGGATGGGACGTTGCTGTCGAACCGAGAAGTATGAAGATAAATATCCTGATGGACAGATTAATGTCTATATTTATAATACGGGAAATGGTATAGGCGAAAAATCGGTATATAAATTTACTGAAATAAATGATAATTCATGGCAGTTATTACAACAATATGATGGGGAAATATTTACAGAAAAAGAAAAATTTAAATATATTGATGCAGTTTATGCAGTAGACTCATTAAAAAACAGTCAATATTATTTACAAATAAAAAAGAACTTACAAACATTGAAAAAACTTTTATATAACTCCATAAATCAAGAACAAGCAAGAAAATTATTTAGGAATATTCAAAGCGTATCAATATTACCTGATGCATTGTTAACAGATAATACCGATTTGGAAAGTGCAATTGATTCATTGGAAAAAAGCAGAAAAATGACATTGCCAGAAAACATGCTTTTAGAAGAAAAAATACGCCAATATACTGTTGATATTCCGGCTAATACATTGTTTAATAATAGTCGTTATATAGATAAGTGCTTATTGAATAATAGTAAAAAATTAAATATACATAAAGCTTGGTGTAAATATGATTTTTCAGAAGCAGATAATACAGGAATAGGAATAGAAATCGATAAACCAGAAGATGAAAATAATATAATATAGTAAAATATGAGGGTTTATAATGAAAAAAATAACCGGTGTAATGTATTCTTATTATTTTTTATGTAAACGTAAATTATGGTTGTTTGCGCATGATATAAATATGGAACAGGAAAGTGAAGCTGTTTTTATAGGTAAGCTTATTGATGAATCTACGTATAAACGAGAAAATAAGCATATTTTAATCGATGATACTATAAATATTGATTACATTAATAATGGTATAGTTTGTGAAGTAAAAAAAAGCAAAAAAGAAAAGCAGATGGCAATAAATCAGATAAAATATTATTTATATATTTTACAGCAGCATAATTTAATGCATATAAAAGGACGCCTTGTTATACCTAAAGAACGTATTAGTGAAGATGTGGAATTAAGCGAGCAAGATAGCTGTCAAATAGAAGAAAATTTGCAGGCAATAAATGAAATATTAAATTTATCAGTTCCACCATCAACAGATAAAAAAGCAGCATGTAAATCGTGTGCATATTATGAATTTTGTTATATATAAAATAGGAGAAAACAATGGAACAATCATACTATATTTTTAGCAGCGGTGATTTAAAGAGAAAAGACAATACATTGCAGCTTTGTTTAGATAATGGACAAAATAAAGATATTCCAATAGAGCGAGTACGGGACATCTATGTGTTTTCTGAAATGAGATTCAATACTAAACTAATAAATTTTTTATCGCAAAATGGTGTAATAGTGCACTTCTTTAATTATTATGATTTTTATGCGGGAAGTTTTTATCCACGAGAAAGACAGGTATCGGGTTCGTTATTGGTTAAGCAGGTGGAACATTATACTAATGCTGAAAAAAGATTAATATTAGCAAAAGAATTCGTAACGGGAGCATACGAGAATATATACCGTAATTTGCGATATTATAATGGTCGGGGTAAAGATGTATCAGCAGTAATGGAGGAAATAAAAGCATTATACTCACATGTGAAATATTGTCAAAATGTCCAAGAGTTAATGGGGATAGAAGGCAATATCCGAAAAAACTATTATTCTGCGTGGCAGACAATAATTGATGTAGATATTAATTTTGAAAAGCGAGAGAAAAGGCCCCCTAAGAATATGATAAATACATTGATATCATTTATAAATTCAATAATTTATACGAAGGTATTGACAGAAATATATAAAACACAAATGAATCCGACGATTAGTTATCTGCATGAACCTTCAACCAAAAGATTTTCCTTATCATTGGATATTGCAGAAATCTTTAAACCGCTTATAGCAGATAGGTTGATATTTTCCTTACTTAATAAAAAAGTAATAACGGAAAAAGATTTTGACCAAGAGGTAGAATATATAAGAATGAAAGACAGTGTTGCTAAAAAAATTATGGCTGCTGTTGATGAATATTTGAACAAGACAATAAAACATAAAACGCTCAATAGGGATGTTTCATATCAACATCTTATGCGGCTGGAGGTTTATAAATTAATAAAACATTTAACTGGGATGCAAGAATATAAAGCTTTTAGAATATGGTGGTGATAATATGTATCTTGTTTTGGTTTATGATATCAATATGGAGGGAAATGGGCCTAAAATATTACGTAATGTTTTTAAAATCTGTAAAAAATATTTGACGCATATACAAAACTCTGTATTTGAAGGAGAATTATCGGAAGGTCAAATGATGCAATTAAAAATAGAAATAAAACAATACTTACGAGAGGATATGGATTCATGTATTATTTTTAAGGGACGTAATGATATATGGATGAAAAAAGAATTTGTGATAAAAGAAGAGGATAAGACAAGTACTTTTTTATGAGAGTAATTTTCTGTCGACCGATAATTAGGTAAAAATACTGGGGTAGCGACAGAAGCTTAGAAGCGCAGTAGCAAATATGTTTGTCTTAAAGTATAATAGCTTTATAATATTATTTTTATTGAAATATGTTAGAGCGACAAAATAATAGTTATAAGTATAGGAAATATGGGAGAACTTAAAAATCGAGTTTGGAATCTAGCAGCATGTAATGTAAATTAAATTACATATCCTTTATCGAATCTTCTAGAACTGTTTGGAATCTAGCAGCATGTAATGTAAATGAATCGGGCAGATCTGCTCCGATTGGAATATACCAAGTTTGGAATCTAGCAGCATGTAATGTAAATTCGCTTATCTGGTACCATGAACCTCTTGTTATGCCTTGTTTGGAATCTAGCAGCATGTAATGTAAATCAGGCTGAGATGTCACAGCGAGCAATCGAGGCGATTAGTTTGGAATCTAGCAGCATGTAATGTAAATTGCATACTGAATTTCATATACGGTAGCATCTATACCGTTTGGAATCTAGCAGCATGTAATGTAAATATGTGTATGTATGGCATTTGGTATAAAGTGTCTTCCGTTTGGAATCTAGCAGCATGTAATGTAAATAGATATTGACTTCAAAGGTGCAGACACAGATATATATGTTTGGAATCTAGCAGCATGTAATGTAAATTGTGGACAGTTTGTGGGGCCTGTATCATTTTTACGATGTTTGGAATCTAGCAGCATGTAATGTAAATAAGGAAACAATTCATTTAGTAAAAGGGGCATAAATCGGTTTGGAATCTAGCAGCATGTAATGTAAATTTATTCACGAATGCCGGCTGCAATTCAAATGATGGGTTTGGAATCTAGCAGCATGTAATGTAAATCAAGTATGGGCAAGAACATTATTATTTTAATTACTGGTTTGGAATCTAGCAGCATGTAATGTAAATGATGTTATAGGTGATTTTAGGAATATTCCTTTTAATGTTTGGAATCTAGCAGCATGTAATGTAAATCTATCATAATCTAATGTATCAGCTTCTTGTTGTGGTGTTTGGAATCTAGCAGCATGTAATGTAAATTTTCTTACTGCTGTTGATATGATATTTGCTATTCTGGTTTGGAATCTAGCAGCATGTAATGTAAATTAAGTAATGCATAAGTTTTGCCGCCACCAGCACTGCGTTTGGAATCTAGCAGCATGTAATGTAAATTAGTAAGCACTACTTTTGTAATCATCTGGGTAATCTTGTTTGGAATCTAGCAGCATGTAATGTAAATGCCAGCTAAAGCATTCTTAAAAGTCTTTTTAATGGTGTTTGGAATCTAGCAGCATGTAATGTAAATGATAATGGACGCGGTAAGAATGAATAATAATGCATAGTTTGGAATCTAGCAGCATGTAATGTAAATACACAGGTTTTGCATATGTCCGTTAAAGTCAACGGCGTTTGGAATCTAGCAGCATGTAATGTAAATATGCCAATATAATTTTTATCAACGTTTGATTGATGTGTTTGGAATCTAGCAGCATGTAATGTAAATTTGTAATTGTATTGTATTTATATCGTATATCTTTGGTTTGGAATCTAGCAGCATGTAATGTAAATAAGGCTCTGCCCTGCTTATTTTATTACCTGATATTGAGTTTGGAATCTAGCAGCATGTAATGTAAATATAGCTCATGTGCTTTATGCCTTGCGTATGATTCAGTTTGGAATCTAGCAGCATGTAATGTAAATCTATTATCACCTCTCAATATACCTGCAAAGTATTTGGTTTGGAATCTAGCAGCATGTAATGTAAATTGCAACTATATTAAAAAAGTTAGTCTTTTTATTTTCGTTTGGAATCTAGCAGCATGTAATGTAAATATGTTTGACACTGAAGAAACAGAATTGATACCAGCGCGTTTGGAATCTAGCAGCATGTAATGTAAATATCGTAAACAGAAAGTTGAATATCGTGGTCACAGTAGTTTGGAATCTAGCAGCATGTAATGTAAATTTATTATAATATATGAAGTCATTTATATTATGACCTGTTTGGAATCTAGCAGCATGTAATGTAAATTGAATTTATAGGGTTCATTTCAACAGGCAGTAGGTAGTTTGGAATCTAGCAGCATGTAATGTAAATTAAATTAACTTGTTGTTCCCCTTATACTCTTGCATGGTTTGGAATCTAGCAGCATGTAATGTAAATTAGCTACAACAACAGCAGTTAGCAAGATACATAATAGTTTGGAATCTAGCAGCATGTAATGTAAATAAACAGAAGTGTGGCCTGTGAAATTTCTTTTGTAAAGTTTGGAATCTAGCAGCATGTAATGTAAATAAAGAAATCTTAAGGAGCTTCAGACAATGATAAGCCGTTTGGAATCTAGCAGCATGTAATGTAAATCAGATATTCAGCCAACCATTACCACCACTACTATCGTTTGGAATCTAGCAGCATGTAATGTAAATTAATGAACGTCACTTTGAACATGTTACTTCTTCTGGGTTTGGAATCTAGCAGCATGTAATGTAAATTTGTAGACATTAAAGCACCGCTGGCTTTATAGTCATGTTTGGAATCTAGCAGCATGTAATGTAAATATATTATAATGAATATGGTCCTGATGGTGCACTTGTGTTTGGAATCTAGCAGCATGTAATGTAAATTCAAAATAATTACTGACAATATTTTCAGCATCGTTTGTTTGGAATCTAGCAGCATGTAATGTAAATTTGAAATAAATAAGCAAAGGAGCTGAACATATGCCCGTTTGGAATCTAGCAGCATGTAATGTAAATTCATAAAAATAACAATAGCTGGTAGCTCATATGTTGGTTTGGAATCTAGCAGCATGTAATGTAAATTATGCTTATATAGGCAAGTTAAAATTCGTGGCTTAGTTTGGAATCTAGCAGCATGTAATGTAAATTATAAATGGGGTTGGCTAACTTTAAAATGTAGTCTTGGTTTGGAATCTAGCAGCATGTAATGTAAATCTCATATAAGAGAAACAGATACTATGCGCCGCGCAGTTTGGAATCTAGCAGCATGTAATGTAAATGGACATATTATAGCTGTATGTAGGCTTGTCGATTGCGTTTGGAATCTAGCAGCATGTAATGTAAATCAGCTTAACAGCAAGCGCTTGCCGCTCCTGTTTACGGTTTGGAATCTAGCAGCATGTAATGTAAATTTTAAAAGCTTCATTTATTTATTCCTTTCATCATAAGGTTTGGAATCTAGCAGCATGTAATGTAAATGAATTTATTGATGACTGGTACACAATTAAAGTAAAGGTTTGGAATCTAGCAGCATGTAATGTAAATGAGGTTAGTCCGAGTATTAAGTTCTTAATACCGGTTGTTTGGAATCTAGCAGCATGTAATGTAAATAAATAGATTTAAACTGCGCTATAATGGCGTAGATTAGTTTGGAATCTAGCAGCATGTAATGTAAATGCATCTAATGCAGTAATGACCAAATTTCCATCATCAGTTTGGAATCTAGCAGCATGTAATGTAAATTCATTTGTGGTACGGATGGCCCATGCAGCATATCTAGTTTGGAATCTAGCAGCATGTAATGTAAATCGTTACCTCATGGTCATGTCTAGTTGCCACTGTGGCGTTTGGAATCTAGCAGCATGTAATGTAAATCTATCACCAGCAATAGCCGCTCCATGCCTACCAGCAGTTTGGAATCTAGCAGCATGTAATGTAAATTAAAGCTATGATGTCTCTAATATGTTTCTTGTCTTTGGTTTGGAATCTAGCAGCATGTAATGTAAATGGCGCTAGTTAAAGAATATCGTAATTGGGCAGACTTGTTTGGAATCTAGCAGCATGTAATGTAAATTATGATTATACAGGCCAGTTAAAATTCGTGGCTTAAAGTTTGGAATCTAGCAGCATGTAATGTAAATTCAACGGTATATTCTTTACCTATGTCGTACTGCATAGTTTGGAATCTAGCAGCATGTAATGTAAATAGATAACTAGAGATAATATTTTGGTATTCTTTTTTCAGTTTGGAATCTAGCAGCATGTAATGTAAATCCTTAAAGTATTAACTTATTAACACTTTAACGTACTGTTTGGAATCTAGCAGCATGTAATGTAAATTTTGAAGTGCGTAAGCGGTGGATATATGATAATCAAGTTTGGAATCTAGCAGCATGTAATGTAAATATAGCCATTAGGCACAGTCAAACCTGTCTTAGTAGCGTTTGGAATCTAGCAGCATGTAATGTAAATAAGGAATATTCCGAACAAAAAAGATGTTCTATCCGCGTTTGGAATCTAGCAGCATGTAATGTAAATTGGTACTGGCTTAATTACACAAGCACACTCACGATGGTTTGGAATCTAGCAGCATGTAATGTAAATGCAGAAAAGCAACCTTTCATATGGTCGGATGAACCAAGTTTGGAATCTAGCAGCATGTAATGTAAATGTTTATCAAGATGATAAGCGTAAAACTTTTCTATGCGTTTGGAATCTAGCAGCATGTAATGTAAATTACTGTGTATGAAGTTTGGTGCTACGGATGTTCTTTGGTTTGGAATCTAGCAGCATGTAATGTAAATATATATATGAGCACACTTCTTGCGCCTTATAGTTATGTTTGGAATCTAGCAGCATGTAATGTAAATTAGATAAAAGGGTGGAAGATATAACCATTACCTTAGGTTTGGAATCTAGCAGCATGTAATGTAAATGTGCTAGCCACTCCTTTATAGTCAGCGCTAGCCACTCGTTTGGAATCTAGCAGCATGTAATGTAAATATATTTATATCAGAAGGCTCTGATATAAACATTATAAGTTTGGAATCTAGCAGCATGTAATGTAAATTAGTATTCTTTTTTGTAGTTCTGATATGGGCTTAAGTTTGGAATCTAGCAGCATGTAATGTAAATTTTCAAGCGGTTTATTTACTCCTATTCATTATTAAAGTTTGGAATCTAGCAGCATGTAATGTAAATAAAATTTAGTATCACATAAGATTGAAAAATTGTACGGTTTGGAATCTAGCAGCATGTAATGTAAATGCAGCAGAACCGCAAAAAGAAGAATCAAATACTGTAGTTTGGAATCTAGCAGCATGTAATGTAAATTTTTATACTGCTACATATGTAATCATATGCATATATAGGTTTGGAATCTAGCAGCATGTAATGTAAATTAATGTCTCCTCGTCTTCCCTCACGTACCCATTCAAGTTTGGAATCTAGCAGCATGTAATGTAAATCTATAAAGCATACTTGCATGAGTAAAACCACCCATGGTTTGGAATCTAGCAGCATGTAATGTAAATATAAAAGAACAGCTTGAAAAATATGAACAAAAACGTGTTTGGAATCTAGCAGCATGTAATGTAAATATTGTAGAAGTAATACTTTCAATAGAGTAACCGTCAGTTTGGAATCTAGCAGCATGTAATGTAAATTGTAAATGTACTGGGTGTTATTCCGCACATTAGTACGTTTGGAATCTAGCAGCATGTAATGTAAATGTTTCTGCTATTGCTGGATTAGCTAGTGCTGCTATAAGTTTGGAATCTAGCAGCATGTAATGTAAATGCTAACAACTAATAAGAAATATTTGACAAGACCTAAAGTTTGGAATCTATATATAACGAACTAAAGAATTTTACAGTGAAATACAAAGCCGATCAATAACTTCTGCTGATTTTTTGTTAACTTCTTCAACAAATTTCTGA
>NZ_JACHFH010000030.1 GCF_014201835.1 Pectinatus brassicae | reverse complement strand
CATCACCAGTTATTGCTAAATCCAAAGGACTGTTTGTATTTTCCAGTGAACCCTGGTCACGAATCACTGCAATTTCAGCAACTTTAGCACCACGGCCTAAAGAACCAATAACAGGTGCACTACTATTTTCGGCAGCAACAGTACCTTCTAATAAATAATTTTTTGCTGTATCAATATTTTGTAAATCAAATATACTTTTTTTATGGCTATCGTCATTTATTCGGTGTAAAAGCACCGATTGAAATTCTTCACTTATTGTTTCATCTTTTTTATAACCATTGGTATTTACGTTAGCTAAATTATTAGCTATTGTATTGGTACGTATCTGCTCTGTAATCATTCCTGTAGCGGCCGTATATAAGCCACGCAGCATAAATATCACTCCTAATGAAAATACATGCTAATTATCCATTTATGTATATTCGCTATTATACCTAAACTATCCTTTATAAAAAATATATGTTGTAATCATTTATTTTTGTAGACAGTAAGTTTATCAAGATCCGCCAAGGCTTTCCCTGTCCCCAAAGCCACACATGAAAGTGCCTCGTCAGCTAAATATGTTGTTATACCTGTCTCTTGTTGAATTAACTTATCCAAGCCGTGCAGCATAGCACCACCGCCGGTCATCACTATCCCATGATCCATTATATCAGCTGCTAATTCAGGTGGAGTATCTTCCAATGTTTTTTTAACGCAATGAACGATTGCATTCACAGATCTATCCAAAGCATTAGTAATCTCATCTGAGGTCAACTTTATGGTTTTGGGCAGTCCAGTTAATAAATCGCGTCCACGAAAGTCCATTTCTACATTGCGTTCACCCTTAATTGCCGTGCCAACATTAACCTTGATATTTTCAGCTGTACGCTCGCCAATCATAACATTATGGTTATTCTTTATATAACGAATAATATCTTCATCGAACTTATCGCCAGCAATACGCAACGATTCACTAATAACAATACCGCCCAGACTGATAACAGCAACATCTGTCGTGCCGCCACCAATATCAACCACCATAGTACCCTGCGGTTCTGAAATATCAATACCAGCGCCTAATGCAGCTGCCATGGGTTCTTCTATTAAATAAGAAGCGGCTGCACCAGCTTGTTTTGCCGCTTGCTGTACTGCACGTTGTTCTACGGTAGTAACTTTTGAAGGGACACATATCATTATACGTGGCTTTCCCCAAAAACTATGTCCAATAACCTTCTCAATAAAATATTGCAGCATTTTTTCCGTTATATCATAGTCAGCAATAACACCATCGCGTAATGGTCGTATTGCCACTATATTGCCTGGAGTACGCCCAATCATTTGGCGGGCAGCTTCTCCTACTTCCAAAATACGATTTGTATCCCGATCAATAGCTACAACCGAAGGTTCGCGTAAAACAATTCCCTTGCCCTTCACATATATAAGGACATTTGCCGTTCCTAAATCTATCCCAATATCCTTGGATATTCCAAACATTAAAAACCCCTCCAAAACTTATACTACATGTGTATTACTATATAATATTCCACTGATATAAGCAATAGATGTTGCTTGTTTTACTAACAAATTTTTCATTATCAAAAATCATTATAATTAAAAAAATTCTCCTATATTATAATGATAATTTTTATAACATAGGAGAATGTTTTCTATAATATTATTGTATTCCATGCTCATTCTTCATTATAATGATACCTTATCCGTTTTTGTGAAGATTCGATTAATTCATTATAATCATTGCCATCCACCGGATATATCGCCTCTCCCATAGAGTAATTCATTTTAGGTACACAAAATATCATATGGCAATTTTCCAACAGCCGGGCTACAGCATCCATTTTTATTTTCACAATATTTTCAGTCTTTATATTTTTCATAAAAACCAAAAAAACCTGATCATCCACGTATGCCAATAGATCATTGGCCCTAAACACATTGCGCAGTTGCTGTCCCAAACTATTTAATGCATATTCATTAAGCTTATCAGCCTTAATATTACTGTATTTTGACGGATCCATATCCTGCAATTTTATTTTTATTATGGCATGCATTAATTCCTTGCCATCTTCTATAAGATAATTTTCAATTGATTTTTTTACACCACTTTCATTCAGCAAACCCGTAACAGGGTCCTGATCTGAACGAAAGCGCTGGTTGCTATCAATATCATAAGGAGAATCTATTTTCCATATAATCCCCATTGTTTTTATAACATGCCCTTCAGCATCCAGCATTGGTTTATTAATAACTTCATGCCAATAAAATTTTCCTGAGGGTTTCTCCGATAAATCCAGCAAAATCGGACCTGTATCAATTGAATGCCCGGCAATTAAAGCTGATAGCTTATCCATAAAATCAGGATGAACTATCGTCCTGCGTGTTCGATACAATTTTTGCCGATATGATTTTATTATGCGCTTTTCGCAATCAGCATTGATAAATATCATAATATCCTTTATGACATCATACTCGTAAACCAAGGCTGACAATCTTTTAAGCAGCATTTGCGCCACATCAGCATAGAACTCCGTTTTCATAAAACCCCTCCTTATTATTACGCAACGTCATTTATATAGTTTCTTTTTTCTTTTTAATCCCAGCCGTTATGTTGTTTATATTCAACATACACCTAAAAAAACCATTTAATTATTTTACATTATAACAAGCAGTTGATTTTATCTACTAAATGACACTTCGTTTAATTTACTGGGCAAAATATTCTCTATCAAGTATTCCCAATATAATTAAATTTTCATATTTACCGTCAGTTAAAATTGTTTCCCGTATAAGCCCTTCACGGACAAAACCAGCTTTTTCATAAACATGCAGAGCCCTGGCATTATAATCCTTACAATCGAGCCATGCACGATGAAATTTTAAATCATCAAAGGCCCATGATTCAAGTAGCTGCAATGTTTCTTGTCCATAACCCTTACCTTTAGCATCCAGTATAATACGTGTAAATTCTATTTCTTTTGCTGGATTATCAAGACCAGCAATCATTAAAAAACCTACTTTTTCTTTTGTATCAATCTTTTCTATAATAAGATGAATAGCTGCTTTTGTATTTAATGTCTGCATATGTACGTCGCGGGTATAAGGAATAACATATTGAGCATTTTCCGGCTTGTATTCTACCTGCATTATATAATCCATATCTTTTTCCACAGCCTGTCGAAACTGTAATTTCTGACCTTTTTTTATTATTAATTCTGACATTTTGTCACTCCCAATTCACTTGCTATATTTCTTACTTTATTGCTATTATTTCTTAATTCATAGTATAATACAATATAATATGAAAGTAAATTACCAACTAATACAGCTATTACTACAAGGAGAATACTATGATACCTTCAACGATCCTAAACGAATGGCATTATTGGATACAATTACTGATAGTACCATTTTTCATCCAGGTTGCTGCCTTTCTTCTCGGAAAAATGATAAATAATTTTATAAAAAGAAAATTGCACGGTTATATAAATAAGGATACCTTTTCTGCTATTTTCGCCAATGCCGTACAGGGTCTGCCTGTAGCCTGGTGCTCTGGTATTGGTTTATATTTAAGCATAAACTCAATAAAATTCATCAATTCAACTATAACCTTATTATTATCCTCACTGCTCTATACAGTAATAGTCCTTTCTTTAACCCGTGTTTTTTCCCGAGCAGTTTCTGGTATATTAGAATTAAAAATAAAACGCGGCAATGAAAATTTACAGGCCACTTCGCTTTTAACCAATATAATATCTTTTATTAT
Source organism: Pectinatus brassicae (assembly GCF_014201835.1). GTDB lineage: Bacteria > Bacillota > Negativicutes > Selenomonadales > Selenomonadaceae > Pectinatus > Pectinatus brassicae. The sequence goes on along the minus strand of NZ_JACHFH010000030.1, from coordinate 33,807 downwards.
CTATGCGGTAGGCATAATCATTATCCTTCAATACCTAGGGATTTCTGTAACGCCGTTACTCACAGCGTTAGGCGTTGGTGGTATGGCCGTTGCTTTAGGACTGCAGGATACTCTGGCCAATATTTTTTCTGGTCTGCATATAATCCTATCCAAACAGCTGCAAATCTATGATTTTGTAAAATTAAGCAATGGTGAAACAGGGCAAGTAGTTGATATAACCTGGCGCTTCACAAAAATTCAAACACCCAGCAATAATATTATAATCGTTCCTAATAAGGATATTGCTTCCACGACTATTACTAATTACAATATGCCTAAAGAAGCTGTTTCTTTTTATCTGACTATCGGTATAAGTTATGACAGTGATTTGGATTTAGTTGAACAAGTGACAATTGATACAGCTCGGTCAGTCTTGGATAAAATAGAGCATCACATTGACTACGATCCTGTTATTCGTTTTTTTGAATTTGCCGACTCCAGCATTAATTTCAATGTAATATTAAAAACAAATGTATTTTTAAACCAATATCTTATAAAGCATGAATTTATCAAAGCATTAACCAAAAGATATCGTCAGGAAAATATTGATATACCATTCCCTATAAGAACCATTATCAATGACAAGCAAAAATAATAAAAAGCTTATTGGATTCTCTTTAAAGACTTATCTAATAAGCTTTTTTTGATTTTCAACCAACTATTCTTTAAATTCTAAATACATTATTATTTGATTTATTGTAAGCATATGCATACAATAATAGCAAGTACTTATTTACTATTATATGGAGGTTTTTATTTTTATGCTTAATATTACGGAAATGATTTCAAAGCAATCCCCATATCGTAATTGTATCGAAATTATTTATTTATTAGCTATTATTCCAATATCATTTATATTACCAGTTAAATATGCTTGGGAAAACGGTCCTATTGAAAACACCCAAGCTTGTATTCTATTTGTTTTTTTCATAATTAATGTATATTTTTATTTTAAAACCCGAAAAAAATTATGGATTACCGCAAGTATATTTTTCTTCCTTTTATTAGGGCGCGAATTAAGCTGGGGGCGTGTATTTTTCCCATTGGGAATGAGCAGCAATGGTCCGATAATAATAATGCCCATGTCTCAATTTCCCCATCATACATTGATCAATATCATCGTAGGAATATGTATTTTTACTGTAATATTGGGATTAATTTTTACTATTCCCTATCGCCAAATTGTTTTTCATAAAATTTTCCCAGTAGCAAAATTTATTACGCTGACTATTACTGTACTACTTTCAACAATAGGTGAACATGGTTATTTATTTTCCAAGCAGCAAAGTGAACTAATTGAGGAATTAAGTGAACTTTTAATGTACTTCATTCTTTTTCGCATAAGTTATTATTACTATAACGAGCTAAAACAATAATTTAAATGTATACATATATGTCTATGTCATAGTTTACATAAATGCATATATTTATCTATAATATGTATTAACTTTACTAGAAATTGCTTGTTATAGAGCTTTTTATATGTTATATTTATTGTGTATTTGTTTGATATTTATAGTTTAAGGAAAGGCCGAAAATTATATGCAGAATTTTACGGCTGCTCGTGGTCGTTCAATACTTGTTTCGCTATTACTTATTACAATTTTAATATGCATAAAATTATTTCTTCATAATGATATTTATTTAATTACAGCTGTCATTGGTGGTTATTTAACTGCTGTATATTATATATTCATGCTTGCAATGCGCATAAAACGTTCGATGGCATTATCACAATTACAAGCTAAACGTAGTTCGCAAATGGGTTTCTTATTTCGTATTATTGTTTTGTTCTTAGTTTGGTTTATTGTTTTAAAATTATCCAAAGAAGTTTTTATAGCGTTTGTTGCGGGCTTTTTTATTATGCATATCATAATTTTTACTAATCTTATAATTTTTTCTTATCGAGAAAAAATGCATTAATTACATTTGTTTATAATATCTTAATCTTTAAGATATTTTTAAAAATTATTCAGCATAGGGAGTGATTTTATGCCTGAAAATGCGGCTCATGAACTCATGTTATTTGGCTTATCCTTTAACATGGAAACTCTAAAAATGACATGGATGGTCATGGTTGTCGTAGTTATCCTTTCCATCGCAGCAACTCGCAGTCTAAAACTAGTACCTGCTGGTCTACAAAATGTCTTTGAGATGATTATCACGGGACTTAATGACCAGATCAGTGCTAATTTAGGCAAACGAGGAGCTATGTTTGCTCCATTTTTAATTTCTTTGTTTTTGTTCTTGCTCATTTCGAATTGGTGGGGACTTATTCCTGGAATGGAATCGCCAACTAATACTTTAAACACCAATTTAGGATTAGCACTTTTGGTTGTAGCCATGCTTCATATACTTGGCCTTTATTATAAAGGAACTAAGTATATAAAAAGCTTCTTCGAACCATTTGCTCCATTTGTAATTATTAAATTAATCGAAGAAATCGCTAAACCCATCACACTTGCTTTTCGTTTATTTGGTAATATTCTTGCCGGCGAATTATTAATCCATATCTTGCCGACATTGTTACCCAATATAATCGCTGAAGTAATTCCTGGTGTCGTTTGGCTTGCTTTTAGTCTTTTTGTTGGAGCTATACAGGCTTTTGTTTTCACAATGCTCTCCACCTCTTACCTCGCCGAAGGCGTTGTCGAAGAAGAAGAGTAACTATCTATATGCCATAAGGGCATAAATTATATTTTTATATCTCTAAGGAGGATTTTTTAATGGAAAATACAATTGCAACAGCAGCAGCTTTATTAGGAGTTGGTATTATGGTTGGTCTAGCAGCTTTTGGTGCTGCACTAGGTGATGGCCTTGTAACTGGAAAACTTATTGAAGGTATTTCCCGTCAACCAGAAGCTAAAAACACTTTGTTTACTAACACATTGATTTCTGTTGGTCTTATTGAAGCTATGCCAATTATCGCATTAGTTGTTGCACTTATCATTTTAAGTGCTATAAAAGTTCTCTAATTCAAAAATACTAAATTTATAGTAAAAGGGGGACAGATAAATTGATTAGTCTTCAACTAGGAACATTTATGGCGCAGATTGTCAATTTTGTTATATTAGTCATCCTGCTTAAAGTATTTGCTTATAATCCCATCATGAAAATTCTTCATGAACGCCGTGCCAAAATAATAAATTCGCTGCAAGCGGCTGAAAATGATGAAAAAAAAGCCCAGCAGACTTTGGCCGAATATCAAAAACAGCTTGCTGATGCTCGTATCACTGCTCAGGAAATTGTTGATAAAGCAACTAAACGTGCTCAAGAAGAACATGATGCATCCATTGCTCAAACTAAGCAGGAAATTGAACAAATGCGCAAAAACGCTAAAGAAGATATTGCCCGTGAACGTGACCATGCTGCTGTTCAATTAAAGGGGGAAGTTGTTTCCCTATCCATATTAGCTGCCAGCAAAATAGTCGCAGCTAATATGGATAATGCTGCTAATGAAAAATTAGTTGGTGAATTTATTGAAAAGCTCGATAAAGATAAGCTGGGTGGCTTATCATGTTAAATATTCAATTAGCTAAAAAATATGCTGCTGCCATGTTTGAATTGGCACAAGATCAAAACAAACTGGCTCTTTGTGATAAACAACTGACTCAAATCTGTGAGTTATTTAATACAAACCATGATTTACAGGCATTCATGGATAATCCTCAAGTTAATATTACAGCAAAAAAAAATCTCATGAAAAAAATATTAACTGATGAATTTGAACCATCAATAACTAATTTTCTTTTATTGCTTATTGATAAACACCGTATAACATTACTCACAGAAATAATCACCAGTTTTCACACACTTTCTAATGAGGCTCAAGGCATACAAATTGCTTATGTCAAAACAGCTCTTCCCTTATCGACTGGTCAGGAAGAAGCTTTGAAGAAAAAATTAGAAGTCACTACAGAAAAAACTATACAGTTACAAACACGTGTAGATAAATCCATTTTGGGCGGTATCATTGTAAAAATCAATGACCGTGTCATTGATGGCAGTGTTGTGAGTCAACTAAAAACTATAGAAAAACAACTGGTGACAAATTGTTGATTGGGGTGACTAACTTTTTATGAAAATGAATCCTGAGGAAATAACAGCCATCATCAAGGAACAAATCAAAAACTACAATGTTGATTTAAATGTTGATGATGTCGGTACTGTTATGGAAATTGGTGATGGTATCGCCCATATCCATGGTCTTGATAAAGCTATGGCCGGCGAACTTCTCGATTTCGGTAATGATATATTTGGTCTAGTATTAAACCTTGACCAAGACAGCGTTGGCGCTGTTTTGCTTGGTGGTGAAAACAAAATCAAAGAAGGGGCATCGGTAAAACGCACCGGAAAAATCATGCAGGTTCCTGTAGGCGAAGCTATGATTGGTCGTGTTGTTGATGCTTTAGGCCGTCCTATCGATGGTAAAGGACCTATCGATACTAACGAACATAGACCTGTAGAATACCCAGCTCCGGGGATTGCTGACAGAAAATCTGTTCATGAACCATTGCAGACTGGTTTGAAAGCTATTGATGCTCTTGTACCTATCGGTCGTGGGCAGCGTGAACTTATCATTGGTGACCGTGGTACAGGTAAAACAGCTATTGCTGTTGATACAATACTAAACCAAAAAGGTCAAAACTGTATCTGTATATATGTAGCAATCGGACAAAAAGCATCCACTGTTGCCCGCGTAGTAAAAACTCTCGAAGACCACGGTGCGATGCAATATAGTATTGTAGTTGCAGCAACCGCTGCCGATAGTGCGCCACTGCAATACATCGCCCCATATGCCGGTGTTGCTATGGCTGAATACTTCATGTATAAGGGCAAACATGCTTTATGTGTTTATGATGATTTATCCAAACATGCAGCTGCTTATCGTGCCATGAGTTTACTTCTGCGCAGACCACCAGGGCGCGAAGCTTATCCTGGTGATGTATTCTACTTACATTCCCGTCTTTTGGAACGTGCCGCTAAATTATCTGATGAATTAGGTGCAGGTTCTATAACGGCTCTGCCTATAATTGAAACATTAGCTGGTGATGTATCTGGCTACATTCCTACCAACGTTATCTCCATCACTGATGGTCAGATAATGCTGCAGACTGAAATGTTCTATTCCGGCGTTCGTCCGGCAATTGATGTTGGTCTTTCTGTTTCCCGTGTTGGCGGCAGTGCCCAGATAAAAGCTATGAAGCAGGTTGCTGGACGTATGCGTCTTGACCTTGCACAATATCGCGAACTTGCTGCTTTTGCGCAGTTTGGCTCCGATCTTGATAAGGCTACTAAGGATCAGCTTGACCGCGGTGCACGCATGGTTGAAACATTAAAGCAATCTCAATATTCCCCGCTTAATGTTGCCGAACAAGTCTTAGTTATTTATACAGCAGTTCGCGGCTTCCTTACTGATGTACCAGTAAATAAAGTTGCTGATTTCCAACGTGATTATCTGAAATTTATCAATTCATCTCATGCTGAATTACTCGAAGCAATACGCACTCAGCAAAAACTTGACGATAAATTAGAAGATCAAATAAATAAAGCACTTGAAGAATTTAAAGCATCATACGCTCTTTAATAAGATTTAATTATAATAAAAAGGCGAGGTGATTAACTTTTGGCCAATTTACAGGATATACGACTTCGTATAAGAAGCGTAAAAAATATCCAGCAGATCACTAAAGCCATGAAAATGGTTGCCTCTGCGCGTCTGCGCCGTGCTCAGGCCGCAGCAGTAGCCAATAAACCATATGCAGAAAAAATGTATCAAGTAATCGGCGATGTCGCTGCTAATGTTAGTGGTGTATCTCATCCCTTACTTGATGTCCATGAAAATGGCAAAACATTGTTTTTGATATTATCGTCTGATAAAGGACTTGCCGGAGCATATTCCAGTAATGTATTTAAAGCTGCTAAAGTTCATATTGAAGGTACCAATGAAGCACAAAATTTTGCCTTGGAGAATTCTTATGCAGAAGCTCCATTAAAAACGGTAAAAAAAGAGGACCTCGATATTATTTGTGTGGGCAGAAAAACCGCTGAGCATTTTAAAAGCCATGGTTACAATGTCATTAATAACTATATTGGCTTTAGTGAACGCCCTAAATATGAAAATGCCCGTGAAATTGCCACTCAAATAATAGAATTATTTACTGAAGGCGGCTATAAGGACGTATATATGGTTTACACCCGTTTTGTTTCAGCTATATCCTCCGTTCCAGAAACAGTAAAATTACTGCCATTTGAAAAAGTTGGCAGTGATACATCAACGGGACCACATGCCGAATATATTTACGAGCCCTCGGCTGAAACAGTTCTGAGCTTCTTATTGCCACAATATTTTGTGACAATGGTTTATGCTGCTTTATTGCAGGCCGCGGCCAGCGAATTATCAAGCCGTATGACAGCAATGAGCAATGCAACCGATAATGCCCAGGATCTCATGGCAAAACTGGATTTACATTATAATAAAGTACGTCAGGCCAACATTACCCGCGAAATCACCGAAATCGTGGGCGGTGCAGAAGCACTGAAGTGAGGAGGTTTTTAATCATTGGCTAATGGTAAAATTGTACAGGTTATCGGACCTGTTGTAGATATTGAATTTCCTGCCGAAGAATTGCCTGCAATATTAAACGCAATTACTATAAACGGCAAATCCGGTGATATAGACATAAAATTAACTGTAGAAGTAATGCAGCACCTAGGTGATGGCATTACCCGCTGTATCGCAATGAGCTCCACCGATGGATTAACTCGTGGAATGGATGCAGTTGATACTGGTTCACCAATAAAAGTTCCTGTTGGTGAAGAAACCCTTGGACGTGTTTTTAATGTTTTAGGCGAAACTGTTGACCATAATCCTAAACCTGTTGGGAATAAGGAAGCTTGGCCAATCCATCGTCCTGCTCCAAAATTTGATGAGCAGGAAACTGCTACCCAAATTTTGGAAACAGGTATAAAAGTTGTCGATCTTATTGCTCCATATTCCCGCGGTGGTAAAATCGGTTTATTCGGCGGTGCTGGTGTTGGTAAAACAGTATTAATCATGGAATTAATCCATAATATTGCCACTCAGCATGGCGGTTATTCCGTATTTTCTGGTGTTGGGGAACGTACTCGTGAAGGTAATGATTTATGGTCTGAAATGACTGAATCCGGCGTTATCAATAAAACTGCCTTAGTTTATGGACAAATGAATGAACCACCTGGAGCTCGTATGCGTGTAGCGCTTACCGGCCTTACCATGGCTGAATATTTCCGTGATGTTCAAAACCAGGACGTTTTATTGTTTGTTGATAACATCTTCCGTTTCATCCAGGCTGGCTCAGAAGTTTCGGCTTTGCTTGGTCGTATGCCTTCGGCTGTTGGTTATCAGCCAACATTAACTACAGATGTTGGGGCACTCCAAGAACGTATTACATCTACCAAAAAAGGTTCTATTACATCCGTACAGGCTGTATACGTTCCGGCAGATGACTTGACTGACCCGGCACCAGCAGCTACATTTACTCATCTTGATGCTACTACGGTTTTATCTCGTCAAATTGCTGAACTTGGTATTTATCCTGCTGTGGATCCACTTGATTCCACATCACGCATCTTGGACCCTAATGTAATTGGTGAAGAACATTACCATGTTGCCCGCGGTGTCCAGGCAGTACTACAAAAGTACAAAGAATTACAGGATATCATTGCCATCTTAGGTATGGAAGAATTATCCGACGAAGATAAACTTACCGTTGCCCGTGCACGTAAAATCCAAAGATTCTTGAGTCAGCCATTTGCGGTTGCTGAACAGTTTACCGGTACCCCTGGTAAATATGTTCCATTAAAAGAAACCATACGCGGCTTCAAAGAAATTTTGGAAGGTAAATATGATGATTTACCAGAAAGTGCATTCTATATGGCTGGCAGCATTGATGAAGTAGTTGAGGCCGCTAAAAAAGCTAAACAGGAGGCATAATCCATGGCAAGTATTAAATTGGAAATTGTTTCTCCTGACAAAATGGTTTATTCTGATGATGTAGAAATGGCTATTGTCCATTCTACTGGCGGTGAGCTTGGTATAATGCCTAATCATGCCCCATTATTGACTGGTATTCTGCCACATGCCATGCATGTAAAAAAAGACAGCCATGAAGAATTAATTGCTATTGCTGGCGGTTTTATGGAAGTTAGTTCCAATAAAATCACTATTTTAGCATCCGCAGCTGAACTGCCTATCAACATTGATATAAATCGTGCCCAAAAGGCTTATGCTCGTGCTCAGGAACGTCTTGAGTCATTGCATCAGTCACCGGATGAACATAAAGATATCGATTCATTGCGTGCCCATGCTGCTTTAGAACGCGCCAAAGCGCGTCTTCAGGCTACAAAAACCATTGATTAAATTTGCTAAAAAGCTGCAACTAATGTTGCAGCTTTTTTATTTGCTTTTATTATCTGAATAATATAATATTAAATAAATAAATTCTTTTATGAAATAACTATTCTTTTTGTTGGAAATTATATTTAATTTTGATTTTTATCACAAAAGAGGTAATATATATGAAACATATTGGATATATTGGCACTTATAATTCAAATAACAGTCACGGCATCTATCAGTTCACGTTTGATGATACTGACGGTAAGTTATCAACACCATCATTATTTTATAAAGTACAAGATGGCAAATGTGTTTGTCTTAGTAATAATCATGTTATTATTACTAAAGAGGGTAACGGTAAAGCTGGCATTGCCCTGCTTGATTTTAACGCTAATTTATTAGCAGAAATATTGACAGAAAATACCACTCCATGTTATATTGGCTGCCATAGCAATATGGTTTATACAGCTAATTTTCATGATGGCTGCATTATAATTTATCAAATAATAAATAGTAAATTACATCTTGTTAAACGTCTTGACAGCCAAAAAGAATCGGGCTGTCACCAGGCGCTTTTATGGCAAAATATGCTGTTCATCCCATATCTGCATTTAGACAAAGTTGATATATATGATACTACTAATAGTTTCCAACTGCTATCCTCGCTGACTTTTCCTAAAGGCACTGGTCCTCGTCACTGTATCTTTACCAGCGATAATAAACGTATGTATTTAGTCAGCGAATTAAGCAATCAACTGTTTTATTATCATTTACAAAATGATAATTTTTGGCAACTGCAGAAAACTATATCATTTCTGCCAACAGTCGCCCCAAACAGTACATCAGCTGCTATAAGATTGTCAACTGACGAAAATTATATATACATATCGACACGCGGCAGTGATCTTTTAACTATATTTTCTATAAAAAACAAAGTGCCTGTTGTAATTCAGCAAATCCCCTCTGGCGGTTGTCACCCGCGTGATTTTATATTATCGCCATGCGGCAATTACTTACTAGTTGTTAATCGTTCATCCAATGAGCTTATAAGTATGTCTGTTAATAAATCTACCGGACTAATTACATCCATTGTTAATAAAGTACCTGTCTATGAAGGCATTGGTATTGCTATAAACTAGGAGGAATATATATGGCGCAATCAGTATTTACTATATTCGGTGGCACTGGTGATTTAACATTTCGCAAGCTTTTGCCTGCTTTTTACAATATGTGTATTGCCAATGATCCACAATTCAAATGTCAGCTTATAATTATTGGCCGTCGCAGCTATTCTAATGAACAGTACTGTGCTATTGCTAAAAACTGGGTTAAAAAATTTGCCCGACTGCCATATACCGAAGAAAATTTTACCAAATTCACACAAAAAATATCCTATTACCAAATGGATTTTACTGATTTAAATGCTTATACTGCATTAAATGATTACTATTCTACAAATAATTTAGCTGAGCATATATTTTACTTTGCTGTTGCTCCCCGTTTTTTTAATATCATTGCCGAAGGGCTTACTAAAGTATGTCTGGCTTGCAAAGGAAAAGTAATTCTGGAAAAACCTTTTGGTGAAAATCTTGATTCAGCTAAATTACTCAATAAAAATTTAGAAAAATTCTTTTCTCCCGAAAACATTTTCCGCATTGACCATTATCTTGGTAAAGAAATGGTTCGCAATATTCAAACCCTGCGTTTTAGTAATCCCATCTTCTCTAATCTTTGGAATTCCCGCTATATAGAATCAGTACAAATTTCAGCACCAGAGGATATGGGCATTGAATCTCGCGGCGGCTATTACGATGCCAGTGGTGCCCTGCGTGATATGGTACAGAATCATCTGTTCCAAATATTATCAATTGTGGCAATGGAATGGCCTGAACAATTTTCCAGCACGGCAATGCATGATGCCCAAATACGTATTTTACGCGCAATGCGTCCCGTCAAAAATATTCGTGAAGCATTAGTCTTAGGACAATATAAAGGCTACCATCAGGAAAATCTGGTAAAACCAAATTCCACTACTGAAACCTATGCAGCACTGCGCGTATTTATTGATAATGAACGCTGGTGGGGCACACCTTTTTATATCAGAACCGGCAAAAAGCTAAATCGCCGAGAAATAAAGATTGCCATTGTTTTTCGCCCATCATTTCTTGAAAAGGCTCCACAAAATATTTTAATCATAAAAGTACAGCCTAGTGAAGGTGTTTATCTGCAATTTAACATGAAAAAACCAGGGGATACTGAAGAAATTACCCAGGCAAAAATGGATTTTTGCCAAACAAGTTATGTTAATCGCTTAAATACACCGGAGGCCTACGAACGCTTAATAAAAGCCTGCATTGACGATAACAAATCCTGGTTCAGCCAATGGGACCAAATTGAATTAAGCTGGAACTTTATTGATAAGCTGCATGAATTATATAAATGGGAAAATTTACCAGTATTTAAATATGACGCAAATTCTACTGGTCCAGAACAAGCCGATGAATTATTGCAGCAATCCGGGCATAACTGGATAGATTAATCTTTCCTTATTATTCTTACCACAAAATTTTCTCTGACAATGATAAAAATTTCTTGACGCCGCTTCTGTCTTTTATTATAATAGTTGAGTATGAAGTTTTCGTTTTGTGGTTTCCATTAGCCCCGGAGATCGCGGTGAGGCTTTATATAATTAAATTATATTATTTTAGTTAATCGCATTATAGGGAAGGGGATATCGATGAAAACCACATTCATGGCCAACAGCCAAAATGTTGATCGCAAATGGTACATCGTGGATGCTGAAGGACAGACAGTAGGTCGTCTTGCTGCTGAAGTTGCTAAAGTTCTCCGCGGTAAAAATAAACCTATTTTCACACCACATGTTGATACTGGTGATTTCGTTATTATTATAAATGCTGAAAAAGTAGTATTCAGCGGAAAGAAATTAGTTGACAAAACTTATTTCCGTCACTCTGGATATCCAGGTGGTACTACATTTACAACTGCTGGTGATATGCTTGCTAAGCAGCCTGTAAAAGTTTTGGAATCCGCTATTCGTGGCATGCTTCCAAAAAATCGTCTTGGCGCTCAAATGTATAGAAAATTAAATGTTTATGCAGGTACTGAACATCCTCATGCTGCTCAACAGCCTGAAAAACTTGCATTTAACATTCGTTAATAACTGGAAGGGAGAACATATATAATGGCATTAGTTACTTACTACGGTACAGGTCGCAGAAAATCTTCCGTTGCCAGAGTTCGCTTGGTTCCAGGTGAAGGCAACATAAAAATCAATGGCCGCGACATGAGTGAATACTTCGGTCTTGGTACCTTAGAATTAATCGTAAAACAACCACTCGTATTAACTGAAACAGAAGGTAAATACGATGTTATCGCTAGAGTTGCTGGCGGCGGCACATCCGGTCAGGCTGGCGCAATCCGTCATGGTATTTCCCGTGCACTTTTATTAGTTGACGGTGAATTACGCAAATCATTGAAAAAAGCTGGCTTCTTAACACGTGATCCACGTGAAAAAGAACGTCGTAAATATGGTTTGAAAAAAGCTCGCAAAGCTTCACAGTTCTCAAAACGTTAATATTTATTTTCGTTTTTGGCGAAGTTTTATCCCGCAGTCTTTATGGCTGCGGGATTTTTATATATATAATATTTTAAGGAGATATTTTTTATGCTGACTGAAATAGAAAAACGCCGCAGCATCCGTAAATATTCCAACCAGGATATTGCCGATGAACTGCTTAAGCAATTATTAGAAAGTGCCCGCTATGCTCCCTCCGGCAGCAATACTCAGCCTTGGAAATTTCTTATTGTTCGTGATAAATTAACCAAAGAAAAAATTGTTGCCGCTGACAACAATCAAAACTGGATGCTTGATGCCCCGGTATTTATAGTATGTGCAGCTGATATATCTTCCCGCATTAAAACAACAGATTTATCCACAACCTTGAATGAAAACTGTGCATTACCCGAGTTGAAACTTATAATTCGCGATACTAGTATTGCTATTGAACACATAATACTCGAAGCACAACACTTAGGATTAGGCACCTGCTGGACAGCATGGTTTACACAATCTGCTATTAAAAAAGCTGTTAATGCGCCTGATAATTTTTATATTTGTGCTGTCTTAACAATAGGCTACGCTGCTGAACAGCCTGCTATGCGTCCAAGGAAAAATATATCTAAATTTGTTTTTTATGAAGATTGGCATTAAAATAATCTTTGTAATGAACATATTTAATACAATTATAAATAAGAGGATTTATGAAAAAAACATATTCTTATACGCAGAAAATAATACAATTTTTTGCCGTACTACTGCCTATTTTTATAACCCAGCTAGCCATTGTATCGACTGGATTTTTCGACACCGTAATGTCCGGTCATGTCAGTGAATATGATTTAGCTGGTGTTGCTATTGGTGCCAACGTATTTTTCCCGTTTTTTGGCAGCAGTTTAGGTATTATCTCGGGACTTACACCATCAATTGCCCATCTTTATGGTGCCCGCAAATATTCCATCATAAAATTTGTCATCCAACAAGGATTTTACTGGTCACTGTTATTAGGATTAATATTCATATTAGCTGGTTTTATTTTAATACCTTATCTTTTACCATTATTAAAACTTGACGACTATGTATCGTATGTATTTACTCATTATTTGATAGCTATGGCCTTTGGCATATGCCCGATCTTTTTAGCCGGTGTTTTACGCAATTTTATTGATGCATTGGGATTTACAAAATTGACTATGTTTATCACAATTATTACTGTTCCCATAAATATTTTTCTAAATTATGTATTTATATATGGTGAATTCGGTATGCCAGCTTTTGGCGGCATTGGTGCCGGTATCGGTTCAGCTATCACTTACTATGTAAATCTATTATTAAACATACTTGTAATTATAAATATCAAACCTTTTTGCATGTATAAAATCTTTACTAATTTTCCTCGGCCTTCATTTTACGAATGGAAAAAACAACTCAGTATCGGTGTCCCTATCGGCTGTACCCTTTTTTGTGAGCAAAGTATTTTTGGTGTTGTCGGTCTGCTTATGACGGTCTATGGCACAAGTGTTATTGCTGCCCATCAAGCTGCCCTTAATTTTACAACGTTAGTTTATATGATTCCTCTTAGCATCAGTATGGCTGTCACGATTTTAATCAGTTACGAATTAGGCGCTAAACGTTATAATGATGTTAAACAGTATGCTCATTTAAGCCGTCTGTTTTCTCTTATATTTGCCTCTGGACTGGCTGCTATATTAATAAATTTCCGCAGGTCTATTGCGGCCTTATATACCTCCAATCCTGATGTCATTGAGCTCACAACTATATTTTTAATCTATGCTGTTATCATGCAGGTAGTTGACGGTATCAATGCACCACTACAGGGAATTTTACGCGGCTATAAAGATGTAAAAATAACTTTTTATCTGGCTGTACTATCATTTTGGTTGATAGGTCTGCCCTGTGGCTGGCTATTGGCAAAATATTCAACTTGGGGTCCATATGGGTATTGGCTTGGTCTTATTGCTGGATTACTGAGCGGTGCCATTTTATTAATGCTGCGTTTAAAAATTGTAGAAAAAAAATACGTATAAAAAGCGGGGAATACCCCGTTTTTTATACGTATTTTTTATTTATCCGCTTATACTGCGCATCAAGCTCCACTTTAGCCATATAGGTTATTTTAGCAAATTACAAAATAATATATTTTTATTACATGTAATAAATTACATGTTTATAAGTGCAAATATTATGCTATACTTAATAGGGAAAAAGTCAAGGATGGATTTTACTATATGGCAAAAAAACACATTAAAATTTATTATTTTGGGATTATTAAAACATAATGAGCTCACCGGCTATGATATAAAAAAATTATTCAATTGTGAAATAGGGGATTTTTGGCAGGCCAAGCACAGCCAGATATATCCAGAACTAAAAAAATTAGAAGAAGAAAAACTTATCAGCTCCCATATAGAAATAAGCGGCAAAAAATTAGAAAAAACTTTTTATAATATAACAGCTACTGGCCTTACAACCCTGAACAACTGGTTGACGGAACCACAGGATAAGATCCCGCCAACACGTGATGATTTTACTTTAAAACTGTATTTTATTGATGACAAAAACAACCCCCGCATAGAAGAACTCTTTGCCGAAGAACGTCTCCAGCATGAAGAAAAATTAAATTATTTAACAACTCGCATGACCGAATTATTTTCATCAACAGAAAAACAAAAAGCTCATTATGGTCATTATTTAATCTTAAAAAAAGCTATTATTCGTGAAAAAGCTCAATTAAACTGGTTAAATGATGAACTAAATAATATCAATAAATAAATATAAGAAGGTATTACTATGAATATACAAAAAACAGCGGCAGATTTGTTGGATTTTATCTCGCAATCAACATCTTCTTTTCACACAGTAACAGCAAGTGAAACTATATTAAAAAAAGCTGGTTTTAGTGAACTACTGCCAACAAAAGAATGGCATTTAGAAAAAAAGCATGCTTACTACACTAAAATATATGATTCCAGTATTATTGCCTTTACTATAAATGATAAACCTTTGCATAATTTACGAATAGCCGCTGCCCATACCGATTTTCCCTGCCTGCGTATTAAACCAGCAGCAACTATAGAAAAAAATAAATATATATCATTAAATATTGAAATTTACGGCGGCATGATTTTAAATACCTGGCTGGATAGACCATTATCCATTGCTGGTAAAGTCGTTTTAAAAAGCAATAATGTATTTTCACCTAAAGTAAATCTAGTTGATTTTCGAAAACCTTTATTGACTATTCCTAATCTTGCAATCCATATGAATCGAAAAATAAATGAAGGAATAAGCCTGAATCCCCAAAAAGATATGCTGCCATTATTTTCCATGACTGATTCCAGCAAAGAAACTAATGACTTAATTATTGAACTATTAGCTACAGAAACCGCTTGCTCGCCGGAAGATATTCTTTCTTATGAATTAACAGTTTATCCCGCTGAAACCGGCTGTCTGCTTGGTTATAATGAAGAATTTATTTCCTCACACCGACTTGACAACATCACCTCGGTTAAAGCATGTCTGGATGGACTGCTTACTGGATCACGTAAACAAGGAATCAATATAATTGCTTTATTTGACAATGAAGAAGTCGGCAGCCGCACCAAACAAGGAGCTGGTTCATTTATTCTGCCGCATATTATTGAAAGAATTTATGACAGTCTCGGTTTTTCCCATGCTGATTATCTAACTGCTATTGCCGGAGGATTTTTATTATCAGCTGATGTTGCTCATGCCCTGCATCCTAATGTTCCTGAAAAAACTGATCCAACTAATCTGCCCTTATTAAATCATGGTACTGCAATAAAAATTGCGGCCAGCCAATCTTATGCTAATGATGCCGAAGCTATTGGTATTATTAAGTCGCTTTGCCAAAAACATGACATTAATTACCAGCTTTTTGTCAACCGCGCTGACACTAAAGGTGGTTCTACCTTAGGATCAATCCTTTCTGCTAATATGCCAATGCGCTCACTTGATATTGGTATTCCTATCCTGGCTATGCATTCGGCTCGCGAAACAATGGGCATAAACGATCAGGTATCAATAACTAAATTAATTAAACACTTTTTTTCTGAATAATATACAGCTGCCATAAAACATATTTGAACTTCTCTCTTTTTAAGTATTAGCTATACTTCAACATCGCAGCAATAAAATTTTATTGCTATACAATGAGGAGATAAATAAATGCAAAAAAAACTTTTTATTATACTTTATATTTTAGCAGTTATTTTATTGGTTGCAGGATGTAGTCAACAAAATAACCCTGCTGATAAAGCCCCTTTGGTAAAAACTTTACAGGTATCAATAAACAACAGCTCAAATGCCAATAAATATCCCGGCACGGTTCATGGCCGCTATGAAAGTAACCTTTCCTTTCAGGTAGGCGGCAAAATTCTGCATCGTAATGTAAATATTGGTGATACTGTACACGCTGGCGATGTACTCATGCTAATAGACAGTAAGGATGTCGTTCAACAAGTAAACCAAAGTGATGCCAATGTAGATGCCGCCCATTCTAATTTAAGCTTGGCTAAAAGCAATTTAAGCCGTTATAAACAACTCTACAGTCAAAATGCTGTTGCCAAATCCACCTTAGACCAATACCAAAACACCTATGATTCAGCTCTTTCATCTTATCAGCAAGCCGTTGCCCAAGCCTTAGAACAGCATAATTCTCTGAGTTATACTAATTTACGTGCCAATGCTGACGGCGTAATTACAGCTATTAATGCTGAGGCTGGTCAAGTAGTTTCTGCTGGTCAGACTATTTTGACCCTTGTACAAAGTAATGAACTCGAAGTACAGGCAAATATTCCTGAAAATCAAATTAATAATATCGCTGCTGGTCAACATGTTACCGTGTCGTTTTGGGCTCTCAGTAATATATCCTGTGATGGCATTATACGTGAAATCTCGCCAATTGCTGATTCTTCTACACGTACATATCTGGTAAAGATATCCCTGCCTAATCCGCCTAACACCTTAAAATTAGGAATGACTGCTAACATAATCTATAAAAACAATTCCACTGAATCCGCAAAAAATCAATATATTATTCCTTTATCTGCCATTTACCAAACAAATAATATTCCTAAAGTTTGGATTGTGAATAAAGATAATACTGTATCTCTAAAAAATGTCCAAGTTGAAACTTTTAAAGATAATTATATAAAAGTTTCCGGCATAAATGAAGGCGAAATCATTGTTACTGCCGGCGTACAAAAACTCCACGAAGGCGAAAAAATACGTATAAGCGCTTCTGCTCCAGGTGATAACACATGAAAAACCTCACTGAATTATCTTTAAAAAACAAGGATTTAGTATGGTACTTTATCATCATAATCTTTATCATCGGCATTTTTTCTTATTTTAAACTAGGACGAATGGAAGACCCTTCTTTTACCATTCGCCAGATGATTGTTTCCGTAAGCTGGCCAGGTGCCACAGCCAAACAAATGCAAGAACAGGTAACCGATAAACTAGAAAAAAAATTACAGGATACTCCTGGTCTTGATTATATTAAAAGTTCCTCTCGCCCGGGACAGTCAATAATTTATGTAGCACTGCGGCAAGATGTTGATAGCAGTAAAATCCGCTCAACCTGGAAGGAAGTTCGCAATCTTTGTGAGGACGAAAAAGTAAATTTACCCGATGGTGTTTATGGTCCTTATTATAATGACCGTTTTGATGATGTTTATGGATCTATCTATGCTGTCACTGGTAAAGACTACTCGTATGAAGAACTGCGCCAGCAGGCAGAAAAAATTCGCCGGCTCATTGTTGATCTTCCTCAAGTACAAAAAGTTGAATTACTAGGTGTACAAGAAGAAAAAATCTACATATCTATTTCCAATGAAAAACTAGCCGAATTGGGAATTAGCCCCCAGACAATCAGTAATACTATAAAAACTCAAAATGAATTAACACCTGCCGGCATGATTCAAACAACGTCTGATAATGTCTATATTCGCTACAGTGGTATTTTAGATAGTATTAATTCCATTGAAAATATCCCCATCAGTGCCAACGGCAAAAATTTTCGTTTAGGTGATATTGCTTCCGTGACACATGGCTACAGCGACCCACCTGATCCCAAAATGTATTTTAATGGCAAGCCAGCTATAGGTATTGCTGTATCGATGCAGGCTGGCGGCAATATCTTAAATTTAGGCCATAATTTAAATTCTTTAGTTGGCAAAATTAAACCAGATATGCCTTTAGGCATGGAAATTCATCAGGTATCTGACCAACCCCAAGTTGTACAGGAATCCATCAGTGAATTTATCAGCACTTTACGTGAAGCCATTATCATCATCCTTGCTGTAAGCTTTTTAAGCTTAGGCCTGCGAACTGGTCTGGTAGTAGCCGGATGTATACCATTGGTACTGGCCGGCGTATTTGCCTTAATGTACTTACTTGATATTAATCTGCAAAAGGTATCTTTAGGTGCACTGATAATTTCACTGGGACTTTTAGTTGATGATGCGATAATTGCTGTTGAAATGATGAGTGTACAATTGGAAAATGGTCTTGACCGTTTTAAAGCTGCCTGTTATGCCTTTAATGCCACGGCTAAACCGATGCTGACCGGGACACTTATAACCTGCGCTGGTTTTATCCCGGTTGCCTTTGCCAAGGGAATGGCTTCCGAATTTTGTAAGAGTCTTTTCCCAGTCATAAGTATTGCCTTATGCTTATCCTGGCTAGTATCAGTAATGGTTGCACCACTTTTCGGCTACTATCTTATCCGCATAAAAACCTCAGATACCGCACATAAAACTAAACAGCTCTACCAAAGTAAATTTTATATATTGTTTCGTAAAATTTTAATTTATTGTTTAGAGCACAAAAAAATTATCCTTAGTTCTACTATTGCTCTGTTTATCTTAGCAGTGTACTCGCTGCATTTTATTAAACAGGAATTTTTCCCACCTTCCCTGCGACCGGAAATAATAGTTGATATGCAGCTGCCAGAAGGTTCTTCATTAAAAGCTTCGGAAGAAACCTCTAATAAATTTGCTGCATTTTTAAATAAAAATAACCAGCATATCAAAAACTTCTCCTATTATGTAGGAAAAGGCTCACCTCGTTTTGTTTTAACAACTGACCCACAACTGCCAGCCGATAATTTCAGCCAGTTTATAATTGTTGCTAAAGATGTTAATACCCGTAAGGAACTTACCAATGAAATTGAAAATGAGTTAAACAATAATTTTCCTAGTGTGCGCAGTAATATAAAATTTATCCAGACAGGTCCGCCAGCTGATTATCCTATTATGCTTCGCGTCTCCGGCTACGATAAGGATAAAGTGCGTACCCTGGCCAATAAAGTTTCAACACTTATTGCTAAAGATCCTAATAATAAAGATATCCATCTCAATTGGAATGAAAAAAGCAAAATTATGCATTTGGAACTTGACCAAAATAAACTGCGTGCTTTAGGTGTAACTGGCAATTCCATTGCCCAAACACTTTATGGTGAAATAAATGGTTTATCCTCTGCCCAATATTATTTTAAAGACCGCACAATTGGTATTACCTTTCGTATAAATAATAATACTCATACCAATTTATCTGATATTGGAAACCTGCCAATTTATTTAGGCACGGCGGGCTATGTGCCTTTAGACCAAATTGCTAAAATTACGTATTCTGCCGAAGACGGTCTCATATGGCGCCGCAACTTAAAACCGACTATAACAGTAGAGGCTAATATTAACTCCGGTACAGCTAACGATGCTGCCCAAAAAGCTTATGATGCTACAAAAATATTGCGGGATGATCTTCCATTAGGCTACAGTATCGAAGCCGGCGGTTCCTTAGCTGACAGTACCGATGCCGTTAATTTTCTACTTGTCCCTATCCCTGTGATGATTTTTGTAATAATGACATTGTTAATGATTCAGCTTAGAAATGGCAAATTATTAATGCTTACCCTGCTTACTGCTCCACTTAGTATAATCGGTGTAAGTTTCGGCATGCTTTTCCTCGGCAAAGCTATGGGCTTTGTTGCCCAATTAGGCATATTAGCTCTAAGCGGCATGATTATACGAAATTCCATTAT
This sequence comes from Pectinatus brassicae, assembly GCF_014201835.1. Classification (GTDB taxonomy): domain Bacteria; phylum Bacillota; class Negativicutes; order Selenomonadales; family Selenomonadaceae; genus Pectinatus; species Pectinatus brassicae. Next base: position 13,722 of record NZ_JACHFH010000030.1, on the reverse strand, counting down.
CTTAATTGACCAAATACAAAAACATATTGCTGCCGGTGAAACGCCTTGGAATGCTGTAATTAATTCTGCAGTACTGCGGTTTAGACCGATAATGTTGACTGCCGCTGCTGCCATACTGGGCATGCTGCCCCTTATGTCCAGCTCCTTTTGGGGGCCAATGGCTGCCGCTATTGCCTGCGGGCTTTTAATAGCAACTGTTCTCACATTGCTGGTTTTACCAACAATGTATGCTGCTTGTTATAAAATAAAAAAAGACATTTAAAAAATTATTCTGGGAACTGTTGGATATTAATAAATAATGGCTAACAGTTCCCCATTTCTTCATTATTTATTGTTTAAAATAATGCAATATTGCGAATTTTTATGGTATTTAGCATTATAATAAATACCATTTATTATTTTCTACTATCAAGAAAAGGATGATCATACTATGTTGGTACGCGATTTGATGCAAGAAAATCCCTTGACCCTCTATGCCGATGAGCATTTGCACGCAGCAATAAATTTATTTAATACATATCATACTAAGGCTATCCCTATAATGACAAGAGAAAATAAACTGTGTGGTATACTTACAAAAACTGATTTATTAATTACATTTGATAATTGCAACAAAAATCCACATACTACAATCGATAAAATCATGACTAAAAACATTGTTTCAGTCCATCCCGAAGACTCATTAGATAAAATTAAAATTTTATTTCGTTACACCCCTGTTACGGATACTTTCGGAAATTTAGTTGGTCTATTAGGAAAAGCTGATGTTTTTAATTTATCATACCAACGCATGCGCCGTGCCGAAAACGCTGTCAAACAATTAGCTGACATATCATACAGCGGCATAATTATCATTGATGAAAAACAAATTATTACTCAAATAAATAAAACAGCAGCTGATCTTTTAAATACTTCGATTAAATACGCTGTAGGCCATTTAGCCAGTGATTTTTCTATTGAACATGGTTTAACTGAGATGATGCAAACAGGCCGGTCTGAAATAGGACTTACTTTAAAAATTAACAATAATTCATTAATTATTAGTCGTGCTCCCATTCTGGCAGGCTATCGTGTTGTTGGCGGCATTATTACAATCAAGGCCAGCTCTGAACGGGAAAAAGCCCTTTTAAATCAAGTTCATGAGCAAACTTATATTTTAGACCGCTTTAACTGCATATTTGAAAGTATCTGCCAAGGTATTATAGCCGTTGACCTTGATCAAAAAATTTATTATGCCAACCATGCCTATGAAGATATTATGGGCATACCGCGAGAAAATCTCATAGGCCATCATGTTGAAAATGCTGTAGAAAATTCACGTGTACCAGTAGTTTTACATACGGGTATTCCGGAATTTGGTGCAGTTCAGACAGTAAACGAACGCAAAGTTATTGTTAACAGACTGCCAATATTTAAGGATGGCAAAATAATCGGAGCCATCGGCCAAGCTGTCTTTAAAAACATTAATGAGGTCGAACGCCTTTTAAAACGCAATAAACAGCTGATTGATACAAACAACAAAAAAAAGACAGCAAATATACATCAGTTAGCTACTTTTGAAAACATTATTGGAACATCAAATGCTTTACTAAAAGCCAAAAATTTAGCTGCAAAAGTTGCTCCGACCGATACTACTGTGTTAATACAAGGCGAAAGCGGCACTGGTAAAGATTTATTTGCCCAAGCCATTCACACTGCCAGCCAGCGGCAAAAAGCAAAATTCATTGCCGTAAATTGTGCCGCTATTCCTTCTGAATTATTAGAATCAGAATTATTTGGCTATGATGAAGGAGCTTTTACTGGTGCCAAAAAAGGCGGCAAAAAAGGTAAGTTTGAATTAGCTGAGGGTGGTACATTATTTCTTGATGAAATTGGCGATATGCCCCTTAATATGCAGGCAAAATTACTGCGCGTAATACAAAACAAGGTCTTTGAACGTGTTGGTGGAGAAACAGCCCGTACCTGCGATGTCAGAATCATAGCCGCTACTAATCAAAATTTGCAAAAACTCGTCACCGCTGGTAAATTTCGTGAAGACTTATATTATCGTCTACATGTAGTTTGCATTGACGTTCCCGCTTTACGCATGCGTAAAGATGATATTGATGATTTATTGGATGCGCTTATTCCTGATATTTGCACACGCTTAAATGTTTCAGCCAAAACCTTTTCCCCAGAAGCAATTGATATTTTAAAACAGTGTCTGTGGCCAGGAAATATACGTGAATTGATCAATTTTATTGAACAAATAAGTACAACAGTAGATAGTTCTCTTATCAGAGCTAAACATTTACCAACTGATTTACTAGGAGAATATAATCAGACACTAAAATCAGACACGTCTATAATTGATGGCGAACAAGCACGCATAGCTAAAGCCATAATCGATGCCAATGGCAACAAGTCTTTGGCCGCAAAATTATTAGGTATGCATCGTTCTACCTTATATTTAAAAATAAAAAAATACAACCTAAATACAGATTAATTTGTAGAATCGACACTTTTCATTCTGTAGTGTCGATGTCTTATAAAAAATTGTCTTATTCAACATTTTTTCAATAATGCAAACATTGATAATAACTATTATAAATGTTTGTATTATTTTTTTTTATTTATTTTCACTTCTTTATTATACTGGACTTTTAAGCATTTATTTTTTTTATGATTACATATGTTTTATGAATTGGCACGCTAATTGCGTCTATTGTTTTATGTTACCAGAATTAAATAAAAATATCACTTATTCAGATTTTTACATTTTTAGGAGGATGTATCAATGGATTTTCAATTAACTGAAGAACAGGCTCTTGTACAACAAAATGCTCGTGAATTTGCCCAAACCTATTGTGAACCAATCGCTGCTGAAATCGATAAAACAGGCCGTCACCCTGAAGAAACGATCAAACAACTCATCGCCCACGATTATATGGGGATGATTTATCCTGAAGAATATGGCGGAGCAGAAGCTGATTATCTTAGTTACATATTGATGGTTGAAGAAATTTCCCGCGTATGTGCTTCAACCGGCATCATATACTCAGCTCATATTTCTTTATCAATGAATCCTATATACAAATGGGGCAGTGAGGAATTAAAACAAAAATATCTTGTACCTATGTGCAAGGGAGAAAAATTAGGTGCCTTTGCTTTAACCGAACCTGGTGCTGGCACAGATGCCGCATCCGGAACCTGCACTGCAACTTTAGATGGTGCTGAATATATTTTAAATGGTACTAAATGCTTTATAACAAATGGCGGTATTGCCGATGTTTATACTATTTTTGCCCTTACTGATCCAGCAAAAGGAGTAAAAGGCCTAAGCTGCTTTGTTGTTGAAAAAAACACCCCTGGTTTTGAAATAGGCAAACATGAAGATAAAATGGGCATTCGCGGTTCTCATACATCTGAACTTATCTTTAAAAACTGTCATATTCCTAAAGAAAATCTTGTTGGTGAAGAAGGAAAAGGCTTTAAATATGCCATGATGACTCTTGACGGCGGACGTATTGGTGTTGCTGCCCAGGCTTTGGGAATCGCTCAAGGAGCACTTGATGAAGCAGTTAAATTTGCCAAAGAACGTGTTCAATTTGGTAAACCCATTGCTACCAAACAGGCTATCCAATGGATGCTGGCTGATATGGAAACTCAATTGCAGGCTGCTCGTTTTCTTGTATACAATGCTGCTGAAACTGCCGGTCGCGGCGTTGCTTTCAGTAAAGAAGCTGCTATGGCTAAATTATTTGCTGCTGAAGCTGCTGAATTTATTTGTTCTAAAGCTATTCAAATCCATGGTGGGTACGGCTTTATTAAAGACTTTAAAGTAGAACGTTTCTATCGCGATCAAAGAATTACTGCCATTTATGAAGGTACAAGTGAAGTACAACGTATGGTTATTGCCGGCAGCCTACTTCGCTAAAAAATAAATTAATATATTACTTGCTATACTTTTCAACAATTTATAGCAGGTAATATAAATTTTAATTTATAAGCTACAAGGATTTTAGGAGGATATTTATGGAACTCATAACTAAAGATGCTGCCGTCAAAATGATTTCTGACGGAGCTCATGTAAGCACTACTGGTTTTATCGGTTCAGGGCATCCCCAAACCATAAGTTCTGCTATTGAAGAACATTTTTTAAAAACAGGTCATCCCCGTGACTTAACATATCAGTTTAGTGCCGGTGTTGGTGATAACGACCATCGCGGCAACAATTATTATGGTCATGCCGGATTACTAAAACGTGTTATTGGTGCCCATTATGCTACTGCCCCACGTCTTGGTAAATTAATTTCTGCCAATGAAGTTGAAGCCTATAATCTGCCGCAGGGTGTAGTAACGCATTTATTTCGTGCTGCTGCCGGCAAAAAACCTGGTATTTTAACCAAAGTCGGTTTAAAAACCTTTATTGATCCACGCGTAGAAGGCGGCAAATTAAATACTTCCACTACTGAAGATATCGTTGAAGTAAAAAAAATTGATGGTGAAGAATATTTATTTTACAAAACATTTCCTACTGATGTAGCTCTAATAAGAGCAAGTACTGCTGATGAACATGGTAATCTTACTATGGAACGTGAAGCCGTAATCACCGAAGCTTTTTCCATTGCTGCTGCGGCTAAAGCTGCTGGTGGCATAGTTATTGCAGAAGTAGAACGATTGGCTGCTGCTGGTTCTATGGCTCCGAAAAACATAATTGTTCCTGGCTCCCTCGTAGATTATGTTGTCATCGGTGATAAAGATAAATTCATGCAGACAAATGATGAATATTTTAATCCATCTTATACTGGTGAGGTAAAAGTTCCTCTTAACAGAATCCCACCCCTTCCATTAAATGAACGCAAAGTAATCGCTCGTCGTGCAGCTATGGAGCTTGATACGCATTGCCGTACTAATCTTGGTATCGGTATGCCGGAAGGAGTTGCCTCAGTTGCTGCTGAAGAGGGGTTTGGCGATACGTTGCTTATGACAGTAGAATCAGGTGGTTTTGGCGGTCTGCCTGCTGCTGGTGGCAGTTTTGGTGCAACATTAAATGCTGAATCGACAATTTGTCATTCCAGTATGTTTGATTTTTATGATGGCGGCAATCTGGATGTTACCTGTCTGGGCATTGCTGAAGTAGATAGTGCCGGCAACCTTAATGTAAGCAAGTTTGGACCTAAAATTGCCGGTTGCGGCGGTTTTATCAACATATCGCAAAACACACCAAAAATAATTTTTTGTGGCACATTAACCGCTGGTGGTTTGCGTGTAAAAGTTGAAAATAATGAACTCCATATCTTACAGGAAGGCCGCAAGAAAAAATTCGTACCCCAGGTAGAACAGATTACTTTCAGTGCTGAATATGCTAAGGAAAATGGACAGAAAGTACTTTATATAACTGAAAGGGCTGTCTTTGAACTGGGCAAAGAAGGGCTGGTACTTACGGAAATAGCTCCGGGAGTGGATCTGCAAAAGGATGTCCTTGACCAGATTAATGCCAAGGTAAAAGTTTCCCAGAAGTTAAAAACAATGGATACCAGAATTTTCCAGGAAGGCCCAATGGGTCTTGCTTCTGAAATAGTAAAAGGAAAAATTAAAGGAGTTGCTTAAGATGAGTCAATATGAAAATTTATTAGTGGAATTAGATAATGGTACAGCTATAGTTACTTTAAACAGACCTAAAGCTTTAAATGCTTTAAATAGTTCTTTAATGACTGAAATTGGGTCTGTATTTAGTGAATTAAATGCTAATCCTTCTGTACAGGTAATCATCATTACCGGTGCTGGACAAAAATCTTTTGTTGCTGGTGCAGATATTAAGGAAATGCGTATGCTTAATATTGAAGAAGGCCGCAAATGGGCTGAAAAAAGCGAAAATACTTTCTTACAAATTGAAGAAGGAGCAAAGCCTGTAATCGCAGCTGTTAATGGTTATGCTTTAGGCGGCGGCTGTGAAATAGCTATGGCCTGCGATATCCGTATAGCTTCAGAAAATGCTAAATTCGGCCAGCCTGAAGTAGGTCTTGGTATTATTCCTGGTTTTGGCGGTACCCAGCGTCTTCCTAGATTGATTGGTGCCGGTATGGCTAAATACATGATTTATACGGCAAATATGATCAGTGCGGAAGAAGCACTGCGTGTAGGTCTTGTACAAAAAGTAGTCAGCCAGGAAGAACTTTTGTCTGAAGCGAAAAAAATTGCCCAAACCATTATTGCTAAGAGCCAGAGTGCCGTAAGATTTGCTAAGGATGCGATCAACCGCGGCGTAGAAATGAGTATTCCAAATGCTATGCAGTATGAAGCACTTTACTTTGGTACCTGCTTTGGCAGTGAAGACCAGATGCTTGGTATGAATGCTTTTGTTAATAAGGAAAAAGCGGAATTTACCGGTAAGTTTGCTAAAAAAGCTTAATTTAACAATGTAGTACGTGTTAGGGGAATAAAAATGAAAATTATAGTTTGTTATAAATGGGTGCCAGATGAACAGGATATTAAAATCGCTGCCGACTTAAAAGTAGATATGAGTATGGCGAAATGGAAAATAAGCGAATATGATAAAAATGCTATCGAGGAAGCGGCACTTCAGGCAGAAAATAATGCTGCCGAGGTGACCTGCTTAACATTTGGTACAAGTAAAGCCAAACAATCATTAAAAGATGCTTTATCACGCGGACCAGAAAAAGCATACTGGGTAAATGATGCAAAAGCTGAAAATACTGACGGCTTCGTGACTGCTAATATATTAGCCGCAGCTATAAAAAAAGTAGGCATACCAGATCTTATCTTCTTTGGTGAAGGTTCTGAAGACAGTTACGGACAGCAGGTAGGACCAAGGGTGGCAGCACTTTTAGATATACCGGCGCTTACCTTTGTAACAAAAACCGCTGTAAAAGATGATGCTATAACAACTACACGCAGCATTGGCAATTGCACAGAAGATGTAACAGCCAGCTTCCCGGCAGTAGTATGTATGCTGCCGGAAATAAATAAGCCGCGTATTCCCAGCTTAAAGCAGGTCCTTAAAGCATCCAAAAAACCTGTAGAAGAAATTAAATTAGCAGATCTAGGTTTAAGCGATGCTGAACTTACTGTTAAAAACAAAGTAAAATCGATACAGGGCTTTGTTATGAACCGTAAAAATAAACTTTACCAGGATGGCAGCAGTGCTGAAAAAGTAAAAGCACTTGTCAGTGATCTTGCTAAAGAAGGACTGGCATAAGGAGGATAATTATGGCTGGAATATATATATACTCAGAAGAACAACCTGTAACAGAACAATTATTGACTGCCGGCAAAACATTAGCAAATAGCTTAAATGAAAAAATTAATGTCATTGACTTTAGTGAACAGGACAGCGAAAGCTTTATAAAAAAAGGGGCTGACCATGTACTGTGTCTTAAAAGCGACCATCCATGGCCGGAAAGCTATGCCCAGATAATCGCTGATATCCTTAAAGAAAAAGATCCGACAGTCGTATTAATCGGCGGCACCCTGCGCGGTAAAACAACCGCTTCCATAATTGCAGCTAAACTGCAGACGGGCCTTGTAAATAATGCTTTTGCAATTGAAGGCAGCGGCAGTGTTATTGAAACCAAACGCATAATGTACAGCGGTATTGCCGTATGTACCGAAGAATTATGTCATGGCAGTATTGTAACAATTGAACCACGTACCTTTGATGCCGCACAAGACAGTGACCATCAGGGAGATACCGAAAATATCGATATACAGCCAGAAGCTAAAACCATTACAGTTGGCAATGTCTGCCCGATAGTCCATCAGGATAACGATATAGCTACCGCTGAAAAACTGGTCTGTGTAGGCCGCGGCCTCAGTGACCAAAATGATATGAAACTTGCTGAAGAACTGGCAGAAAAACTGCACGCCCAGATCTGCTGTACCAGAAGCGTAGCTGAAGATTATCACTGGCTGACCACTGATAAATATGTAGGCTTATCCGGAGCAAAAGTAAAACCCAATCTCTACATATCCATGGGAGTATCCGGACAGGTTCAGCATGTTGCCGGTATGCGTGATTCTAAAGTAATAGTAGCTGTCGATACCAATGAAAATGCCCCTATTTTTGCCGCAGCAGATTATGGTATTGTCGGCGATTTGCATGAAATAATACCACTGCTTACAAAAGAACTTGGTTAAATAAAGCCGGAGGAATAGAAAATGAGCGACGAAGAAAAATTTGACGCCATCATCATAGGTGCAGGCCCTGCCGGCTGCGCCTGTGCATATATACTGGCCCGTGAAGGAAAAAACGTACTGGTAATTGAACGTGGTGATTGTCCCGGCAGTAAAAACGTAACAGGCGGCCGTCTTTATACCTATGCCCTGGAACTTGTAGAACCGGGGCTGTATAAAGATGCGGCCCTTGAACGTCAGGTAGTCCGTGAACAAATAATGATGCTCAGTGAAAAACAGGGTATTACTATCGATTACTATAACGAAAACCTTGAAGAAAATACAAGCATACCACAATCCTTTACCGTACTAAGAGCAAAATTTGACCAATGGTTTGCCGATAAAGCCGAAGAACAGGGCGCTATGATTGCCAGCGGCATACGAGTCGATGATTTATTAATGGAAAATGATAAAATTGTCGGTGTAAAAGCTGGCGAAGATGAAATGTATGCCGATATCGTAATAGCCGCCGACGGTGTAAACTCCCTGATGGGACAAAAAGCCGGCTTAAAAGAAGAATGGAACGGACATGAAGTAGGCGTTGGCATCAAAGAAATAATCGAACTGCCACAAGATGTTATAAACAATAGATTTGCTGTTGGGCAAGGCGAAGGCGCAGCCCGCATGATCTTAGGCCAGACTGGCGGAATACAAGGCGGCGGCTTTATCTATACCAACAAGACCAGTGTATCCGTAGGCATGGTAGTAAGCCCAGCTGAACTTGCCAAACAGGACAAATCGGTAGCAGATATCTATCAGGACTTTAAAATGCATCCGGCCATCCAGAAACTTATAAGTGACGGCACTACTGCTGAATATAGCGCCCATCTTGTGCCGGAAAACGGCTGGAACAGCGTACCAAAAAAACTCTATCGGGATGGCTTTTTAATGGTTGGTGATGCTGCAGGCTTTTGCATTAACACCGGAACAATAATAAGAGGGATTGACCTTGCCATCGTCAGCGGCGTAGCTGCTGCCAAAGCCATACTAAAAGAAAGCGAACAGCCTGGTATTCAGTACATGAAAAACCTCGAAGAGCTTTCCTTAGTACCGACAATGAAACTATTTGCCGGCTGGCCGCAGATAACCTCAATACCAAGAATGGTACAAAAATATCCGGATATGATAAACGAAACAATGGACTTTATGTTTAAAGTAGACGGCAAAGTACCACCCAAAATGACCGGTGCCCTTAAAAACATCATGAAAAGCCATGTAAGCCTGTTTGAACTTATATCTGATGGCTGGAGGGGGTTCAGAGCAATATGACAGTAAAAAAACAACAAACAGACGAACTGCTGGGGCTTGATAAATTTGCTGTTGACGAAGATAATCCCCATGTAGTTATAGACAAAGAAAAATGTATTAAATGCACAGAAAAACCATGTCTGGTAGTCTGCCCAGCAAAACTATATAAATTAGGACAGGACGGACAAATCCAGTTTGATTATGCCGGGTGCCTTGAATGCGGAACCTGTCGGGTAATGTGTTCACACAAGGCTTTGGATTGGAAGTATCCGCAAGGAACATTCGGTGTTTCATTCCGTTTTGGCTAAATTATAAACGCAGGATTATATAATTTAATTCTCCTTACCCCTTATCTTTTTTTAGTTTGTTATTTATGCCATTTTAACAAATTTAGATTTATACATCCTGCTTTTATATAAATTCTACCTATGATAATTAACGCTGATTCTAGATTCTTATCCGAATTTGGAATTAGCGTTAATTAATTTTTGAATATCTTATTGCTTTTATGGTGATAATTTGATAATATTGTGAATAAATATTTTGTAATTATTAAATATATATCGATCATATATTTGTTATATTGTATTTAGTTTTATTAAAATATTTAAACAATTCAAAAGAGGTGTTTATATGCTTCCATATGTCGCAGAATTTATCGGGACAGCGATGTTAGTTCTTATTGGTAATGCCGGTATGGCAAATATTTCACTAGAAAAATCCAGCATGAAAGGCAGTGGTGCCTTGCACATTTCCATTGGATGGGGCTTGGCTGTCTTACTGCCTGCTTATATATTTGGCAAGGCTTCCGGCGGTTTTCTTAATCCCGCTGTAACTTTGGCTTTTGCCGCTGGTGGCCAGCTTTCCTGGCAGGTTGTACCTGGATACATTATTGCTGAACTTTTAGGCGCTATTTTAGGTGCTATTCTTGTATATGTACTATTTGCCGATCATTTTAATGTGACGCAAAATACAACTATCGTGCGCAGCTGTTTTTGTACAGTTCCCAGTATTCGTAATCTGCCCAGAAATTTTTTAAATGAATTAATCGGTACATTTATTTTAGTATTTTCCGTTTTAGGTATAGCTAATGTTGTCGGTGCTTCTGCTACTGGTGTAAATAATTTATATGTCTGCGGTATCATAACTGTTATTGTTATGTGTTTCGGCGGTTTATCCGGCACTGCTATTAATCCTGCCCGCGATTTAGGCCCAAGAATTGCTTATATTTTAATGCCGTTAAAATATAAAGAAAATCCTGATTGGCAGTATTGTCTCTTTGTTCCTATATTAGGACCATTTATTGGCGGTTTGCTGGCAGTATTTTTATTTAAAATCATTCCCTGGTAATATTGCCATTTCATAAAAAATACCTTATAAATTTTACAAGTAAAATTTATAAGGTATTTTTTATGTTATTCCAATGGTTTTAATATACCATTTTTATATAATAGCATTAAATGATATAAATCATTTATTTTATCCTGGATTATTTCACCTTCATCAGTATCGGCAATAGTGGTCTGGTAACTTTGTACTTCCACTGATTTAGAAACTGATTCAATATCCTTATTGTTCATCAACGCTGTTTGTACATTACTAAAATCACGATGCTCGATAAGTCTAAGTCCACGCGAATTAGATACTAATGTAAAACCAGCTATCCCCGTTTTCTTATGGTAGGCTCGACAAAATCCGCCATCAATAACAATAGCTTTTCCTGATGCTTTAATCGGACTTTCACCATCTTTTACCTTTATCGGTACATGCCCATTAATAATATGACCATGTTTCGGATTTAAATTAAATTCCTGCAATATTTTTTTGCAAAACCATTCTTTGTCATAATAAGAAAAATATTCATCAGTTGGTTCTTCCCACAAATTTTTATCCTTTAAATAAATTCGTTCGAATATTTTCATTTTTCTGCCAGATACAGGGGAATTAATACCACACCATAAATACCACATAAAATCTATAGTATGCTGGTCTTTACCATCAAAATAAGCTTGACGCACTTTCTGGTCAACATAATCAAGATAAGCCCGCCCTGCATAATTTTTCCCTTCAAAGCGTATATTCTTAAATGCACCTTTACTATCTACCGGCACACAGCCATGAAATAACAAATTACCATTATAACATTTGTAAATGCTGCCTTTTTGGTATAAAAATTGTACATGGCGCTGCAGTTGCGGACTTGCCATAAACGATGTCCGTAAATCCTTAATTATTAATTTTTCATCAAGTGTCAACTCCAAAGGATTAGCTCTATTTATTGTGGGAAAGTCCGTAATTGTTAATTCATAAGCTTTTCCCTTTAAGACAAAACATTTCTTTTCATAATCTATTTTATCAAGCAGAATTCGCGACTGCATACCAAATTCGGGATTACGTTTTATCAGTGCCGCTTCCTGCTTAAATAAGATAATTGATATAGCCTTTTGTGCCGCAACATTAGGATTATCAGCCGGATATAGTTTAGAGGCAAATAAAAACAATGGCCGCACACTTATAGCATATCCCCGCTCCAGCACATCAATATTATCATATTTCAGGCTAAGACGGACTACCTCAGCAATGCAGGTTTCACTGCCACATGCTGCCCCCATCCACAATACATCATGATTCCCCCATTGAATATCAATGCTATAATGCTGCATAATCATATCTAAAATAGCATCAGGACGACGCCCTCTGTCAAAAAAATCGCCTACAATATGTAGTCTGGCTACTGCCAATCTTTTTATCAGTACTGTAAACGCAATAATAAAATCATCACCACTACCAATACTTATAAGTGTTGTGAGCATTTTTTCCCTATACACACGCGGTACATAATCGGCTTCAGGCCGTCCACGCAATAATTCCTCAATAATTGTTCCATAGCCTTCTGGGATGGCATTATTAACTTCACGCGGCTGATATTTATGTGACATAAACTTGGCTAAATCCAGCAAATTTAAAATCATTTTTTTATAATATTCCGGTGTGAGCAGATTATTTTTGCGCATTGCCATTAATTTTTCCTGTGGATAATATATCAGCGTACAAAAATCTGCCTGTTCATCATCTGACATACTATTTTCAAAAACCTTTGCTACCTTTTCCTTTATAACACCTGAACAGTTATTTAAGATATGAAAAAATGATTCATATTCGCCATGTAAATCACTCATAAAATGTTCAGTAGGCTTGGGCAGACTCAATACTCCATTCAAATGAATCAATTGGGCATAAACAGATTGACGTGTAGGATATTTTTCTGCTAATAACTCCAGATATTTATACTTTTGTTCCTGCATATTCATTCCATATCTCCTATTATGATTTATTTTATGAATTCGTGTTGTACTAGTTACTAAACTAGTATGTCCCTTAAGCCTTCCCTTTAGGGAAGGTAGCTTGACGAAGTCAAGTCAGAAGGGTTAACCCCTCAGACAGCTTTGCTGCCAGCTCCCCTATAGGGGAGCCTTTTAGTTATCTAAAATTCAACCAGCCAATGCTATATGAATATTTCATTTTATTTATAACTAAAAATAGAACTTACGCCTAAATCTCTTACCGGCAGTTTTTTAGCCATAGTAATTTTGGCATTTAAGTCCGTACAATGGCAGGGATAAATTTCCTTTATATTACATTTTTCCATAAAATCAACAGCTTTTTGTAAAATCTCTTTTTTAGTATCCAATAAGTGCATACCGCCTATTATTGAACATACCCTATTATCACTGCATATTTTTTTAGCATAAGCAATAATATTGCATATCCCCGCATGGGAGCACCCCGTTATAATAACTAGTCCCCGCTCTGATTTATACACTATAGCAGAATCATCACTGACAAAGTCCGGCACCTGACAAGTTTCATCATAAAAAACGCCAATTGGTTCCTTATTTTCAAAATCAGTAATACGCGGTATTTCTCCTAAAAAAACCATTTTCGCAGTAATCCATTGTGGCTCTTTTGACAATGACAAGGAAAATATTTTTTTTAAATCTTTTTCTGTATATGGGCTTCCGACATCTTCACCATCGGCAATTTTTTTATCAAATACCTGAGGATGAGCCAATAACTTAACTTCCTCCATATTATTTTTTTTCATAATCTGAACCTCCCACGACTAAAGTCGCGGGGTTCCTGCTTCACAGATAGTTGCGCAAAATTCACGTCTTACATTATCTCCACAGGCTATCCCCGTAGCTCCTACGGTTCTTATATATGTTATTACACTGCTGTGTTTAAAATTCTTAGTCCTTCATTGCGAATGTTTATGGCGGCATTTATATCTCTGTCATG
>NZ_JACHFH010000029.1 GCF_014201835.1 Pectinatus brassicae | reverse complement strand
TCAGACTTTGCTTAGTTGTTTTATAATGTTCTATTCTATCACTAAGCATTCTATTATAAATAAAGCGTGTACAACCGAAAGTCTTTGCAATCATAATACTTTGCTCAGTATTAGGGTATATACGAAATTTATATGCCTTGTTCATAATCTCACCTTCTACTAGTTTTTATTACCTTGTTCTTCAATATATTGCTTTATAACTTCGATAGGGATGCCACCTGTTGTTAATAAGCAAAAACTTTGATTCCAAAAACGTTCCTGCCAAAGGCTTTTACGAATTTGCGGATATTCTTTTTTTATCAGTCTGCTACTTGCACTTTTATAAGCATTAATAAATTTACTAAGTTCGCTTTTGGGTTGTGCTGTAAACATGATATGAACATGATCTTTATCATGATTCCATTCATCTATGGCAATTCCATATTTTGGACTAATGTAGTCAAATATTCCTCTAAGTCTCTCAGAAATATCATCATTAATTACCTTGCGACGATATTTCACAACCAAAACGAGGTGGTAATACATAAAGAAAACTGAATGTGCATTATGCTGTAATTCTATCATTATAAAGATGCTCCAATCATTTCGACTGATAATATTATAGCATGAGAAAATTATACTTACAATATTAAAACCGTGGCGATTCATCCCACCACTTTAGTCGTGGGCGGTTCAGTGTAAGAGTTGCTGGCTATATATAGTGCATTCTTCAATGACTTGTCAACAGCTACACAAAATGATATTATCGACAGAACTGAACAGTCTTTATAACTTCGGCGCCCTTGTAAAATTATTCTGCTGGCAAAATACCATTTAATCTATAAAAAAACTCCTTGGATATAATATTTTAGCAATTATATCCAGGGAGTTTATATTATCCTCATATTTATTTAACTTATTCTTCCAATAATGTTATAATCAATGCCAAGGAGTTGATCAAATGACTGAATCAAATAATCATAATATGAATTCATTTTATAAATCATTATTTGAAAAATATGCTATTGATAATAATGATGACAATAAAGATGCTTTTGCCCATAACATGAGTTCATTTTATAAAGACACTTTTAAAAAATATAATTTAAATAATGATGATTCCAGCAGCAAAACTATGTCCGCCATTGATGATGGCAGGGATTTAAATGACTATATAGATAATTTGAAGTAAAAGAAAGGATTGTTCTTATTTGTCACCACAATTTATAAAAAAAGGTGATAAACAATATTGGCCGACTATTATTGCTTTATTCTTTGGCAGTTTTGTTACGTTTGCTTTACTATATTGTTTTCAGCCGCTTATACCTGTATTTTCCCATCAATACAGTATATCTCCATCTACAGCCAGCCTATCAATTTCCATGGCTACCGGCAGTCTTGCCATTGCCATGCTGCTTACACCATCATTATCCGACCACTTTGGCCGCAAATCAATAATGAGCGTGTCGATCCTAGGTTCAACCATATGTATTGCTATAATAGCCTGCATTGATAATTTTTATCTTATTTTGCCGCTGCGTATTTTAGAAGGTGTTTTTTTAGCTGGCTATCCGGCTGTTGCTATGACTTATATCCAGGAAGAATTTGAGCCCAAAATCATCAGTCTGGTCATGGGGATTTTTATCAGCGGTAATTCGGTTGGCGGTCTTTTAGGCCGTATAATCATCAGTACTATCACTGATTTATCATCCTGGCATCTTGCTGTTGGAACACTGGCAGTACTTAGTCTTATTATCAGTCTGTGGTTTTATAAAAATCTGCCTGCTTCACGAAATTTTTATCCCCGTGAGTTTAATCCGCAGGATATTCTCAGCCGCTTTACTGCTAACTTAAAAACTGGTAAATTAGTCTGCATTTATATGATTGGTTTTTTGATAATGGGCAGCTTTGTCGCCTTATATAATTATGTTGAGTATCCTCTACTAGCACCACCTTATTCATTAAGCCAGACCATTGTCGGCTTTATCTTTGTAATATATTTGGTCGGTACCTTCAGTTCTACCTTTATGGGTAAATTAGCCAGTCTGCATGGCAAATTTAAAATTCTTGATTTAGGATTAATTTGTATGTTAGCTGGTGTTCTTATCAGTCTTTGTAATCCTTTGGCTCTAAAAATACTAGGCATAGCGTTATTTACCTTTGGCTTTTTCGGTACTCATTCCATTGCCAGCAGCATGGTGGTGCAGTATAGTCCAGTCGGTAAAGCCCAGTCTTCTGCTCTTTATCTATTATTTTATTATGCCGGTTCCAGTTTCATTGGTGCCTGGGGCGGTGACTTTTTAATTTGGCGTGGCTGGTCAGGCGTTGTCATGCTGCTAAGTGGCGCCATCTGTCTGGCTTTAATATTTTCCAATGCCTTATTGTTAAAAAACAGTCACCACCATAAACATATCCATATATAAATATACATCCATTAACAAAAATCCCCCATCAGCCACTCAGCTGAACGGGGGATTTTTAAGCTAAAAACATTATAAGATATCATATTTCTTATCCATATCGGCAAACACTTGTACGGAACGCTTTAAAATACCATTCATATAGGCAATTGCCGTACCATAATTAGCCATTGGCACATTTTGCTGCTGCGCGCAATGCAAACGGTACTGCATTTCTTTTTCATTAAGCATACAGCCGCCACAATGGATTATCATTTTATATGAGCTTAAATCATCAGGAAATTGTGTACCACTGGAAAAACAATATTGCGGTTTAATTCCTGTATATTTTTCTATCCAGCGCGGTAATTTAACAGTACCAATATCATCACATTGACGGTGATGCGTACAGCCTTCTGCTATTAATATTTTATCATCGGCTTGCAAGCCATCAAAGGTTTTTACTGCAATCATCTGACTTAGTAAATTACCCTTATAGCGGGAAAAAAGAATCGAAAATGATGTCAGATAAATATCATCCGGTGTTTGTTGTTTTACATTGGCAAACGCCTGGCTATCAGTTATGACAACTTTAGGCTTTATCTTCAAGTTCTCAATGGTCTGAGCCAGCTTATCATCCTGCGTAATTATTGCTGTTGCCCCTACATCGAGCACTTCACGAATAACCTGTTGCTGCGGTAATATCAATCGTCCTTTGGGCGCAGCTTTATCGATAGGAATAACTAAAACTGCTATATCACCAGCTTGTATAAAATCTTTTAATAAAGATTTTTCATCATCATTTTTTATTAAATGGCCGATCTTTTCCTTTAGTTCAAAAATCCCTTTATTATCTTTAGCACTTATAAGTATGCCATGATCTTTATCAATATCATTAATTGCCTTATTTAAATCACTTTTGTTATAAGCTATTATATAAGGGATTTTCTGTTTAATAAATAAATCTATCATTTGTTCATCAGCAGCAGTAATCCCTTTTAGTGCATCAACAACTAGTATAGCAATATCGGTTTTGCGTAAAACCTGACGGGTTTTTTCGATACGCATCTGACCGAGCGTACCTTCATCATCTATGCCCGGTGTATCGATAATAGTAACAGGACCTAATGGCAGTATCTCCATCGCTTTGTAGACAGGGTCGGTCGTTGTTCCTTTAATGTCCGATACTATCGCAATATTTTGCCCGGTAACGGCATTCATCACACTTGATTTCCCAGCATTTCTCACACCGAAAAAAGCAATATGGGTACGATTAGCTGAAGGTGTTGCGTTTAAATCCATAGCTTTATCTCCTAATAAATTTTAGAAACGAAAATCTCGGGCACCATCTGCTATCTGCTGTAATTCTTCCAGCAGTTTTTCTTTGACTTTAGGATTTTTAATATTGTCTATCTGTTTAGCAATTACCTTATCGCCTAATCCTTTTGTTGCTCCTGATGAGTAATCACATAAATATTCTTTAAGCGTCAATAATGCATTAGGCAGACAGCAATTTGATATCTGACCGCTTTTACACAGACTCATAAATCTATCGCCAACACGACCTTCACGATAGCAGGCGGTACAAAAGCTTGGAACATAATCCATCGTCATAAGCCAGTCAATAATTTCGTCAAGTGTCCTGTTGTCACTTACATCAAACTGCTTGGAGTTATCTTCTTCTTTTTCTTCTTCGGCATAACCGCCTACACTGGTCTTGGAGCCTCCGCTTATCTGGGATATGCCTAAGTCCAGTACACGTTCCCGGCATTTTTGACTTTCCCGTGTTGACATAATCATCCCTGTATATGGCACAGCTACACGTATACATGCCACAATTTTGGCAAAAGTTTCATCGGAGATACCATTATCAAATGTTTCCGGATCAATATCTTCAGCCCGTCTGATACGCGGCACACTTATCGTATGCGGACCAACCCCAAAACGCGCTTCAAGATGTTCAGCATGCATCAAAAGACCGGCAAATTCATATTTATATGTAGAAAGTCCAAATAATACACCGCAGCCAACATCATCAATGCCACCAAGCATTGCTCTGTCCATAGCTTCAGTATGATAATCATAATTATGTTTTGGCCCGGTTGGATGAAGCTGTTCATAATTTTCCTTATGGTATGTTTCTTGAAACAAAATATAGGTCCCGATTTGAGCTTCTTTAAGCATTCTATATTCTTCAATAGTAGTAGCTGCAATATTTACATTTACACGACGAATTGCTCCATTTTTATGTTTTATATTATAAATTGTCTTTATGCAGTCGAGTATGTATTCGATCGGATTATTTACGGGGTCTTCACCAGCTTCAATCGCCAAACGTTTGTGTCCCATATCCTGCAACGCAATTACTTCTTTTTCTACTTCAGCCTGTGTCAGTTTACGGCGGGAAATATGTTTATTCTTGGCATGGTACGGACAATATACACAGCCGTTTACACAATAATTGGAAAGATATAATGGTGCAAATAAAACTATACGGTCACCATAAAAATCCTGTTTTATTTTCTTAGCGAGTGTAAATAATTCTTCATTTAATTCAGGAATATCACAAGCTAAAAGTACTGAAGCTTCACGATGTAACAGACCTTTATTTTTATGGGCCTTTTCTAAAATATCTTTTATCAATGCCGCATTATGCTTATTTTGTTCTGCATAAGCCAGCGTTTCATTTATTTCTTCATTATTAATAAACTCATCAGCATGTTCTGATTTAGGATTATACAAAAAATCGTCTTCTTTCTCTAGTCGTTACATTTATTTATTCTAATCGGAGTTATATTGCAAAACGAGCAATATAACTCCGATTTTTTATTTATTAAACTCAAATTCTTTTTTACGTCCGACATAATGTGTATGCAGTAAATTATGTGCTTTTTCACTGCCCGGTTTTTCCAAAAATTCCGCATAAAGCTTCTTTAAATATGGATTTTCATGTGACTTGCGCAGTTTACTTTTTCTGTCAATTGAATATAATGATGCAATTCGTTTTTTCGTCGCAGCAAATGTCGTCGTAACCGGCTGTCCGCCGCCGCCAACGCAGCCACCTGGACAGGCCATCACTTCAATAAAATCATAATCACAATTGCCATCACGCAGTTTATCCATAATAAGTGCCGCATTTTTCAACGTATGGACTACTGCTATTTTTAATTCATTACCATCAAGATTTACCTTGGCTTCTTTTATGCCTTCAAACCCACGCACCGGCGTATATTCCAGTGTTGGCATTTCTTTGCCCGTGAGCCATTCATGTGCCGTACGCAGTGCAGCTTCCATAACACCACCAGTAGCCCCAAAAATAGCGCCAGCACCCGTTGATTCTCCCATTGGATTATCAAATTCATTTTCCGGCAGATTAGGAAAATCAATACCAATATATTTTATCAATTTAATAAGACCACGCGTCGTAATTACAGCATCGGTATCAGGTATCCCATCCATACTTAATTCTGGGCGCTGTGCTTCATATTTTTTGGCAATACAAGGCATAATAGCTACTGAATATATATTTTCCGCTGCAATATTTTCCTGTTTAGCATAATCAGTTTTAGCTATACGGGAAAATATCGACATTGGTGATTTTGTCGTCGACAAATGCGCAATTTTTTCTGGATAATGTTTTTCAACAAAATTAACCCAGCCGGGGCAGCATGATGTTGTCATTGGCATTGTCTTTTTATTTTTTATTCTGTCGATTAGTTCGGTAGCTTCTTCTGCAATTGTTAAATCAGCACCATAATTAGTATCAAATATTTTATCGAACCCAATCATTTTTAAAGCTGATACCATTTTTTTAGTTACAACAGCACCATCCGGCAATCCAAAAGCATCGCCTAAAGCCACTCGTACTGACGGTGCAGTCTGCACAATTACTGTTTTTTTCGGATCAAAAATAGCATCGAGCACTTTATCGGTATCGTCTTTTTCTACCAATGCCCCTACCGGACATACTACTGTGCATTGTCCACAAAGAACACAGTCGGTATTAGTAAAATCATCATTAAACGGTGTCGTTACCCTCAGATTAGTACTGCGTCCCGCAAAGCCCAAGGCCTCAATTCCCTGCACATCCTTACAAACTCTTATGCAGCGACCGCATTTAACACATTTTTCCGGATCATGTACAAGGCTGGGATTATTTGTTTTTATTGGTATGGCCTTGCCTACATGGGTAAGATTAGGACGACGAATATTAAAACGGCTGCATAATTCCTGTAATACACAATTACCATTACGCGGGCAGGTCAAGCAGTTTTCTTCATGATCAGCCATAATCAGCTGCAAAATACCACGCTGGGTATCTCTTACCACCTGCGTATCGGTATAAACTTCCATTCCATCCCAGCATTCTGTAGCACAGGCTGCCAACAAACGTTTTTTGCCTACTACTTCAACTGAACAAATACGACAACGGGCCTTTACTCTCTGGTCAGGATGATAACACAAATGGGGAATATCAATATGAAGCTGTTTGGCCGCCTGTAAAATTTTAGTTCCTTTTTCTACAGTTACTGGTAAATCATTTATTGTTAAATTAATCATTTCTGCCATCAGTATACAGCCTCCATACTTTTTTGCCTATTTGATGTAAAAACTTCCGGGAAAATTTCAAATGCTGATTTCAAGGCATTTTGGGCTGTTTCTCCCAAACCACATAAAGATGACATCGGCATTACTTTAGCAAAGGTTTTCATTGTTTTTATATCTTCATCGGTATAGGTTCCATCTTTTATTTTTTCTAAGAAAATTCTTATATGGCGATTCCCTTCACGGCATGGTATACACTGACCACAGCTTTCATGCAGGAAAAAATCCTGTGTATAGCGCAGAAAATCAATAACACTAGTGCGTTCATCAATCACTAATACTGATCCCGAACCGATAATAAGATTGTTTTTAGCAAAATCTTCATATGTATAAGGTACATCAAGTACCCGGCTGTCCGAGATTTTACCAGAAACACCGCCAAATTGGATTAGACGGATGTTCCTATCACCTTGAATACCACCAGCTAAATCATAAATTATCTGGCGGACAGTCATGCCAAAAGGCATTTCATATACGCCGGGACGATTAACATTGCCGCCAACACTAATCATTTTACTGCCGATAGAATCCCCCTGTCCCATTTCCATATAAGGCTTGGCATCACGTAATAAATGCGGTACTATTGACAGGCTTTCTACATTATCAATACAGGTTGGACGGGAAAACAACCCGCTTTGTTTCATAAATGGTGGTTTCATCCGTGGACGCCCGGCTTTCCCTTCAATGGAACGGATAAGGGCTGTACCTTCACCGCATACATACGCGCCGGCACCACTATATAAATGAATTTTGTAATTCCAGCCGCTGTTTAAAATATTCTCGCCTAAAAAGCCTCGTTCTTCAGCCTGCTTGATGGCATTTAATAAGCGCGGACGCAGACTTCCATATTCTGCCCGCATATAAATATAACCGTCTTCAGCGTTAACCGCCCAGCCGGCAATAATAATTGCTTCAATTAAGTTAAATGGATCATTTTTTATAAGTTCCCTGTCCTTAAATGTACAGGTTTCACCTTCATCAGCATTGCAGACAACACAGTGATGCGGTCTATCCACCGCATGAGCCTGACTCCATTTTCTCCCCATCGGGTATTCAGCACCACCACGACCCTTTATTTTCGCAGTAGTCAGCAATGTCGCAATATCTTCTGTATCCATTGCAATTACCTTTTTCAATGATGCAAATCCACCAATATCCATATAAGAGTCTATTGAAAATACGTCATATTTGCCAAAATTTTCTGTTATGTAATTAATTTCTTTCATTTAATCACCCCATTATTTATACAAACTGCTCTAATAATCCCCGCATTTGTGCTTTTGTTTTCAGCGGTCCATAAACTATGCCGTTTATCTTTACTGCCGGTGCTCGATCACAGGCTCCAAAGCATGATACTTTTTCTATTGTAAAACGACCATCATATGTAACCGTACCAAAATCTATACCTAAAAGCTCTTTTAATGTTTTTAACAAAAATTCATTATTATTAACCTTACAGGCAATACTGTCACAAATTTCGATTGGATAACGCCCACGCGGTTTATCACTTAAGGCATCATAAAATGTCATGCAATCATATATAACTGATAACTTAACCGGCAGTTTTTCTGCCACATAACAGGCAACAATCTTGGGAATATAATGCTGCTCAATCTTACTTTGTACATCTAAAAGGATGCCGACAATCTGGGTAAAATCATGATAATGCTCTACTAATATCTTATCAATACTAGCTTTAAGTTCTTCTGTTAACTCAAACTTACTGCTGTCTTCAATCATAAAATCATCCTGCCTTTACCGTTGTATAATAATAACCATTACAATTAAGTATACTCTATGATTATGTAAAATAAAAGTTATTATAAAAAATAGATATATGTTTATATTTTCACAAACATATCATTTGTACACATTATTACTATATTAATTATGTTTTGTTTTGTAAATAGGCACAAAAAAATACCTGCCAGTAATTATGTATACATTAACCAACAGGTACTCATTTATTAATTATTTTTTCTTGGGTGGCATCACTAAAGCCTCTCCATCCAAAACTATTTTCCCGTCCTGGTTAGTACAAGTGGTTCTTAGTGTTATGCGGTTTCTTCTTTCGTCACGTGTAAGAACTTCGGCTTTAGCCGTAATTGTATCACCAAACTTTACCGGTGCTGTAAATTTCAATGTCTGTGACATATATATCGTCCCTGGTCCCGGCAGATACATCCCTAAGACAGCTGAAACAAGACCAGCACTAAGCATACCATGGGCAATCCGTTCTTTAAACATTCCCTTTGCTGCTTCTACCGCATTTGTATGCGCTGGATTCATATCACCAGTAATTCCGGCAAATAAATAGACATCACTTTCAGCAATAGTTTTTGTATGCTCGGCAAAATCACCGATTTGTATCTCCTGAATAGTTTTTCCCTGCATCAACACATCTCCCTTTACATATATGTACTTTTTATTATACCGTTATTGTATATATTTACAATACTAATAAATTCTATATAATACCGCTTTATTTAATTTAATTATTCTGTATTTTTCTTAATTAATTTAAATTTTATAATAATATATTTTACTTTATATGTTTTTATTAAGTTTGTCTGCTGCTATATATTGATTATTATATTTTTTTATGCTAAAATCAGCATGTAATATTGTAAATAACATTTAGCAAAGGCGCTAATAAATAAATTAGTTAATCTCAACTAATCTATTTATTAGCGCCTTTTTGTATATTTGATAAAGGAGTTTTTATATGTTAAAAGTAGATTTGAACAGCGATTTAGGAGAAAGTTTTGGTGCTTATACAATAGGCAATGACAAAGCAGTCTTAAAATATGTTTCTTCAGCCAATATTGCCTGTGGTTTTCATGCCGGTGACCCCTATGTAATGCATAAAACAGTGCAGACCGCCCTTGAAAACAATGTTGCCATTGGTGCACATCCCGGTCTTATGGATTTAAATGGTTTCGGCAGACGCAATATAAAAATATCACCAATTGAAGCATATGACATTACCGTTTATCAGATAGGTGCTCTAGCCGGTTTTGTTAAAGCCTTGGGCGGAAAAATGCAGCATGTAAAGCCGCATGGTGCATTATACAATATGGCTGCCAAGGATAAAACACTAGCTGAAGCCATTGCCAAAGCCATCTTTGCGGTTGATAACAGCCTAATACTCTTTGGTCTGGCTGGCAGTGAACTAGTTAAAGCCGGTGATGCAATTGGCCTGCGCACTGCCAGTGAAGTATTTGCCGACAGGGCTTATATGGCTGACGGTTCACTGATGCCGCGCAGTATGCCTGGAGCCGTTCTAACCGATGATGCGATAGCTATAAAGCAGGTATTGCAAATGATAAAAACAGGTACAGTTACTGCCGCTGATGGCAAAGAAATACAAGTTCTTGCCGACACCATGTGCATCCACGGTGATAATGATAAAGCACTTAATTTTGCCGAGAAAATAACCGCAGCTTTGCAGGCAGAAAACGTTGCCATAAAATCATTTATGGCTGATTAATAATATCTATTTATTAAGTAATATCCTCTAACTTTTATCCACAAGGAGATCTTATATGAAAGCAAAAAAAGAAAGTACTTTAAGCGTTTTAATGGGCGCTGCCTTTTTAATGGCCACCTCTTCTATCGGTCCTGGTTTTCTTACTCAAACTACCGTATTTACTCAAACTTTAATGGCCAGTTTTGGCTTTGTAATCTTATTATCAATTATTCTTGATATCGGTACCCAGTTAAATATCTGGCGCATTATCGGTGTATCTGGCAAGCGCGGGCAGGACATCGCTAATATGGTTTTTCCTGGTCTTGGCTATTTTGTTTCACTGCTGATAATCCTCGGCGGACTGGCTTTTAATATTGGCAATATTGCTGGTGCCGGTCTTGGCTTTAACGTCCTGTTCGGTGTCAGTCCTGCTGTAGGCGCCATAATCAGCGGCATCATCGCCATTTCAATATTTCTGGTAAAAGAAGCCGGTAAAGTAATGGACAGGTTTACCCAGATAGCCGGTTTTATCATGATTTTGCTGACATTATATGTGGCTATTTCATCTTCACCGCCGGTTGGTGAAGCCATCACCAAAACTTTTATGCCTGACCACATTGATATCATATCTATTATTACCCTTGTCGGCGGTACAGTCGGCGGCTATATTACATTTGCCGGTGGACATCGCTTAATTGATGCTGGTATCGTAGGTAAAAAAGCCGTAGGGCAGATAACCCGTAGCTCGGTTACCGGTGTATGTGTCACTGGCATCATGCGCGTTTTCTTGTTTTTAGCTACATTGGGTGTCCTTACTGCCGGTTTTACGCTTGATAAAGCCAATCCGCCAGCTTCAGTTTTTAATTTAGCTATTGGTGTTGCCGGCTATAAAGTATTTGGCTTAGTAATGTGGGCTGCGGCAATTTCTTCCGTTATCGGTGCCGCTTATACTTCTGTTTCCTTTATCAGAACTTACAGCAAAAAACTTGATGACAATTACCGCTGGCTGGTTATCGCTTTTATTATCTTTTCCACTCTCGTTTTTGCTATTGTCGGCAAACCTGTTACTATCCTCGTTTTAGTCGGAACACTAAATGGTCTTATTCTTCCAATAACTCTCGGCGTCATACTTGTCGCTGCACACAATAAAAAAATTATTGGTGATTATAAACATCCTGTCTGGATGACTGCATTCGGTGGCTTGGTCGTTATAATGACTGCCTATATGAGTATAGTAACCATAATAAAATTTCTGCACTAATTATTAATTAGCACTAGGAGGTTAATCTTGGATAAAAATTCTTATACAATAAAGCCCTTGGGCGAAACAGCACTGCTTGTAACTTTTGGCAATGAAATCAATCCGCAGATACATAAAAAAAGCCAAAATCTTGCTATGTATATAGATAAGCATCCCTTTCCCGGTTTTCTAGAATATGTTATATCTTATACCAGTGTAGCTGTTTACTATAATCCCTTTATTGCTAAAAAAAGCTACACCAACAACAAAAACAAAACCGTCTTTGCTATTATTTCCAATATTATTGATGAATACATTGAAAAGGCTGCCAAGCTGCCTGCCGCTATGCCTAAAACAATTGAGATACCGGTCTGTTATGGTGGCGAATGTGGGCCTGATATCGAATATGTAGCCAAATATCATAATCTTAGCACCGATGAGGTAATAAACATCCATACCCAGCCCGATTATCTTGTCTATATGATTGGCTTTTGTCCCGGATTCCCTTATATGGGTGGTATGGACGAGCGCATTGCTACACCACGGCGCAGTGAACCGCGTCTTAGCATCCCGGCTGGCAGCATCGGTATTGCTGGTAAACAAACTGGCGGCTATCCGATAAGTACTCCGGGCGGCTGGCAGCTTATTGGCCGTACCCCTGTTGACTTATTTCTACCTAATGCTGATGATCCCAGCCTCTTACATGCTGGCGATATCGTAAAATTTATTCCTATCTCACCACAAGAATACAAGAAAATGGAGGACGATAAATTATGAGTTTAAAAATTATTCGTCCCGGTTTATTAACTACTATTCAAGACTGTGGACGTTATGGCTATCAAAAAATAGGCGTATTAGTATCCGGTGCCATGGATACATATTCGCTGCGTCTGGCTAATATGCTGGTTGGCAATGATGAAAATGAAGCGGCATTAGAAATAACTTTGCTTGGTCCTACTATCGAATTTACTGCCGATACTTTAATTGCCGTTACAGGCGGTGATTTCAAGCCGATTATTGACGGTATGCCGGTTCCATATATGCGGCCTGTTGCCGTAAAAGCCGGTGCAATTATGAAATTTTCCAATTGTCAATTAGGCTGTCGCGCTTATCTGGCGGTTGCTGGCGGTTTTGATATCGATAAAGTAATGGGCAGCAAAAGCACTTATCTGCGTGCCGGCATTGGTGGTTTTCAGGGGCGTGCCCTGCAAAAAAACGATTTATTAAACACTGGCACACCTACAGCTTTCAGCCAACATATACTGGCCTCGCTATTATCCCGCGGTGCCCAGTCTTTTGCCCAGGCTCGCTGGTTTATCGGCAAAGCGCAATTTTCCAAAGAAAAACTGCTTAAGCCAATTCGTGTAACCGCCGGTCTGCATTATAAATATTTCAGTGAATCTGCTAAATACAACTTTTTTTCTTCCCAATACCGCATAAGTAAAGATGCTGACCGTATGGGCTATCGCTTGCAGGGTGAAGTTTTAAAAGCCGAAAAACCTTTGGAAATAATTTCTGAGGCAATTAATTTAGGAACGATTCAGGTACCGCCGCAAGGTATGCCAATTATTTTAATGGCTGACCATCAATCAGTAGCTGGTTATCCAATAATTGCCCAAACTATTACCGTTGACGCTGCCCGCATCGCGCAGCTCAAGCCTAATGATCCCATCCACTTTAAATTAGTAAGTCACGAAGAAGCTGAGCAAAGCTTTATCGACATGGAAAAGCATATGGAAAACATAAAAATTGCCATAATGGCAAAACTTAAAAACTGACAGGAGGTTTTACCTTGTTTAATATAGACGAAATCAAAGACCTTATTTATACCTTGGAAAATTCCCATCTGAATAAATTACATTTAAAACTTAATGATAACAGCGAACTACTGCTGGAAAAAGATTCTGCCACAGTTACTGCGACACCAGCCGCAACCGAGAAAGCATCAACTATCCCTGCCGCTCAAAATGTCAGTCCTGCTGCTAATAGCAATGATAATGTTGACGAAATATGCTCCCCGATGGTTGGTACTTTTTACAGCTCCGCTGAGCCAGATACAGCATCATTTGTGGAAGTTGGTAGTAAAGTTCATCCCAACACCATTATTTGTATCTTAGAATCAATGAAGTTGTTTTCTGAAATTGAAGCCGAAAAAGAAGGCGAAATCGTGGAAGTTCTTGTAAAAGATGGCGATTTCATTGAATATGGTCAGCCGTTGTTTAAAATAAAAACTTATTGAAGGCAGTGATATTATGTTTAGAAAAGTTCTTATTGCTAATCGTGGTGAAATTGCTGTCAGAATAATCAAAGCCTGCCGAGAAATGGGCATCTTATCTATTGCCATTTACTCAGAGGCTGATAAAAATTCCCTGCATGTAAAACTAGCCGATGAAAAATACTGTATTGGCAGTGCTCAGGCCAAAAAGAGCTATCTTGATATCAGCCGTATACTGACAGTTGCCCAGCATGCCAAAGCCGACGCCATCCATCCCGGCTATGGCTTTTTAGCGGAAAATGCGGCTTTTGCCCAGGCCTGCACTAATGCTGGTATGATATTTATCGGACCATCAAGCAATGCCATAATAAAAATGGGCGACAAAGCCATTGCCCGTGATACTATGGAAAATGCTAAAATCCCTATCGTTCCCGGAACCAAGGGGCTTATCCACGATGTAGGTGAAGCAACGGCAATTGCCGAAAAAATTGGTTATCCCGTTTTAATCAAAGCTACTGCCGGTGGTGGCGGCAAAGGTATGCGTGTCGTTGATAATGTTTCCCAGCTGGAAAAAGCCCTGCACCAAGCCGCCCAAGAAGCTGAACGTTCCTTTGGCAATGCCGGTGTATATTTGGAAAAATATCTTACCAAGTCCCGCCATGTAGAGATACAGATAATGGCTGATAACTATGGCAATGTTGTTTATCTGGGTGAACGTGACTGCTCGGTACAGCGTCGTCATCAAAAACTACTCGAAGAATCGCCTTCACCGATAATGAATGCCAGTTTGCGCGAACAAATGGGGCAGGCTGCTGTTGCCGCGGCCAAAGCCGTTGCTTACAGCGGTGCTGGTACTGTAGAATTTATTGTTGATGAAAAAAATAATTTCTATTTTATGGAAATGAATACCCGTATCCAGGTTGAACATCCTGTTACCGAAATGGTTACCGGCACTGATTTGATAAAAGCTCAGCTGCTCGTAGCCGCTGGTAAGGTACTGCCTTGGACACAAGATGAAATCCATATTAATGGCTGGGCTGTAGAATGCCGCATAAATGCCGAAGACCCCTACAATAATTTCATGCCCTGCCCCGGTACAATTGATGCCTTCTATCCGCCGGTCGGCAAAGGTATTCGCATCGACAGTGCCATGTACAGCCAAAATGTAATTACACCATTTTATGATTCCATGATTGCCAAAGTTATCGTTTGGGCACCAACTCGTGCTGAAGCAATTGATAAAATGCTGCATGCTTTAAATAATTTTAAGATAACCGGTGTAAAAACTACTATCGATATGCATAAAAGATTATTATTAAATGAAACTTTTCGGGCTGGCAAAATTGATACCAATTACCTTGAAGACCATTTAGATGAGGTATTAGCCCAACTTATAGAAAATAAATAGATTCATGTTTGCTAGTTAATAAACTAGTGTGGTCTTTAAAGCCGTCCCTTTAGGGAAGGTGGCTTGACGAAGTCAAGTCGGAAGGGTTAATACCTCAGTCAGCTTTGCTGCCAACTCCGCACACAATGTGTACTACATTTCTAAGCGCTAAAGCGCAAAGAATTATAGCCTACAGAGGAGCCTTTCACTCTTCTAAAATCTAACTAGCACAATACGAAATAAATAACTATATAAAGAGGAGAAAAAAAATGGATTATGCTAATGCTTCGCCTGATGCTGTTCGTAAATTAATACGGGAAAATAAACTTATTGCCCAGACCAGCGGCATGTGCAATGGCTATGCCCAGGCTAATATGGCTATTTTACCTAAAGATCTGGCCTTTGATTTTCTCTTGTTCTGCCAGCGCAATAAAAAACCTTGCCCGATTCTTGATGTCACTGATGCCGGCAGTCCTATTCCTCATCTTACCGCCCCTGATGCTGACTTACGTTATGATATTCCTAAATATCGTATTTATCGTCATGGCGAAATGACCGATGAAGTAACCGATATTGAAAAATACTGGCAGAATGATTTAGTGGCATTTCTACTTGGCTGCAGCTTCTCTTTTGAAAGCCCGATGCTCGATGCCGGACTTGAACTGCGCCATATCACCGATAATCATAATGTCCCTATGTACAAAACCAATATCGATTGTGTTCCCGCCGGTGTTTTCCATGGCCCAATGGTTGTATCCATGCGCCCGATGAAACCGGCTGATGCTATCCGCGCTGTGCAGATAACAACCCGCATGCCTTATGTTCATGGTGCACCTATCCATATTGGTGACCCTGAAGCCATTGGCATTAAAGATATCAATAAGCCTGATTTTGGTGATGCCTCCGTAATACGTGATGGCGAAGTCCCTGTCTTTTGGGCCTGCGGCGTAACCCCGCAGTCAATCGCCATGACTACTAAGCCACCACTCATGATAACGCATGCTCCCGGACACATGTTTATCACCGATGTTTTAAATTCACAACTATCAATAATGTAAAAACAGATTGCCGCAGTAATATATACTGCGGCAATCTGTTTTTATATATGCTATTTTAATATTTCATCCATAGATCCTATACATCTATCTATCGCTTTATCGATAGTTTCTTTATCAATATTAAGTGCTGGATTAAAATACAATACATCACCTAATGGGCGTAGTAACAATCCTTTTTGCAAGGCCTTCTTATATATCTGATAACCCGTACGCAATTTAGCATCAAATGGCTGTTTCGTATCTTTATCTTTTACCAGCTCGATAGCATTTATTAATCCCAACGAGCGTATTTCACCAACATTTTTATGATCTGCCAGTTTTTCCTGCAATTTAGCCGTTAAATATTTTCCTGTCTCGGCGGCATTTTCTAAAATATGCTCTTCGCGCATTATCTGCTGCACAGCTAATGCCGCACTGCAGCCTAATGGATTACCGCTATAGGTATGACTATGCATAAAAGCACGACCTTTGCCATAATCATCATAAAAAGCATCATATATCTTTTGCGTAGTAATTGTCATTGCCATTGGCATATAGCCGCCCGTAAGGCCCTTGGATATACACATAATATCCGGTGAAATTCCGGCATGGTCACAAGCAAACATTTTGCCCGTACGGCCAAATCCTGTGGCAATTTCATCTACTATCAATAATACTCCGGTCTTATCACACAGTTCCCGCAATTTTTTCAAATAACGTGCCGGATAAATACGCATGCCGGCACTGCCCTGCAATAATGGTTCAACTATTAGTGCTGCAGTTTCCGCACCGTAACGCTCAAACTCTTTTTCAGCATTGACAAAACATTCACACTGGCAGTTATCACGTGCTTTGCCATAAGGACAACGATAACAGTCCGGTGCCTCGATATGAATTGTTTCCATCAGCATCGGTTTATAAATTTTGGCATATAAATCCATACTGCCTACCGATAGTGCCCCGACAGTTTCACCATGATAACCTTCTGACAAACACATAAAACGTGTACGTTTAGATTGTCCCGTCTGGGCATGGTATTGAAACGCCATTTTAAGGGCACATTCCACTGAAGCTGAACCATTATCACTGAAATTAAATTTAACTAATCCCTTAGGTATTACTTTTATTAATTCCTGACAGAGCTTTATGGCCGGCTCATGTGATAAATTAGCAAAAATTACATGTTCTAAAGTATCGAGTTGTTTTTTCATAGCAGCATTAATCTTAGGATTACAGTGCCCCAACAAATTGCACCACCATGAGCTTATAATATCAATATATTCATTGCCGTCAACATCATAAAGATATGAGCCTTTGCCATGGTCGATAACAATTGGTTTAAGCGTTTCATAGTCCTTCATCTGCGAGCAGGGATGCCAGATATATTTTAAATCTTCCTCAATAAGTTTATTCAATGTACTAACGCCTCTTCACTTAATTTATTCATAAAATGCAGCCAAAGCCTCAGCTGCTATATCGAGTTCTGTATCGCCTTTTTTTACTAAAGCGGCTACTTTTATATTAGTCATTTCTTCAATCATCTTGATATTATCTTCCTGCATAATACCACCGCTGTAATTATTTAAAATAATGGCTTTTATTGGTAAATTACGTGCTTTCATATACTCTACTGTAAGCACTACATAATTTATTGTTCCAAGGCCGGCATCTGCCACAATAAGAGATGGCAGGGACAGTTCCTTAATAAAATCTTCCAGCTGAATCTTTTCTTTATCATCATGACGAATCGGACAGACTATGCCGCCACTACCTTCCATCGTCAAATAATTAAAACTAGCAGCATTTTTAGCATATCCTGCCTTAACTACCGCCATTTCAATAGGCTTATTTTCTATTTTAGCTGCCAAATGCGGTGACACTGCCTCTTTATATAAATAAGGGACAAGACTGTCTTCACTTTGCCCAATACCGGCAAATTTATTGACATAACCGGCATCACTTTGGGCTACGCTGTCAGCGCCACTTATAGCACCTTTATAATAGCCGCAGTTAAACCCAGCATCACGCATTTTCTTTACAATCAAGCCGGTAACATAGGTTTTGCCCACATCCGTTCCTGTTGCCGTAATAAAAAGACCTTTTGTCTTATTCATTCCAAAGCCCCACTTCAAATCCTAATTTTTTAATCATTGCCATATCGGTATCAATCGTTATCCCGGAGGTTGTAAGCATATCACCTGATATTGCCGCATTAGCACCTGATTTGAAGCAGCCTTCTCCTTTATCAGGCAGTAATCCTCTACCGCCTGCTAATCTTATTGAAACATCCGGCAAAACAAAACGATAAATAGCCACAATACGACACATTTCATCATTAGTAAGCACCTTATTATCCGCAAATGGTGTATGCGGAATTGGATTGAGCATATTTATCGGCACTGATTTTACATTTAACTCCCGCAGCGACAATGCCATATCAATTCTATCTTCCATGGATTCGCCCAAGCCCATGATACCGCCGCTGCAAACAGTCATACCTGCTTTCTGGGCAGCTTTTATAGCTTTTACTTTGTCGTCAAAACTATGTGTGGTGCAGACATTCGAAAAATAATTTTTTGATGCTTCCAAATTATTATGTACTCGCTTTATTCCGGCATCATTGAGTTTTTTATACTGGCTTTCATTTAAAAGGCCAAAAGACACACACACCTTAATTTTTCCATTGTCCTCAATTGCCTGCGCAGTCTTGCACATTTCATCAATCTCAGCATCATTAAGGCTCTTGCCAGCAGTCACTATTGAATACCGCAAAACCCCTTTATTTTCATTATATCGGGCGCCATCGACAATTTCTTTTCTATCAAGTAAATTATATGTTTCTACCTTAGTTTTATAGTAAGCTGACTGCGCACAGTATTTACAGTCTTCCGAGCATTTGCCGCTTTTGCCGTTTATTATTGTACAGATATCAAAAACATTACCGCAAAAATGCTGGCGAATCTCATTACCAGCCTGGCACAGTTCAGCCAATGGCATATTTACCAGTTCAAGCGCTTCATCCTTATCAATCTGCTGCTTATTTAATACTTTATTTTTCAATTTTTCTATGTACTGTTGCTGTTCCTGCATCTTTATTCGCTCTCCTAATATTAAAAAATTTAATAAATTTTATTTATTGCTATTTATAATCGGAAGTATTTTTTTGCCAATAACTGCGGCGATTATACATAGCACGATATCACCAGGAACTGCCAATATAAAACCATATAAAAATACTACCCATGCACTAACTGCCTTGCCTAAGTAAAAATTACTGATAAGGTAGCAGTAAATAAGCCCAAAAGCATATACGATAATAAGTCCGATAAAATTCGCACTTAGCAATCTTTTATAAGATGGAATAGTAGTTTTATTTATAATACTGCCTGTTACACCGCTGGCAATGATAAAACCGATAAGATAACCAAATGTCGGCTGAAAAATATAACCGGGGCCGCCGCCTTCAGTAAATACCGGCAATCCCATCAAGCCTAATGATACATATATAGCCACACTTATAGCACCGTAGCGCCCCCCCAGTAAAATTCCTGCCAGCATCGTAAACAAAAATTGCAAAGTAAACGGCACAACGGGCACGGGAATCCTGATAAATGCCCCTATCGCAATAAGTGCTGTAAACAAGCCACATAATACTAGATTGCGCGGCGATATTTTTTCTTTCGTCGACAACATTGTCACCCGTCTTTCCTTATTAACAAAATTAACAGATTACTCCTTTATTATTAAAACATAAAAAAAAGCTATCGTCAACTTATAAATATAATAAGTTGACGATAGCTTTTTTTTTATCAATATACAGCTTTATACTAGTTATTATTTTAACTGCCGGAGGAATTATAACCCTTCCGACTCGACTTCGTCAAGCCACCTTCCCTGAAGGGACGGCTTTAAGGCTACACTATTTATTAACTTGCACAAAACTAATATTTATTATTTTAAGTTTTCCGGGTTAAGGCAATGTAGATCTGCTGGGATAAAGATGCCATTTTTGCGGATAAGTTCACCATCGATATATATTTCTCCGCCACCATAAGCCTCAGTCTGAACCAAAACAAGATCCCAATGCACCGAGGAACGATTACTGTTATCGGCATCATCATAGGCACATCCCGGTGTAAAATGAATACTGCCACTGATTTTTTCATCAAATAAAGTATCTTTCATTGGTACTGTTATATAAGGATTAACGCCAAAAGAGAATTCTCCAACATAGCGCGCACCTTCATCAGTATCAAGAATCTTATTTAATGCCTCAGTATTATTGGCAGTAGCCTCTATAATCTTGCCATCTTTAAAGGTCAGGGAAATATTTTCAAAAGTAACCCCCTGATAAACTGCCGGTGTATTGTAGGTTATTGTGCCATTTACTGTTTCTTTTATTGGTGCTGTATATATTTCTCCATCAGGGATATTACATTCACCCGAACATTTTACTGCTGGCATATTTTTTATGGAAAATGAAATATCTGTTCCCGGTCCTTTTATTTGAACTTTATCAGCGCTTTCCATGCGTTTTTTTAGTGGTGTCATTGCTTCATTCATTTTTTTATAATCAAGATTGCAGACATCGAAATAATAGTTAGTAAATTTTTCGGTACTCATATTGG
The DNA here is from genome assembly GCF_014201835.1 of Pectinatus brassicae. Taxonomy (GTDB): domain Bacteria; phylum Bacillota; class Negativicutes; order Selenomonadales; family Selenomonadaceae; genus Pectinatus; species Pectinatus brassicae. The sequence continues at coordinate 17,352 of NZ_JACHFH010000029.1, read as the reverse complement.
CAAGCTGTGCCATAGCACCATTAGGATATCTAAGCACAACCCATTTTGTATATGGCACGCGAATATCTCCATGTACTGGTTTCATCCAGTCCTGCTGATACATTTTCATCTTTTCTGCCGGCACATCACTGAGTTCACTGACATTTTCACTGCCACGTAAACCAATATACGCATCCATTTCACTCATAAGCATTGATTCACATTTAGCCATAAGCTGCATCTGTTCTTTTGTCGCACCCATGACCATTTCACGCTGTAATATCTGGTTCTTCACTGATAAAAATGGAATACCACCAACTTTATAGGTTTCCTTTACAAGTGCCTGAGCTAGTTCCACTCCTGTATCAAATACTTCTATAAGAATTTTTTCACCTTTTTCAATATGTGTTGAATAATTGATAAGATTATAGGCTAATTTTTCTATTCTGCTGTCCATTATTAGACCTCCATATTATAAATAATTATTTTATATCTTATGTAAGAGTTTATGCTATTATTAAATATTTTTCAACTTTATCATTACCAACTAAAAAAACTGTTACAGGAAATAATTCCCATAACAGCTTAATATATTTATTACTATTCTTTTCTCAATCTATCCACAATAGTTGCACAGGCCGAATCCCCAGTAACATTAACTGCGGTACGCAGCATGTCAAATATACGGTCAACACCAAATAAAATAGGCAATGCATCAATTGGTATATTAGCCGCCATTAATACAGCTACAACAAGCAATGTAGGCCCAGGAACACCTGCCTGACCAACGGCACCGATAGTAGATGTAAAAATAATTGCTATATATTGAGTGACACTAAGATGAATGCCAAACATCTGGGCAAAGAAGCAGGCTGCCATAGCATAATAGGCAGCATTACCATTCATATTAATGGTCGCCCCCAGCGGTAATGCAAAAGCTGCCGTTTCCTTGGAAACATGCAGTTCATCAGTAGTAGTGCGCAGATTAAGCGGCAAAGTTGCCATAGAGCTTGCCGTAGAAAATGCAAATAATTGTACCTTATAAATATGCTTGAAAAACTCTTTATAGGATGTACATTTAGAAAACATTGCTACACTGCCACCAAGGACAACGAAATTATGAATCAATAATACTGCTATGTATAATCCCAGCAGATATAATATCTTAACTAACACGTCTGCACCAAATTTACCGACAGACCCAGCCATAAGGCCAAATACACCAATTGGTGCAAAGCACATAATAATTGTCATTATTTCAATAGTAGCTTCAGTAAGATTATTAAATAATTTCAATAGATAATCACGTTTTTCAGGCTTCATCGCTGAAATAGCAAAACCTAAAAATAAAGAAAATACTATAATTTGCAAAACATTGCCACTGACAAGAGCCTCAAATGGATTAGCCGGCACAAAACCAATAATAGTATCCCAAAAACCAGGCAAAGCCCCTTTATCAGCATATTTTGCTGCATCAGCCACACTGCCTAATGCTGATAAATCAATGCCCACACCCGGCTTAAATACTTCACCGAATATAAGACCGATAATTACTGCTATTACCGTAGTTACTCCATAATAAACAAATGTAGTAACACCGATTTTCCCAGCAGAACTTGATGCGCCTAAAGATGCTGCACCACCAATAAGTGAAAAAAGAATCATCGGCATTATAACCATCTTAATCAGCTGCATGAATAAGTCACCTACTGGTGAGAATATTTCTGCATGCTTCCCCATGGTAAGCCCGGCAATTATACCAAGAATCATTGCTACAAAAATATACTTGCCTAAGTTGTCAATAATGCTGCTTTTTTTTAACATTTAACCCAACCTTCCTATAAATAATATATCCAATAAAAAATTATACATTCACGCAAGACATTTTGCAATAATTTTTATGACTATTCAATATTTTTTCTTATTTTCTTCGTTAGTTTGACGTCTCTGCCAAATATATTGATTTTAACTGCTATTTTAAAAATTAATTATATCTATATTTTATATTACTTTCCTTCCTTAATATAAATCTTGCCAGATATATTTTTAAATGGTAAACTGTATAAGATATAAGCATTTTTCGGGGGATAAAAATTGGAAAAGTTAGTTATAAATGGTGGCGCACGCCTACACGGACGCGTCAAAATAAGTGGTGCCAAAAACGCTGTTTTACCTATAATTGCCGCTACACTTTTAGGACAAGATATTCCTTGCGTTTTAGAAGAAGTACCATGTTTAGATGATGTAGAAACTATCTCTGAGGTTCTAACAAAACTCGGCGTAAAAGTTTCTTTTGATAAAGAAAAGCATATTTTTACTGCTGACAGCTCCACCATCACATCATGTGATGCACCTTATGAATTAATACGCAAAATGCGCGCTTCATTTTTAATCATGGGGCCGCTCCTTTCACGCTGCGGGCATTCTAAAATCTCTTTGCCTGGTGGCTGTGCTATTGGTACCCGCCCTATAGATTTACACTTAAAGGGCTTTGAGGCTCTCGGTGCCCAGATTGAAATTGGACATGGCTTTATCAACGCTACTGTTCCTGATAAATTAAAAGGCGCTAAAATTTATCTTGATTTTCCTAGTGTCGGCGCTACCGAAAACATCATGATGGCCGCCTGTATGGCTGAAGGTAAAACCATCTTGGAAAATCCTGCTCAAGAACCAGAAATAATAGATTTAGCTAACTTTTTAAATATGATGGGAGCCAACATCCGTGGTGCTGGTACTAATGTAATTAAAATCGAAGGCGTAAAAAAACTTACCGGTTGCAATTACACAATTATTCCTGACCGCATTGAAGCCGGCACATATATGGTTGCTGCCGCTATGACCCATGGCGATATCTACATAGAAAATGCTATCAGCGAACATTTAAAACCAGTCATTGCCAAACTAACTGAGGCTGGCGCTGAAATAATTGAAGATGTTAAAGGCATTCGCGTTAAAAATGATAAATCTCTTAAGGCTGTTGATATAAAAACGATGCCTTATCCAGGGTTCCCTACTGATATGCAGGCTCAGTTCATGGCTATGCTCACCGTATCTGAAGGTGCCGGCATGGTTACTGAAACTGTATTTGAAAACAGATTTATGCATGTTGATGAATTAAAACGTATGGGCGCCAATATAAAAATCGAAGGCCGCACTTCTGTAGTTGAAGGCCCTTCCAAATTATTAGGCTGCCAAGTCAAAGCTACTGATTTACGTGCCGGTGCTGCTATGGTTCTAGCTGGACTTGTTGCTGACGGCGAAACCCAAATAGGGTATATTCATCATATTGATCGCGGCTATGATAATCTTGTTAATAAATTATGTTCTTTAGGCGCAAATATTCGTCGTATTAACGATTAAACGAAATTATATATTCTTTATAATTATCCGCTCCCTATATAGGGAGCGGATAATATTCGTATAACTGCTTTATCACAATTATTTTTGTAAATATTTTTTTATTTACTTCATATATTATTCACTATTTTTTACAAAGGACAGAAAAATGATTCCAATAGATAAATCTACAAAACTTAAGCACCTAAATTTGAAAAATCCCTTCATACGTTCTGCTGTACATAGTTTTTTAGGCGATACAGACGGCTTTATGACCGATGTCGAATATCAAATGTACAATGACTTGGCAGCAAACCATATCGCCCTTATCATAAGTGGTCATTGCTGCGTTTTAGCTGGCGGACTGGCCAATAAAGAACAGATACGTATTGATGATGATAAATACATTCCGCAATTTACCAAAGCCGCTGAAATTATTCATAAGCATAACAGCTTATTTATGCCACAGATAAATCATGCCGGCCCACGCGCTATTGATACTGATGAATACTATGATGTCAGCGAATGTGACTTACGCAAGGACCGACATGCTGCTGCCTTATCTATGGAGCAGATAGAAACTATTCGTGAATCTTTTATTGCTGCTGCCTATCGCCTTAAGCAGGCTGGTGTTGACGGTGTGCAGATTCACGCCGCCCACAGCTATTTGTTATCACGCTTTATTGACGAAACATTTAACGAAAGAACTGATATTTATGGCGGCAATATTGAAAACAGATTTCGTCTGTGTGCCCAAATAATCAGCGGTATAAAAGAAAAATGCGGCGCTGATTTCCCTGTAGCCATAAAAATAAATAATGACACAAATGCTGATGATCGCAAATATGCTTACGACATGGAATATATCATCAGAAAATGCCAAGAACTTGACGTTGAATTCATCGAGTGGAGCGGCGTTGATTTTCTTAGTAAATCCCGCACTGATTCCCTGTATTATTTCGATAGAATAAATTCTTTTGCTAAACATACTACCCTGCCAATAAGTATTGTTGGCGGCATTAAAAGTATCGAAGACATTGAAAAAATTCAAAACAGTAATATCCCATTAATTTCTTTAGGGCGGGCGCTTATCTGTGAACCCGATATCTTGACAAAATTTGCCACTGGGCAAAGTGATAAATCGCTTTGTGTATCCTGTAATCGTTGTTTTGCAGTTCCTCATCTTCATAAAAATATCCGCTGCGTCCTGCATTGGAAAAAAATACGCCAGACACAGAAAAATAAATAAAAAAACTGTTGTGGAAATTCCACAACAGTTTTTTTTTTTTATTACCATGGTTCTGATTTTAATCCAGCTCCACACATTGGAATTAGGCATTCAGCTATTTTTCCGTATTTTTCGCAATAGATCTGATATGCTGCATAACTAGCTGCAGTTGTATGTTCACAGGAAATCCCCTGTGCTGCCAATTGCCCGCGTGTCGGCAAAATCTTTTCTTCTGGAACAGCAATCATCTTTATATCATATTTATAAATATACTGTAAAATTTCCTTGCCACGCATTGGTACTCCAATGGCAATACCTTCTGCCAAAGTTGGTTTAACTTCCACTTCCACCGGAACATCTGATTTTTGCTCTACAGCCTGCACAAATGGTGCACAATGTTCACTTTGCACCGCAATAAGCTGCGGCATTTTTTCGATGATGCCCGCGGTCAAAAATTCTTCCAAGGCTTTAATTACCCCTAGGAATAACGTACCATTTCCCAACGGTATAATAATATTATCAGGAATTCTGCCCAATTGCTCATAAACTTCATATATATATGTTTTAGTACCTTCATAAAAAAACGGATTATATACATGATTAGCATAATAATCACCATCTTTAGCTACCTTAGCCCGGCAGACTTCAGCACAATCATCACGTGTGCCGCTTACTACATTGCACATAGCTCCATGCGCGCGTATCATGCCAATTTTTTTAGGTGATGTTGCTTCAGGTACAAAAACTTCACATTTTATACCTGCCCGTCCGCAATATGCTGCCACACTATCACCGGCATTACCGCTGGAATCCTGTACAACACTTTTTACCCCAATACTGCTGCAATGGGCTATCAGCATAGCTGCTCCGCGGTCTTTAAACGAAAGCGTCGGCATACAATAATCCATTTTAAACAGCACACCATCGGCAAAATTAATGATTGGTGTCATACCTTCGCCTAAAGAAATATTTTGCCAAGCATCATTTTCAATCGGCATAAATTCCCGATAACGAAACATACTCCAGGTATTTTTATCTACTTTAGCCAGATCAAACTTAGGTGCTGTATAATCCAATTTCCATAAGCCACCGCACTTGCTGCACTTAGCTCTATACGTATTGGTACTTTCCCGATGACCACATTCCGAGCAAACAAAATCCATACTGATTCCTCCATTTATAAACCGCTATTTGCCACTATTATAACATAAAAACCCCCGATAAATTCTGATGATACCTAGGTGTAATACCTTTTATGATTTTCTTGCATAACTAATTATTCAAAAGATTTTGTCATTGACTATTGTACTTAGTTAATGCTATGTTTATTATAACAAATAATAGGGAGGTATCACATCATGTCATCGTGCAAAAATAAGATTTTAATTATTTTTTCTCTGTTCGCCTTAATTACCTGTATAAATTTTAATATTGTTTATGCCAATGATATTATCAATAAATCTTTTTATATTGGCAGTGAAAAATCCAATTATCCTGTTATTCAGACCAATGATTCCGAAATAAACTTCAAGATTAACCGCGATATCCAAAACTATCTGTCCGATATGCGGGCTGCTGTTGACAGTATCCCTGATACCAGCAGTTCTATGTATTATAATATTACTTACAATGACGCTAAAATCGTCTCGCTCGTTTTTAAAGAATACCGCTTCTATAAGGGTGCGGCTCATGGCAATTACTTTATTAACGGCGTTGTCTATGATAAAACTATCGGTGAACGAATTCCACTCTCTCATTATCTTACTATAACAGCTCCCCAGCTGCAAAAAATGCTTGATAATAAGGAAGCTGTCATTTTAGGCGGTGATGGAAATACTCCAGTTTCAATAGATTCCTTTATCGGTGACTTATATATTCCGCAGGACTACTGTATTAGCAAAAAAGACAATAAGCTCTATATCAGTCTTATCTACCCGCCCTATGCCTTAGCCCCCTATGTCTATGGCACGCTTTATATTACTATGCCTCTAAAAAATAATTAGGATAAAAATAATGCCGTGATAAGCAATTATCTGCTATCACGGCATTATTTTTTCCATATTCTAATATATCTATAGTTTATATTGATAGTACAATATGATCTAATTCATATAGATGCCGCCATTGATATTAATACTTTCCCCGGTTATAAATACCGCCATATCGGATGCCAAAAATAAAACCATATTTGCCACATCTGCCGGTTGTCCCAACTTTTTGAGTGGTATACGTTCCAATAGTTTTTTCCGATACTCCGTTGTCCATTGTTTGGACATATCTGTTTCAATTGGTCCGGGGCAAACAGCGTTTACCCGTATATTGTATTTAGCCATTTCCAAAGCCAAGTGCTGCGTCAAATAATTAATTCCTGCTTTAGATGCACCATAAGCAGGCGTTGCATTACGATGCGGTGTTTTTGCTGTACTTGATGAAACATTTACAATAACGCCATGTTCCTGTTTTACCATGTAAGGCAGTATTGCCTTACATGTGTAAAACGTTCCATTTAAATTAACATCAATAATTTTCTGCCATTCATCATCAAGCATATCAAGTGTCGGTTTTCGCATATTTATCCCAGCATTATTTACCAAAATATCTATCTGGGGAAAATTTTTTTCTACATTTACTGCCAAAGCCTTTGCTGCAGCCGGGTCTGCTATATTACCAATATTAACAAAACATTTTTGACCTAATGACTGTATTTCCTCAGCTAATTGCTGCAATAATTTATCATTTGTTCCGGTCACAATCAAGTCGGCACCATTTTTTGCCAACGTCAAAGCAATCTGCCGTCCTATACCTCTAGTGGCTCCGGTTACTATTGCGTATTTATTTTCCAGCAGCATATTACATTACCTTTTTATAAATATTTCTAATATCATCTAAAGATAATTCTTTACAGTTATTAACCAATAATCTCGTCTGTTTACTGCCCGCATCTACAAGAAAATCAAGATCGTCATCCTTTACACCAAATTCTTTTAAGCTTACAGGAATATTGGTATCTTTTACAATAGATGCTATTTCATTTATTATATAATCTGCTTTTTCATCAACACTTTTAGCTGATAATTCCGGATATACCGCATCGCATAGTTGTGCCAAACGATCGGCGCAGGCATCTTTATTAAAAGCCATTACATGGGCAAATAAAATGGCATTGGACACGCCATGTGCAATATGATATTTGCCGCCCAACGGATAAGAAAGTGCATGAACAGCTGTAGTTCCTGACCCGGTTATTGCCACTCCGCCATAAAATGCTCCAATCATCATTTCACTTTTAGCCTGCATATCATCGGCATTATTATAAGCTTGTTTTATATTGTGAAAAATCTTGCAGGCTCCTTCTTTGGCATATGTGTCGCTTAATGCTGTTGCTTTTTTGGAAGTAAAGCACTCCACAACATGTGCCAACGCATCAACGCCGGTTGCCGCAATAATTTGCGGTGGTAATTTAGCTATCATATTAACATCTAAAATTACATAGTCAGGAATCATGCCATCATTTACAATTCCCTGCTTTGTTTCTTCTTCCGGAATTGCCACAATTGCGTTGCAGGTAGCTTCTGAACCAGTACCACAGGTTGTCGGTACCATAATAGTTTTTATTTGTTTTCTGGCAATGCTGCTATCTTTTAATAAATCACGCAAATTATAATCTGCACCAACAATTACACTGACTAATTTGGACGCATCCATAACACTGCCTCCGCCAACACCTATAATAAGGTCAGCTTTTTCCATACCAACTTCGGCAATAACATGTTCCACATCTTCTACTGCTGGTTCAGGTGTCAAATCATCAATAATTTTATAAGGTACTTGCCCGCAGGCCTTTATTACGTCATCACATAAACCACGTTCATGTAATCCCTTATCGGTAAAAATCAAAATGCTTTTGGCATCTTCTTTAGCGATAATTTCTGAGATTTTATTTACTGAATCCTGTCCAGCATATATTACTGCTGGTATTGTTAACTGACATTGTTGCATTTTAATTCCTCCAATTATTTTTCTAAAATCCAATTTTTAGTAAGTATTACATGTTTTATTACTTGTCTGAAATAGGTAAACGTCATATGAATTTTGCCATCGCGACTCTGGAGTACTGACGGATAAGAAAATTCACGATTTTTCTTTTCCTTAGAATTATTGCTAAGACAGATCCCGTCACCATCCTGAATAATCTTAACTGCAGGCCAGGTAAGACCGCCGTCATGTGATATGGCTATAGTCATTGGTGCACGCGGCACTCCCCATACAGCTTTTCGTCCCAATTTATCCTCAGGAACAGCGTGTGTTATATTGCGTTCAGCATCATCTACACGGCCTTCTTCTATTTCATCATATAACGATGTCCGTCTTTGCTCACTTTGGGTACTATTTATATTATTAAATACCATTACAATATCTCCATCATTTAATACAAATGACTGTATAGATGAGTTATTATTAGGCAAATCCAATTTTATCGGTGTTGTCCAATGGCAGCCATCAGTCGATGTGCTGCGATAAATATTATCGGCCCATCTGCTGCGGAACAACGCTATTAAAGTATTATCTTTAAGTTTATTAATACACATATGCACAAGACCGACACTATCCGGCACTGTATATTCCTGCCATGTTTTTCCTTTATCCGCTGATACTTTTACCGCTGATGTGTCATGATCCCCTGTCCATTTTTCACCAGTTTTTACCGCACATCGGAATATTGGAAATAACCATGTCCCATCATTTAATATAATAATTGACTGTCTGATAAAAGTTCCTGGTTCATCAAAAAAAACATCTTCATCTGACCATGTATAGCCATAATCTTCCGATGTTCTATAACGGACAATTGCTGTATCCTGATTGCCATATTTCTGGGCCGTATAAAACAACCACAGTTTTTTACTGTCATCTTCAAAAAGCACCGGATTTTGTTCTGAACGCTCCGGATCCATCGACATCTTTTCTGCTTTTGACCAGCAGTCAGTCTCTTTATTCAAACGTGATAAAAAGATGGATATATCACTTACACCTTCCTGAGTTCCGGCAAACCATGCACATAAAATATCGCCATTGGACAATTCCAATAATTTTGATGCATGATTTTGTGGGCACTGCGTTGGCAAATATGCATAATCATAATTTTTTTCAGCATCCTGTTTTATTTTGCCATCAAATATATCTTCATCAACTTTTGATTCTACCTTTTTCATATATACCACATTAGTGTTTTTCATATCTTCTACCTTCTTTATCAGAGCAGTCTAGCTGCTACTTTTACTATTATCTTCTTCACATGTTCCGGTGATGCCTGTACACTGCAATTTGGTCTGTGTACATCCCAAGGGAAAAAAACCGCGAAAGAACCCTGATTCAACTCAATAAAATTCTCCTGATCAATGTCATTATAGCGTATAATATCATTTTCTTTTAATTCATTTTTAAAAATTTTTTTTTCATCAAATGCAGGCAGAAGTCTGCCTACACCAATTTTTTCTTTTCCTTTTATTATGCACTGTATATCTATATATTGAACATGTGCTTCCGGATGACGTGCTTTTACAGTTTCCGTATCATATTCAGTAACTTTCGCATATATATCATTGCCTTCTATCTGATATTTTCCTGGCTCGAGCTGCCAATTTTCCTTATCTAGTAAAAAATTTATACCTTTTTGAACTGCTTTAGGATAAAAATGCAGTTCATTTTCTATATTGTTTAAATTTCCAAAAATCATACAATTCACCTTATTTTTAATGCAAAATTTCTTTATTATGCTGTACTATTGTTTCTTCCTGATTATCTTTATTAGTAAATAATTTAGACATTACTCTTTCAATAGTCATTACAACAGCTGGTACTATCAACGCTATATAGATATTATCAATACCAAACGGGTTATTAAGCAGATACCATACTGCTGTTCCTACTGCAGCTACAACTAATCCTATGTTAGCCGCACAGGTACTTTTGAAAAATGGTAAATAAAAACCCAATACTGCTACGACAGCAATTGTTAAACGTAAAGCTCTTGTAAAGAATGATAATTTTAATATTTCTGGTACTCCAAATACGAATAATAATGGAAGGAAACCAATAATTATTGAAATAATGCGTGTCATTTTTAATTTTTTTTGAGGTTCTGGATTAAACTTAGGTACATAGAAATCTTCTACCACCAAAGATGCAATACCTAATGCAACAGTACTTACACTAACAAAAACAGCTGCTACAATAGAAGTAGTTACTATTGCTGCCAAAATTGGCCCCATCTGTTGAATGAACACAGGCAAAGCAAATAATGCTCGCATCTGTGGATGAAGAAAATGTGCAATTACGCCGATAGCTGCTAAAATTAATCCTAATGGTAAACATAAACCCACAGCTATAAAACAAGCTTTTTGAGCATCTTTAGCACTTTTAGTTGAAGATATTGCCTGCATTACAAATTGTGTAGAAAAAATTGAGCCAGAAGTAGCTATTACCCACGCAAATATTGTAGCTCCTCCAATATGTCCATCAAAGGTGAAATAATAATCTGGCAAAGAATTAATAACAGGAGTAATTCCACCAGACAATGATAACGCTACTGCCAGTATTATTATAACGCCTATATATTTTAATGCCGCATGAATTATAGTTACATAAGCCACACCTTTCATTCCACCTAGGACATAATAAAAAGTACTTACTATTGCTATTATCAACATTGCTAATGGAATATTAATATTCATTACACGTGTTAATGCTGCTGCCCCACTGATATAATTACCTACATTTACCAATAACAAAGCTGCAATCATAATTATTGAAACAATCATTTTTGTTGAACGACCAAATTTTTGAGCAATTGCACCAGAAATTGTAAATTCGCCTGATTTATAAAGACGTTTTACAAAAAACAATCCATATAATAAATAGCCCACTGCAGCTGCCAGTACCGACCATGCTGCTGCCATACCATATTCAAAAGCCGATTCGGCTGTTCCAACTGTCGATTTTGCTCCAATGAATTCCGTCATCAATAAAAATCCTACAATTACTGCCGGCATTGCCTTTGCAGCATTCATAAACTGTTCACTGGTTTTACTTCTAAGTTTAACACTAAGCCAACTAGTTAATATAATATATAGAACAACTACTGCCAATATAAACATTGTGCTTTCTGTACTGAACTGATGAATAGCCATCGCTAATCCTCCTGTATATTATAAATTTTCAGTTTATCGTTCCTAATAATAATTCAATATAACTTAAAGACTTCTTTTAAAGTGTCTACAATAACCGGATTTGTACAATTTGATGGTTCTCTAGCTGGACCAACATCATTACCCAATAAATTAACCGCAAGTTTTACTACTGAATTTGGATTGCCCATCTGCATTACATTACGGAAAGGACGTATTTTTTTCTGCGCTTCATTAGCTTTTTTAATATCACCGGCAGCCCAATATTTATAAATATCTACCATTAACTCTGGAAATACATTGGAACAGCCCGAAATCGCACCAGCACCGCCAGCCATAAGTGTCCATAAAATAAGTGAATCACTGCCAGCTAATACCTTTAAACGTGAATCAGTATTTTCGATATATTTTAAGGTATTATCAAAATTACCACTGCTGTCTTTGATCCCGATAATATTTTTATACTCAGATAATTTTTTCACTGTTTTAAAATCAATATTATTGCCTGTTCTACCCGGAATATTATAAAGGAGTATTGGCATATCAACAGCATCAGCTACTTTACTGTAATGACGATAAATATCATCCTGTGATACTGCTACAAAATATGGTGAAATCACTGATAACACATCAACACCTAAGTCCTTAACTTTCAAGGATAATTCAATGGTTTCTTTGGTTGTAACACAGCCTGTGCCCGCATAAACAGGAACACGTCCGTTTACTGCTTTCACTGCTGTTTTTATTATTTCCAGCTTTTCTTCATTATTAAAAGCATAAAATTCACCATTTGTTCCCAATGGGAATATACCACTTACACCGGCATCAATAAGTTTATTGATAAATGCTGTATATTTTTCCGGATTAAATGTTTCATCTTCATTTAATGTTGTTACTACTGGTGTTATAATACCTTTTACTTCAACGTCTTTCATTTTAAAATCCCCTATTTATAAAATTTATTTTACTAAAATATCAGCAAACTTCACTGATGCCATTTTTGCACCAAGTTCCAAAGCTGCCATCATACTCTCACTACTGGCCTTGCCTGTTCCTGCTACTGGAAAAGCTGTTCCATGGTCAACTGATGTCCTAATGCAGGGTAATCCAACCGTAACATTTACACCACTGTCAAAGCCCAATACCTTAATTGGAATATGTCCCTGGTCATGATACATTACCACAACTATATCAAATTCATTTAAATTAGCAGCCCGATGAAATACGCTATCTGGTGGAACCGGACCAGTCACATCATAATCTTTAGCTTGCGCAGCCTTAACTGCTGGAACAATTTCCCGTTCATCTTCTGTGCCAAATAACCCACCCTCACCACAATGTGGGTTTAAACCTGCAACAGCAATGCGTGGCTTTTCTATTCCCATCAAACGCAATGCATCATAGGCTAAGTCAATTACTTTTTCAATACGGTCTTTTTTTACTACTTCAGAAACTTTATTTAAGGCAATATGGGTACTTACATGGATTACTCGCAACTTAGGGCTTGTAAGCATCATAGAAAAATCTTTCTGCCCCATTAAATGTCCTAAAATTTCCGTATGTCCGGGATAATGCACTCCGCCTTTATTTAACGCTTCTTTATTTAATGGTGCCGTAACTATTGCATGCACTTTTTCCTGCATCGCATAATCTACCGCTTTTTCAATATATTCATATGCGGCTTTACCAGCCCTGCCATCTACCTTGGCAAATGGCAAATCCACTGGCAGATTATCCAGATCTACTATATCGATAATGCCATACTCATTACCGCCATCTTCTACTGCTCCAATTGCACGGCATCTAAGTTCTGCCCCGACAATTCTTAACGCCCTCTGCATTATTTTTTTATCGCCAAATACTATCGGTCTGCTTGTTTCATATACCTCTTTATTCTGCAATGCCTTAACTATTATCTCAGGGCCAACCCCTGCAGCGTCCCCCATTGTAATTCCCAATACCGGCTTCATTTAATCATCCTTTCTACTTGTGCCTTCTGTTTATGCCCACCATTTCTTATTGCGTCTATCGCCTGTACAAATATATCCCCTTTACCAAAAGCGCCTGCTTTTGTAACTACAAATATTGGCTCTATATTTTCTCCATAAAGTATCCCTAACGGCACGCCTGTATCTATTTCATTTATTATCTGGATCGCATCAGCATTTATAGCACGGCAAATATGCACAGCTGTATCACCACCAGTTAAAACCATCCCTGCTAGTTGTTCTAAATTCAATTTAGCTGTTATTTCAGCTATAAAGCAGGCTGTTTTTTCACTTACCTCTTTTAATGACACGTCATATTGTTTCCCTAACCATGCAGCTTTTGCTACATCGGTATCATCGGTGGCTGCAGTGAGCAAAACATCCATTTTACAAGACATATATTTATTCATTAACTGCACCAGTTTTATTTCTTCCTGCTTTTTATCTATAAAAATTTGTGCTATGTCAACTTTAATTGTTTTTATATTTTTATTTGCCATCAAATATTTTATCTGTCTTTGTGTTATATGACTTATGCTTCCAGCCACAATCAAAACCGAGCCACTGCGTTCAGCAATATCAATATGTGCTGTTCCTATCCAATTATAAAAATCATTTAAGTATCCGGCTAACCCCGCTGAACCAACCCATAAAATATTTTGATATTCCTTTATAGCTTCCGTTACTAGCTGCAAATCACTTTCCTTAGCCGCATCACAAACTATCCAGTTAGTTTCTTGTTTTATAAATTTTTTTATTTGTGTTCTTACCTCTGCCAAACCCTTATTTATAGTCTTTAATTCCAAGACCCCAATTTTTCTATCAACCTGCTGTCTTATAATACAAGGAATATAAGATTTATCTACAGGTGTCTTTGGCGCATGTGCTATTTCCGTATATTCCAATAGCATTCCGTCCAACAAATGATAACCGCCTACTGTTATACGTCCATTGCTAGGATAAGCCGGTGCAACAATAACAATTTCCGGTAAAAAAACATCAGCAACTGCTTTAATTTCTGCACCTATATTTCCCCGCAAAGTCGAATCAATTTTTTTATAAACACAAGAAATATTCTGTTTGTATATTTTTTCCGAAATATTTTTTACTTTTTTATAAGCTTGTTCTGCTGATAAGTCCCTGCTGTCAGAGTCTATTATTAAAACATCACTATCATTGTCTTCTAATTTATCTATATTGAGCTTCACATAGGAAGACATGTTTTTTTTAGCAAATTGTACCGCCGTATCGTTGGCTCCTGTTAAATCATCAGCGATAACAGCTAGTCTACTCATTTAATCGCCTTCTTTGCAATCATTTACTCATATATTATGCAAAGAGCGTGCCAACTTCAAATTTCTAATAATAATAGGGTTCAATAATAAAAAGCAACATTATATGATGCAATTCTGCATCATATAATGTTGCTTTTTGCTGTTTTAGTGTTTTCTTTTGCAATTATTAATATTTTTCAATTTACGCCATAAAGTAGTACGGTGTATTCCCAAACGCTTAGCCGCTTTAGTAAAGTTAAAATTTTCTTCAGCTAGAATTTTATTTAAAAAAGATTCTTCCACATCACTTAATTTCTGTACATTATTTACAATTTGTGATTCCTGCTCATTGCTAGTAACAACAATATCTTTTTCTAAATCATCAGCGTAAGCATCTTGTACATCCCGCAAATCGATTAAAGGTCCTGTCGATAGTAACATAATTCGTTCCATCATATTAACAAATTGCCTGATATTGCCTGGCCAATTATAATTCATCAAATATTTTTGAGCATCTTCACTCATTCCAGTAATACGCAGATTAATATTTTTCATATCCTGCAAAAATTTGGCTATTAACAACGGAATATCTGTCTTCCGCTCCTGCAGTGTCGGCATATGGATTCTAAGTATATTCAAGCGATAATATAAATCCTCACGAAAATTTCCCGCTTTAACCATCTGTAATAAATTTTTATTAGTAGCCGCTACAATACGAACATCAACTGGAATAACTTTTTCTCCGCCTAAAGGCATGACTTCTTTTTCCTGCAAAACACGTAAAATCCTTGACTGCAAAGGTAATGGCATTTCCCCTATTTCATCCAAGAACAAAGTTCCAGAATGAGCCAATTCAAATAATCCCTGACGACCACCTTTTTTTGCTCCGGTAAAAGCCCCTTCCACATAACCAAACAATTCTGATTCTAATAGATTTTCTGGTAATGCTGCACAGTTTACAGCTACGAAAGGTCCATTGCTCCGTGTACTCAAATTATGAATACTTTGAACCAGCATTTCCTTCCCAGTTCCTGAATCGCCTGTAATCAGTATAGTTGACTCCGTTAAAGAATATTTGGCAGCTTTACGCTTCATATTAGTACAGGGCAATGAACTGCCAATAATATCATCCATTTTATATTTAGCAATAAGACCCTTGGTAAATAATTTTTTTCTTATATTTATTTCCATTTTTTGTACTTCAGAAATATTTTGCAAGGTATAAATACTGCCCTGTATCTTTTCTTTTACATAAATGTCATTTCCTTTTATTGTATATTTCTTATCATAAATTTCTATAATATCGTTTTTTTGTAAATTTTTCTGCAAATCAGGCAGTAAAATTGATAAATCATGTCCTTGAGCATCGAAATGTGTAATATGAAATATCTTTTCAGCAACAGGATTTAAAACATTAATAATGCCATTTTTATTTACAGCAATAATTCCATCATGAGATTTATTGACTACTGTACGTAATTGTTCACTTTTTCGCTGCTCTTCTCTTCGTATTGATGCTACTAGCAAAGCTGTTTCTAACGCTCTGTATACAGACTCCCTGCCTGATTGAATAAAAATGCCATCAATATCATTCTTTTTCGCCATTTTTACAGAAATTGCATCACCAACTACTAATTTAATTCCATTCTTAACAGCTTCCTTAATTTTATATTCGGCATCATTTACATCATTTAATATTATTTCTGTAAATTTTATATGTAATATTTTCTCTAATTCTTCCGAACCATAAACCATATTGCTAAAACCAGCAATTGCAATATGGTCAGGATATTTATCATATGTTAAAATTGCTTGTAAAATATCCGTAATCGTTACCTGAATATACATAATTGGAATATCAAACTTTTTTTCAATTAAGGAAGCTGTCCCACCTCTGCTGACAATTACTTCTATACCATTATTAACCGCTGCACTGACTAAAGATTCCGCTTCTTTTAAATCACCTTTTACCACCTGAAACAGATTTTTTTTATCGGGAAATTTTTCTTCTATAACACGTTTAGCCAGATCCGCTAAATCGGAAAATGGTGCAACAAATAAAATCTGTGCTTCCATTATCAAATCTCTCCTTTTAAATCTCTAAATATATTTATGTCATTATTATATAATAGCATAAATATTAGCTATAAATATAAAAAAACTGTATAAGATTATTACTTATACAGTTCATGTTTTTCCATATATATTTTTTCGGACAATAAAAAACGTCTATGACAATAGTTTAACTAAAATCATAGACGCTTCTAACCGGCAACATCCTATCCTCCCAGGGGGCTGCCCCCCAAGTACTTTCGGCCTGTGGATGCTTAACTACTGTGTTCGAAATGGGAACAGGTGGA
>NZ_JACHFH010000028.1 GCF_014201835.1 Pectinatus brassicae | reverse complement strand
TCCTTACAGTTCTTACGAGCGGGCCAAAAACGAACGGCATAATGGCATGCTAAGAAAATTTGTGCCCAAAGGAGTTTCCATTAAATGTTTTCGTTTTGAACAGATTCTTTCTTTTGCTGATAAACTCAATGGATTGCCTCGTAAATTATTAAATTACAAAACACCAGAAGAGTTTTTTGACGAAAATTTAGATAAAATATATTCTAACCAAAAGTAATTATGGATAAAAAAGTGTTCAATTTGCTATTGCAATTTACGAGTACTTTTTATTTATATATTTTTTTATAATAATTAACTATGATTAAATTATAGCTTTTTTTATTATTTATTACTAGTAGAAATTATATATTACATTTAAGAATGATTTTTATTTACTATAGTAATTTGACTGTTTTTTTTTTCTGACTACAATTATTCATGAAATAAATTATAAAAAAGGTTTGATATTTTATGCTATCTACTACCCCCTGTAATGAAAATTCCTATTCAGATATAGGCAGAAAACTTTTCCTAATATTAAAAACAGGTCAAATTCTTATGGAAAGTGCTGCCGATTCTACTCGAATAACGCGGACCATGAAACGTGTTGCTGCTTTTATGATGATTCCTGAAAAAAAAACTGCATATACATATAACCTTTACAACAATAATGATTAACTTAAGCGATGGCAATTATTCCATAACTAAATTTAAAAAATGCAATAAACATCTTGTTGATTTAAAAAAAATATCAGCAATAAGTAAATTATCCTGGCGGGCCATGGAAAAAAATTATTCACTAAATGAATATGAAAATGATCTTATAAAAATAACTTCTACCCCTAAGCAATATTCACCAATTATTATTGCTATTGGAGCGGGCTTTGCCTGCGGTGGTTTTTGTAAATTATTTGGCTGTGACTGGCTGAGCTTTTTTTATACAGCAATCTGTGCATCCCTTGGTTTTCGTATAAGATTTTATTGCAATAAATTGGACATAAATCCTTATGCTTCTATTGCTATTGCTTCTTTTAGCGCAACGACGCTGGCATATCTAACACACTTTATTCCTGGTTCGACTACTCCCTGGCATCCGCTGTTAGCTTGCTCTTTATTTATAGTTCCGGGCATTCCCCTTATCAATTCAGTTGATGATCTTCTTTCTAACTATATTGTATCCGGCATGACTCGAGCCATTAATACTGCTTTAATGGTCGGCAGCATGAGCTTCGGCATTGTTTTAGCGATTAAAATCTGTCAAGTCAATGATTTCACAATTATAAATACTCGTCCTGACAGTTCTTATCTTATCTACGCAATAGCAGCCGCCATTGCTTCCGTTGGCTTTTCTACTATTTTTAATGTCCCCAAGCGTCTTTTATGGGTAGTTGCCCTTGGCGGCATAATTTCTGTCTGCACCAGAAATTTCATTAATTTTAATTTAAACATGGGATTACCTATTGGTTCATTTATTGGTGCTATGCTCATAAGTATTATTGCCATAAAAGCCGTTCATTATGTTCATGCACCGATTCATATAATAACATTACCTTCTGTTATTCCTATGATCCCCGGTGTATTAATGTACCGACTCATGTTTGGCATCATTAATGTTAATGATATGGATACTTTGGCCTTTATGCATATATTCCAGGATGGCATTATTGCCAGTCTGACTATATTAGCAATAGCGATCGGTGTTGCTATTCCCAATATTTTTGCCCGTAAATACTTGAGCCGGGACAAACAAAAACATTTCAATTTACTATTAGCAAAAAAATTACATACTATTTTAAACTAATATTTTTATGGATATATACTATAAAAATATACTTTATACAAGATTTACATTTTTATATAAATCTTAATTATTTAATGATAAAAGCATCCCTCTATTAAATAAAATATAAGTTTTTTAAAATTTTTTATTAATTTTTAAAGGATATTTACTTTTTAAGACGAATATAATATATTCTGTGCAAAATACTTGTAAGCACATAATATTTTTATAGGACGGTGTTTTAATGGATATAGTTAATAATCTTGTATCACAGATTAATGATATCTTATGGAGTTATGTACTTATCATCTTATTAATTGGCTCAGGCCTTATTTTCACGATAAGAACCAACTTTGTACAAATAAGATATTTTAAGGAAATGTTTAAGTTAATAACCGGCAGTGTCGGTACTAAAACTGACGGTAATAATATTTCTTCTTTCCAGGCATTTTGTGTTAGTACAGCCTCACGTGTTGGTGTTGGTAATATTGCTGGTATTGCTATTGCTATCGTTACCGGTGGTCCGGGTGCTATTTTCTGGATGTGGGTAATAGCTGTTTTAGGTGCTGCTACTGGTTTTGTCGAAAGTACCTTAGCCCAGATATATAAAGTTCCCCGCACTGACGGCAAAGGCGGCTTTTTAGGCGGCCCCGCTTATTACATAAAAAATGCCCTTCATTCGCCATTTTTTGCCGTATTTTTTGCTATATTAATCAGTATTACATATGGTCTTATTTTTAATTCAGTTCAGGCTAATACCATAACCTTATCCCTGCAAACAGCCTTTGGCATTGACAGAACCATGAGTGGTATTGTAATTGCCTTACTATCAGCACTAATGGTATTTGGCGGTATATCCCGCATTGCTAAAGTAACCGAAATTTTAGTTCCATTAATGGCTGGTCTATACATATTAACCGCTCTTGGTATTTGCTTATTTAATTTCACTGCCTTACCGGGCGTATTTGCCACTATTTTTAAAAGTGCCTGGGGTATTCAGCAAATTGCCGGCGGCGGGCTTGGTGCTGCAATTATGACTGGTATAAAACGCGGTTTATTCTCCAATGAAGCTGGTATGGGTTCTGTTCCTAATGCTGCCGCTACTGCCGATGTCAGCCATCCTGTACAGCAAGGACTCATTCAGGCCTTTGGTGTATTTGTCGATACCTTATTCATCTGTTCCGCTTCTGCTTTTATTATTCTTATTACTGGTGATTATAATTCTGCTGGTTTAACTGGTGTAGAACTTATCCAGCATGATTTATCAATGTATTTTGGTGATATTGCCGTAAGTGCTATTGCTATTCTTGTTTTTTTATTTGCCTTTACTTCCATTATTGGCAATTATTATTATGGTGAAATAAATATTAAGCATCTTACTTCCAATCGCTTATATTTAAATCTTTTCCGTATCCTTGTAGCTGTAATGGTATTCTTTGGTTCTATTGCCCAGCTAAGCCTTGTATGGAATTTAGCCGATTTATTTATGGCTTTAATGGCTATAACCAATATTATCGCTATTTTATTTCTTGCTAAACAAGCCTGTATTGCTCTCAAAGATTATACCAAACAGAAAAAAGCCGGCATAAAGGCGCCTGTATTTACTGCCGATACCCTGCCTAAACAAGATGGTATTGTCTGGTGGAAAAATAATAAATAATATTATTTTCTAACATAAACGTACATAATAAAAAAAGCCGGAATAACTATTTTTCATAGTTATTCCGGCTTTTTTTATTATATCAATTATGATTGCGTTCACTATAGTCGATAGCCACGGTCATTGCGGCATCACCTGTAATATTAAGACAAGTACGGCTCATATCTAAAATACGGTCAATACCAGCGACTAAAGCCAGCCCTTCCATCGGCAAACCAACTGTCTGCAGTACAAGTGCCAGCATTATAAGACCAGCACCAGGGACACCCGCTGTTCCTATCGATGCTAAAGTACCAGTCAATACAATCATGACCATTTGCGGCATTGTCAGATGAATTCCATAAACGGTAGCTATAAATACAGCACATACCCCTTGATATATTGCTGTTCCATCCATATTAATAGTCGCTCCCAGCGGTAACGTAAAACTACAGATTTCTTTTTTAACGCCTAATTTTTCCTGGCAGTTTTTCATATTTATGGTCAAAGCTGCAGCACTGCTGCAAGTAGTAAAAGCGATCAACATCGCTTCCGTCATGCCTTTAAAGAATTTTATCGGACTAAATTTTCCTACAAAGCGAACAATATTAGCATATACTACTATTGCATGAATAATACAGCTTACATATATGCAGGCAATAACCGATAGTAATGGCAATAATACTTTAGGTCCATTGGCTGCTACCACTGGAACCAGTAAAGCAAATACACCAATTGGAGCAACTTCCATAACCATGCCAATTATTTTATAGCTGACTTCAGCTAAACCATCAAAAAATGACAATAATGTATTAGCTTTTTCTCCTACTGCTGTAATAGCTGTTCCCACAAACAGGGCAAATATTATTATCGGCAGCATATCTGCTTTAGCCATAGACATTATCGGATTAGTTGGAATCATATTTACTAGTACTGCCATAAAGCCTGGTGACTGTTTTACTGTCGGTGCCTTAGCCGCAGCTAACTCCAAACCAGAGCCCGGATGCACCAAACTAGCTATTATTAACGCTATAACTAACGCAAAAGCCGTAGTTATTAAATATAATAAAATTACTTTTATACCTATACGCCCTAATTTTTTTGTGTCGCCTAAACTGGTTACCCCTACAATCAATGATGATAATACAACTGGTACTATAATCATTTTAATCAAACTAATGAACATCGTACCAATTGGTGCCACCCATGCATTGAAAAATGGTACATATTCATGCCCGGTAAAAAGTCCGACAATTATTGCTAAAATTAAAGCTATAAAGATTTTAAATGAAAGATTCATTAAAGATAAGTCCTCCTAAAAATATTATTGTGCTATTTTACAAAAAATTCTAATATAATAATTTAATATTATCAGCTGTACAACTTAATAAATTTGCTATCCTTTCTCTATAATATTTATATATTTAATAATAACAGTTATATATTTTATAATACTTTAATTTTTAGCGCAATATGGTAAAAAAAAATAATACTGTATGCAAAATACAGTATTATAAAAATTTATACATTCAGCTAATAGTTTTTGACCATAAATTCATGTCCTCAAACTGTCCGCAGATATCACAATTATTGATAAGACAGCCATAATATTTATATTGGTTGTTATAAAACACCTTATTTATTCCTATAGAACGCGCTCTAGCCATAGTATAAACTGTATGCAGACCTATCTTTTTTGCTTCCTGTTCTAAGGCACAGACTAATGCCGCCATTAACCCCTGACCATTATATTCAGGTAAAGTGGCACAATCAGTTAATTCTGCGCTATTTGTACTCCTATCTATATCCAATGATGCCGCACTTACTATTTTTCCTTGATGGCGGATAACTTTAAATATATGATTCATATATAAAGATTTTTTTAAATACTCTCTATCATTTATTGGTGTTGGATATGTTGTAAATACCGTTTTATATAAATTAAGTAATTGATTGATATCATTGTCCTTAACATTATCAATTATATAAGCATCTGCTATTTTTTTTAATTTGTGAGGATAACTTTCTTGTATTTTTTTTAGTATATTTTTTTCTAAAAAATATACATCGGATTTTAATCTGTCAATTGATGTAAATTGGGACATATGATAGCCAGGCTGCCCTGAAAATAATGCAGGATGTAACGATTCTAATATAAAATCTCTGACAAAAAATTTCTGCCAGTCATCTTCTTTGGCTGTAAGTAAAATTTTTGTTAAATTATATTTTTTTGCCATTCGATCAATCTCCCGGCACAACATATCATAATCATTACAGCGATATTTTATTATTTTCAACCGCTTATTAATAAAATCCACTAAGAATTTAACTTCCAGCTCTTGTGCTGATTTTTCTACATAAAAATTTTTTTCCTTCTTTTTCTCGGTCTCTCTAATAACTGCCTGCATCTATTTTCACCTCAAATATAATTTTTTGTTAAGTATTGTTACGGCGTTTGCGACGATAATTATTAGCTGGAACCAAACTTCTTGCCTGTTCACTAAATAATTTTTCTAAACCAGTTTTATTATTATTATCAGGTATCTCATGGCAAAGACCGCATTTATGACAACTACTTTCCTTATCTATTGGTTGGTCATACGTTGTTATAATTCCTTCATAATTACGTAAAATAACTTTATTCTCTGACATAGAAATAAGATACTGCGGTCCAATAGGTATTTTGCCACCGCCTCCTGGTGCATCAATTACATAAGTTGGCACTGCAAAACCCGATGTATGACCACGCAGCATTTCCATTATTTCAATGCCTGTAGCAACAGAAGTCCTAAAATGTTCAATACCATTTGATAAATCACACTGATACATATAATAGGGACGAACTCTTATCTGCACTAATTTCTGCATTAATTTTTTTATTATATAAGGACAGTCATTTACGCCTTTTAATAAAACCGTTTGATTGCCCAAGGGTATACCAGCATCAGCCAATTTTTCACAAGCGGCCCTTGCTGCTGGCGTAATTTCTCTAGGATGATTAAAATGCGTATTTATCCATATTGGATGGTATTTTTTTAGCATATTACATAAATTATCGGTAATTCGCTGCGGCATAACGACAGGGGTCCTTGTGCCAAATCTGATAATTTCTATATGTTCGATTTTTCGTAATCTTCCTAATATGTTTTCCAAATATTCATCATTAAGCACAAACGGATCTCCGCCTGAAATTAATACATCTCTTATCTCCGTATGATTTTTTATATATTCAATAGCTGCCAACATTTCTTTTACCGGCCGCGGTTTATCTGTTGTACCAGCATATCGTCTTCGCGTACAATGTCGGCAATACATTGAACATTGATTTGTAATTAAAAAAAGAACTCGATCTGGATAACGATGCGTTATTCCTGGTACCGGCGAATCACTGTCTTCGGCTAATGGATCTTCCAAATCATATTGTGAATTACATAATTCCTGTGCTGATGGAATCGCCTGTCTGCGTATTGGACAATCGGGATCATTACTGTCAATTAATGAGGCATAGTAAGGAGTAATTGCCATCCGCAATGTCTGTAGACAATTCTTTACACCTTCTTCTTCATCATTGCTTAATTTAATATTTTTTTTAAGACTTTCTAAATCCATAATGCGATTTTTAAACTGCCAGTGCCAGTCATTCCACTGTTCTTTTTCAACCTCTATTGGGTGATTGGACTTCATTTCTAGAGTTAGGCTCATAGTATCATCCTTTCCTGGCCCAAATAATTAACTAACAACTTAATATTACAGTAAAGTTGTTAGTATGTCAAATTTACACTCATTATTCTTTAATTTTTTACTTAATATTTACATTATACTATATTAGTGTAGTATCAGTGTAAATGCTTATTACCACTAAGGTTAACATAAAATAAAAAAGTGAGAAAATAAATTTCTCACTTTTTTTTATTTATCATTATATTTCAGCTTTATCTGGTGGTACATTGTGTAATAATAAATCAGGATTATTATCTACTATCCAGCCTAAGGCCCATTCATTATTAACGAGTAATACTGGTCGTCCCTTCATATCGTTAACAAACATGCCTCGATCAGCTCCGCGTAAATTTTCCGGCTTAACCATACTGCCATTTTTAAATTCCAGCCATCTGGCTACTTCAAACGGCTGCATTGTTATGACAATATCCACGTTATATTCATTTTTTAAACGATATTCCAGTACATCAAACTGCAGTTGTCCGACTGTTCCTACTATATAGCTTTCCATACCAGTTCCTGGCTGCTCAAATAACTGCACTGCACCTTCCTGGGTTAGCTGGGTTATACCTTTAATAAATTGCTTACGTTTCATGGTATCCTTAGCCTCAACACGCGCAAAACGTTCTGGTGGAAATACTGGAAAATCAGCAAATTTAAATCTGTTTTTTCCCTCACAAATAGTATCACCTATACCAAATATCCCCGGATCAAATAAGCCAACAATATCGCCAGGATAAGCATCATCAATAATCTGTCTGTCCTGAGCTAAAAATTGCTGCGGCTGGGAAAGTTTTATATTTTTATTTCCCTGCATGTGAAAAACCTGCATATTACGCTCAAATTTACCAGAGCAAATTCTAATAAAGGCCAATCTGTCATGATGCGCCGGATTCATGTTAGCCTGAATCTTGAATACAAATGCGGAAAACTCTTTATCTTCCGGTTTAATTTCACCCTCAGTCGATATATGTGCCTGTGGTGCTGGTGCCAAGCGCAAATATTCCTCTAAAAAGTTTCTTACACCAAAATTAGTCATGGCACTACCAAAAAACATCGGTGTTAATTCACCATTGGCAACTTTGCCGTCATCCCATTCCTCACCAGCTTCATTTATCAAATCAATATCATCGAGCAGATTTTGATAGATATCTTCACCCAGCTTATTTTTTAATTCAGGGTCATCCATGGCTAAAATAATTGATTCTCTTTCCTTTTGTCCATGGCTGTCATCAGCAGCAAATAATTCCACTTGTTTTTTTATTCGATTATAAACACCATGATATTGTCCATCAATACCAATCGGCCAATTCATCGGATATGCTCTTATACCTAAAACATCTTCTATTTCAGTCATTAAATCAAGTGGTGCTTTACCATATCTATCCAATTTATTTACAAATGTAAATATTGGTATATTTCTTTGTTTACATACCTTAAATAATTTTTTAGTCTGTGCTTCGATCCCTTTAGCTGCATCCATAACCATTACAGCACTATCTACTGCCATTAAAGTACGATAAGTATCTTCACTAAAATCCTGATGGCCTGGCGTATCAAGAATATTTATGCGGCAGCCAGCATAGTCAAATTGCAGCACACTTGAAGTTACAGATATACCACGCTGTTTTTCTATTTCCATCCAGTCAGACACGGCATGACGCTGTGTTTTGCGGGATTTTATTGAACCTGCTAAATGGATAGCTCCTCCATATAACAGCAATTTTTCTGTAAGTGTCGTTTTACCAGCATCTGGATGTGAAATTATGGCAAACGTCCTTCTTTTTTGTATCTCAGTTTGTAAATCTCCCATTGTAATCTCCTTTTTATGGGTAATATATTATCATTTTTAATGTTATTTTTTTGCAGTCGCCTTTCTATTTTATCACAAGTATTAAACAAAAGCATCGCATCTTATAATTTTTCCTTCTCTTAATAAAATCTGTTTATATTACAGCTTATAACACTAAAAAAGATACGACAAAAATCGCCGTATCTTTTTATTTGTTTATGTTATTTTATTCGCTATATAAAAAAGTATCAGCCATTATGGCATTCATCATAAATGCCAGCTCTTTTAAGAGTATCAATCATTGTTTCACCCATATGGGCAACTGTATCAGCAACTTCTATACCAGCGGCATTAAGCGCTTTAATTTTATCAGCCGCTGAACCTTTACCGCCGGAGATAATAGCACCAGCGTGACCCATACGTTTTCCCGGAGGAGCCTGGCGACCACTTATAAATGCGGCTACTGGTTTTTTCATATTAGCTTTTATCCAGGCAGCGGCATCTTCTTCAGCATTCCCGCCTATTTCACCAATCATCAATACGGCTTTAGTTTCATCATCAGCATTAAAAGCTTCTAATACATCAAGAAAATCCGTACCTTTTATCGGGTCACCGCCAATACCAATAATACTGCTTTGTCCAATACCGGCATTACTCATTTGATACATTGCTTCATATGTTAATGTACCAGAACGAGAAATAATCCCTATATGCCCTTTCTTATGTATTGTTCCTGGGATAATTCCTATATTGCATTCATCAGTTGTCATTAAACCGGGACAATTTGGTCCGATAACCCGTGTTTTTTTACCTTTAAGGTAATGACGCACTTTTACCATATCCTGTACCGGTATATGTTCAGTAATGCAGACTACTACGTCTAATTCACTGTTTACTGCTTCTAAAATACTATCAGCAGCAAATTTTGCCGGAACAAATATTACTGAAGCATTAGCATTTGTTTTCGCTTTAGCTTCTTCTACTGTATTAAATACAGGAACACCTTCAACAGTTTGTCCGCCCTTACCTGGCGTTACCCCAGCAACTATATTTGTACCATAATTCAACATATTCTTAGTATGAAATAGTGCCTGCTTGCCTGTAATCCCCTGAACTATAACTTTAGTATTTTTATCAATAAAGATTCCCATCAAAAAACCCTCCTTTAATTATGCATTTTTTACAAGTTCAACAACTTTTTTTGCACCTTCAGTCATTGATTCCACCATAATAAGATTAGGAATATTGGCTTTTTGCAAAATCTCCCGTCCTTCTTTGAAGTTGGTTCCATCCAAACGAACGACAATAGGTATTTTTAGCCCCAGCATTTTATTCGCTTCGACAATACCTTCAGCAATTATATCGCATTTATTTATACCACCGAAAATATTTACAAAAATGCCTTTAGCCTGTCCATCAGCCGTCATTATTTTAAAAGCCTTGGCATCATCTTCAGCTGAACCCTGACCGCCTACATCAAGAAAATTAGCTGGTTCTCCGCCATAGTGCTTTATAATATCGACAGTTGCCATAGCCAAGCCTGCACCATTAACCATACATGCTACATTGCCACCAAGATTTACGTAATTAAGTCCCAGTAAAGCAGCTTCTCTTTCCTTAGGATCTTCTTCCGTTTCGTCACGTAAAGCCGTTATATCAGCATGACGATATAAGGCACTGTCATCAAAATTAAGCTTGGCATCAAGTGCCATAACATCTTTGTCCTTAGTTATAACTAAAGGATTAATTTCTACCAAAGAACAATCTTTTTCGACAAATACCTTATAGAGGTTCATCATTAATGCTGCTGCCTTATTTATAAGTCCAGCTTCCATATTTAATTTAAAAGCCATGCGGCGAGCCTGAAATGCTGTTAATCCAATAAATGGATCTATATATTCTTTTATGATTTTTTCCGGAGCAGATTCGGCAACTTCCTCTATTTCCATGCCGCCGGCTTCAGAACCAATCATTACAATTTGTGCAGTAGCTCTGTCTACTGTCAAACTTAAATAAAGTTCTTTATCTATATTACAGCCTGATTCAATTAAAAGACGGTTTACTTTTTTTCCTGCAGGGCCTGTTTGTTTAGTTACTAAGACTTTTCCCAAAAGCTCTTTAGCATAAATTTCCACTTCATCAACCGATTTAGCAATTTTTACACCACCAGCCTTACCTCGTCCACCAGCATGAATTTGTGCCTTTACCACAATTACGTCCTGTGCTAGATCTTTTGCTGCCTTAACAGCTTCTTCTGGAGAAAAAACGGGTTTTCCTTCTGGAACATTAACACCATAAGAGCGAAAAATTTCTTTACCTTGATATTCATGAATATTCATTTAAACACCCCAATCTAAAAATAAAATTATTTTTATTTTATAAATTTTCTTACAAAAAAATAATGCGGAACAAATAATACTACTTTATTTAACCGTTATATAACGGCAAAATAAAATAGCATAAATAATTTAATATATACTTACTGCTTCACCAATGCGAAAATGCGGAATATACATTCCCTCTACTGCCATTTGCCCTGGCAAATTAACTTTTCCATTAAATACAATAGTGCAATGACCAAGTTCCTTTATGTTGTCATTAACTGCATTGCCTATATCAACTATCTTAAACTTATAGGCACCCCACTCTAAAGTATCACCAGCTGTTATATCTGCCATAAGCTTATTTTTAGTATGAACTATTGACATTGCAGCTAAGCCTTCACTGCAGCCTTCATCAAAAATATTAACACTGTTATTAGTTTTAACAAAATTTAAGACATTTTCACCAACAGATATTACTTCAAAAGTATATTTCATTATTACACCGCCTTATTTTTAAATTATTATACCACAATTCAATAAAATCATAAAATAATTTCATATTATATTACTATAAATTAAATTTAGCTTAATCATTATTATCTTGCAAATTTTCGGTAAAAAGCTGTTTAGCCGCTTTTTTATAATAGTGAGCCGCCTTTTTATAATCTTTTTTTTGCTCATAATTTTCCCCAGCCAATATCATTAATTCGGCTGTATCTGGTTCTATAAACTTAATATCGTTCCATAATGATTGATGCATATATTTTTTGTATAATTCATCAATTGCAGCTGTATTGCCATCAAGCCATGGCTTAGCTTCATTAACAAAATGCAGTAAAATATCATCTCGTTCATAAGCCGCTAATAATCGATTATTTGCTGCCAGCATTCTATTAAATTTAAAGGATAACTTCTGGATATTCCCCTGTAAAACAATATTTATGGCATCCTGATCAGGCAGTAAAAAAAATTCATAAAATTTACTATAACATTCAACGATAATTTCTGTTATATTTTTTTCCTGCCATGCCCGTAAGTTCATTATCATCATCCCGGAATTAAAATACTGGTTATTTTTTAATCCCAATCGCTTAATTTGCTCTTGGCCATTTTTTTCTTTATAGGGACATGCTCCAATTATATTAGCAGCAATATCCATATTCCATAAAGTTTCGATATTATTAATACATAACATATCAGCGTCAATATATATTATTTTCTTTATCGCCGTATCCAACATCTTTGGTAATAATAATCTTAGTAAAATTGATTTATTAAATCTTTTATCCGTATAAATAGATAAATTAGGCAGTTTATCTATTTGCTCAGACAAATCATATATTTTTATCTGGGCATTTTTATAGATATTATTAAATTTACTGCATTTTTTCCTATTGTCATCTGATAATATTTCATTTAGGGCAATATGAAATATTATGTTATTTTCTGGTGAATTTAATAATATCGATGTAATTAAAATTCCCGCATAAGGAAAATAATTATTATCTACCCCTAAAGCGATATGTATTGTATCATTAGACATTTATCAATCTCCAAATAAAGTGTTTTCTGTATTTCTTTTCTGTAATGTGTTCACAGAAATAGATGATAAATATATTTTACTGTCAGTTATTATACATGATTTAGGTGCCCTGTCAGATAAATCAATTACTTTATTTTTATGGCGCATAGACGAAAGAAATGACTTATTTTTATTTCCCTGTAAATTATAAATAGCGATGATACTTTTTAATGGTATTGTTATATTATAACCAATATGTAAAAACATATTATCCCCCTTTCTTTTTATTAAGTTTCTTCATTTCATCATATTTTAAGTCATATTTTAAGCGATTGATATTTTCATATACAACTTTTTCATTTATTTGCTCTGGCGGCAGTGCTTTATATAACATTACCAGCATTTTTATTTGAATACTATCACAATTATCAAAATTTAAATCAGCAGCTAGTTTTTGCACTAAGCTGCTTCTGGCATCATTTACCATTTCCTTGGTGCAATTAGGAACATAATTTTTTATTTCACCATAACGAGCCCATGGTTTGGTCATTAATAGCTGCCGTATCTGACTTTGTCTTTCATGGCGAACAGATCTTTCACAAATACTGCAATAAATTTCCGTGCTTGGACATAGTGCCCCACAGCTTTTGCATTCATGCCAATTTTTGCTTTTTTTTAGCTCATTCATTTTTTTATTAATGAGCATAATATTTTTTATCTTATCGGACAGTTCTTCGTCTTTTATAATTGCTACGTCATCACTAATTTGTTTTTGCACGACAGCATTTAATTTAATATTAGCTAGTATTCTTTTTATATCCTTTTGTTCCTGCATACGGACAGGTAAAACTTTATTGCTGCCCATTTTGCCATAAGAAAATCTTATGTCTTTAATGACCTTATATTTTAATTCATTATTTATTTTGTCAATAATATCGTATTTCATATATAAAAGATTATTGGCCCACACACTGTTAGCTGTACCAATATCTAGTATACCAAAAGAAAAATTTTTCGGTTCAGTATGGGCAGCGATTTCTTTACCTACAATATCAGTCCAATAATGCTTAATAAGATATAGTTTATATTCAGGAAATTTGGCAAGATGTTTTATAGCTCGCGGAATAACTTCGCCAACATTTATAAATTCATTATTTTTTTTTCTTCTTCTAGCCATTTATTACCTCAACATTTCCAGCTGTAACGCTATATAATTTGGCCTTGCTGATATTAGAAAACATATCTTTATCAGTTGCTGTTATAAATGTTTGAATATTTTTATCACGGAAGAATAAAACCATTTTTTCACGGCGGTTTATATCAAGTTCACTCATAACATCATCTAATAGCAATACCGGATACTGCCCTAATGTATCTTTAATATATTCTAGTTCAGCAAGTTTCAATGATAATACCGCTGTACGCTGTTGTCCCTGCGAACCAAAGTTCTTTAAATTTATATTATTAACAAATAATTCCAAGTCATCGTGATGTGGGCCTATACCAGTAGCCCCACGTCTTATATCATTAAACCTATTTGCATATAATTTATCTTTATAGGCTTCTTCTATACCAGAAACATTAGCAATATCTTCAAAAGCAAATATCTTATATTTAATTAACAATTTTTCTTGATTATTAGAAATATTATCCTGCATTACAGCAGCAAAAGAAGATATCTTTTTGACAGCCTCCCATCTTTTTTCCCAAATAAAAGAGGCTGCTGGAATTAATTGAGCATCCCACATATCGAGCATTTCGGCTTTTTGTTTATGTTCACGAATTTTTTTTAATAAATTATTGCGTTGAACAATAATTTTATTAAATTTTACTAAATTATTATAATACGATAAATTTGTTTGTGATAATTCTATATCTAAAAAACGACGCCTTAAGGCTGGTGCTCCTTTAATTATTAATAAATCTTCCGGGGAAAATAAAACTGTTGTTAATGTACCAGGCAAATCCTTTTGTCTTATATTATCACCATTAAGTAAAATTTGACGGCGTTTAAGTTTATTTAAATGAAATTTAATATTATTATCAATATCAAGTCTAGTAAAATCAATATTTATAAAAGCCTCATTGTCCTGCCAATTAATTAAATCATTATCATTTTTTATGCGATAGGATGTTCCTAATGCTGCATAATAAATAGATTCAATAATATTGGTTTTACCTTGGGCATTATTGCCAATAAATATATTTAAAGAAGGCGATAAATTTAATTTTAGTTCTTTGTAATTACGAAAATTACGTAAAAAAATGGAGCCAATATTCATTATAATTCCTCAATGCTATATAAATTTCCAAATATCATCATAGCATAAAAAAAGCAAGTAAAAAAGACACTTCATTAAGCGAAGTGTCTTTTTTAGCATAAATTTATTTATTGCGACGAACAGGTGTAACTACATAAATATACATATCATCATCAGTTGGCTTAATTTGTACCGGGCTTGTTTCGCTGTTAAAAGAAAAATAGATTTCATCAGAATTAATGTATTTTAAGACATCCAATATATATTTAGCATTAAAAGATATATTTAAAGGTGAGCCCGCTAGTTTAACATTAATACTTTCTTCAGCTTTACCTATTTCAGGATTATCTGATGAAAGAAGTAAAGTATCACTAGTGAAGTCAAGGTTAATAATATTATATTGGTTAGAGCGTGATATAAGGGAAACACGATCAATAGCACTTTGAAAATCATGTGTTTTAATGGTTACTGTTGTGGAAAAAGCTGGCGGAATAACATTATTATAGTCAGGAAATTGACCTTCGATAAGGCGAGAAACAATATAAATATTGTCATAAGAAAAGCTAATTTGATTATGTGTATAAACAACATTGACATCAACCGGAATATCAGAAGTCAGTAATGTTGATAAGTCATTTAAGAGTTTTGCTGGAATGACTAATTTAGCTGTTAAATTAGTATCATAATTATCGAGAATTTCTTTTTTTACGGATAATCTATGCGTATTAGTACCTGCCATAACAAGACTTACACTGTTTATATCTAAAAGACAGCCTGTAAATATAGGACGTATCATTTCTGTAGCACAGGCGAATGAGGTTTTTTTGATTAATTCCGTTAATATATTGCTGCGAATAGTGAAATGATTGTCACTTTCCAATTGTTTTATTTTAGGAAAATCGGAAGAAGACATACTTAGTAAATTAAATTTGGCGCTGTTAGACTTAATGATAACTGTGTTTTGTAGATTAGAGGATGAAAGTTCTATGTTATCCCCAGGTAATGTTTTGATAACATCAGAAAAATATTTGCCTGATAAGACGAGCGAACC
Organism: Pectinatus brassicae; assembly: GCF_014201835.1. Taxonomy (GTDB): domain Bacteria; phylum Bacillota; class Negativicutes; order Selenomonadales; family Selenomonadaceae; genus Pectinatus; species Pectinatus brassicae. Next base: position 22,306 of record NZ_JACHFH010000028.1, on the reverse strand, counting down.
TTCTTCTTCAATATCAGCTTCAATTTTACATACGATACCTATATCGTAATCAGTTGATTGAATCTCTAATAAATTATTTTCTGCGTGTATGTATATTCCTGATAGAATAGGCATTTGCGGTTTGTTAGATATGGCTTTAATGTTTATTTGTATGGCTTTGGCAAGCTCATTTTTAGGACATGTAAATTTCATTAGTTTTCTCCTTATTTATTATTATTATATACATATATAAGGTTAGTCGTATTAGTAATAGGGGCTGTGAAAATGTTGATAAGTCTAATTTATTCACTGTTGATAAGATTTTTGCTGTTGATAAATTGTTAATAAGTTGAGTAACGTTATCCACATATTAACAATTTTAATTTATTCATAAAGTTATACACAAAAAATAAACACTTTATACATGAAAAGATAACATTTTGTGGATAACTTATTTTTTAAAAAAATTTTTCTCTTTTAGAGATTTTTTATTCGATTAGTAAGTTCTTTTATTGTCATATCCAATTTTTTATCGGTTTTTATTCCGGTGCTGATTTTATCGTAGGCATGGAGCACCGTTGTATGATCTCTTCCACCAAATATTTCACCAATTCTTGGCAATGATGCATCTGTAAGCACACGACATAAATACATAGCAATTTGTCTTGGAAATGCTAAATTGCGTGTTCGTTTTTTCGCTACTAATTCTGCTATATCTATTTTAAAATACGAAGATACAATTTCTTGAACTAGTTCCAATGTTACCGTTCGTGTTTCATTATTTGTAAATACATTTTTTAAGGCATCAGCTGCTAAATCTTTTGTGATTATTTGTTTATTGAGTGAAGCATAAGCCATTACCCTTGTTAATGCGCCTTCAAGTTCACGAATATTGTTGTCGATTCGACTAGCGATATAAACCATTACGTCATTAGGTACCGTTAAATTTTCTAACAAAGCTTTTTTCCTTAAAATAGCAATACGTGTTTCTAAATCAGGTGCTTGTATATCTGTGATTAAACCCCATTCAAAACGAGAACGCAATCTATCTTCAAGTGTTTGAATTTCCCGAGGATGACGGTCGCTGGATATTATTATTTGCTTATCTGCATCATGCAGCGTATTGAATGTGTGGAAAAATTCTTCCTGGGTATGTTCTTTTTTCGATAAAAACTGAATATCATCGACTAAAAGAACATCAATATTGCGATATTTTTGTCTAAATGCCTCTGGTTTCCCATCACGAATCGAATTTATTAGTTCATTTGTAAATTTTTCACTGGAAATATATAATACGCGCATATTAGGATTATTTTGTAATATTTTATGACCAATGGCATGCATCAAATGTGTTTTTCCCAAGCCAACACCACCATACATAAAAAATGGGTTATATACTTTAGATGGTGATTCAGCTACAGCTAAAGCTGCTGCATGGGCAAAACGATTTGAATTACCAGTAACAAATGTTTCAAAGGTATATTTGGGATTTAATGAAGAAGAATCACCAGGGGTTATAGGCAGCGGGGCGTTTGGTTTAATATTACTGATACTAGGTGAAGAAATATTTTGTGTTGGAGCTGATACAGGCGCTGAGTAAATTAAAGGGATCTGAGTATCGTTTTCCTCAGCAGTATCATCTTGCAAGTGAAAACTTGTTATACTAATACTTAACTTTGCTTTGGTTACTTCATAACTGGCATCAATAATAAGCTGCATATAATGTTTTTCAATCCAGTCTTTAGAAAAATCAGTAGGTGTACCAAGCTCTAAAGTTGTTGTTGTTAATGTTATTGGTGTTATTGGTTTTAACCATGTATCGCAAACCATTTTTGATAGAGAATTTTCTAATTTTTTTAGTATTTCCTCCCAGGTAGCATGTAATTGTGCCTTCTCCATTAATAAGATCCTTTCTGTGCTGTAGAATAAAAAAGTAAAAAAATTACTTTTGCCATGATAAATTTATATAAAATGTATTAATTCCACAAAAAAAGTTATCCACAAAGTTATACACAACTGTTGATAACTTATTAATACTGATAAATAGTTATCAATAAGGGACTGTTAATAACTATCATTTTTTATAATGCTATAAAATAAGGGATTGACAGGTTGTTGATAAGTATGTTAATAATTAAGATATATGTGGATAAAGATGTGGATATGTATATACCATATTATCAAAACATAATAAAGTTATCAATAATTATTTTGTATTGTTGACACTATAAGCCTTGTAGTCTATAATTTCATATAGCAAATTATCTTTTTATCAACATAAGGAGGTGTAAGTTGTGAAAAGAACTTTTCAACCTAACAATCATTGGAAAAAACAAACTCATGGATTTCGTGAACGTATGAAAACAAAGGGCGGCCGTTTAGTTTTAAAAAGAAGACGCGCTCGTGGCAGAAAAAAATTATCTGCATAAGCACGAAATTATAATTGATTGCCTATAGAATAAGTGTAGTCTTTTAAAAAAAAATCGTGCAATGGGGACATCCCCGGGCAGAAGCTGCGGGGACTGTCGGCCCAAAATCTGGAGTAAAATGAATCAAAAATTAAAAAAGAAAATAATAATGCAGTATAATGAGGAGTTTCAGCATATTTATCGAAACTCTAAGACGTTATCCGATCGTTACATCGTGATGCATATTATATATAATAATAAATATAACCATAAAGTAGGTTTTGCTGCAGGCAAAAAACTTGGTAATGCTGTTACCCGCAATCATTTAAAAAGAATTTTGCGTGAAATTTATCGTAAGAATACGATAAATATAAATGATAATTGTTGTATATTGCTGGTAGCAAGAATGGCTGCGGTTACAGCCGATTATGATACGATTAATAAATCGTTTAATAAGCTGGTAAAAAAAGCGGGAATTACGAAAGCTGTGCGAAAAAATGATAAAAAAATTAGTTCTTAATCTGATATTTTTTTACCGTAATTTTATATCGCCGCTGACAATGCCCTCGTGTCGGTATATTCCGACTTGTTCGGAATATGCTGTTATCGCAATTGAAAAATATGGGGTAAAAAAAGGCGGCTTTATGGCGATAAAACGGATACTGCGATGTCATCCGTTTCATAAAGGCGGCTATGATCCCGTTAAATAAATGAATAAAAAATTTAGGATGTGATGAATTGAGTGGATTCTTTTCTTCGTTATTTCACCCAATAGTGCAGATATTAGAGACTATATTAGGATTTTTTTATGATTTTACCCAAATAATTGGTGTTGGTAATTATGGATTAGCAATTATTTTAATGACTGTTGTTATTAAAATGTTGTTGTATCCGTTGACTGTTAAGCAGGTTAAGTCAATGAAAGCCATGCAGGATCTGCAGCCCAAAATAAAAGAACTGCAGGAAAAATATAAGGGTAAACCACAGGAATTACAGCAGAAAATGGGTCAGATATATAAGGATGCTGGCGTTAATCCATTGGCAGGCTGTTTACCATTAGTTGCGCAGATGCCAATTTTGATGGCAATGTTTTATGCTTTGCAAAGTGTTCATTTTACACATGATCCATCATTTTTATGGGTACCAAATTTAGCGAACCCAGATCCATTATATATTTTACCTGTTTTATCGGCTTTGACTACATTTTTAACACAATGGCAGACATCAAGAACCTCTCCGCAGGCAGCTCAAATGAAAGTAATGATGTTTGCAATGCCGATATTTATTGGCTGGATAAGTTTAAAATTTGCTGGTGGGTTGGTTTTATACTGGGTTGTAATGAACTTTATGCAGGTAGTACAGCAATGGTGGATGTATCGCAACGAAGAACAGCCAACTAAATAATAAGGAGGCTTCTCGATAATATGGCGAAGTTTATTGAAGTATCAGGACGTAATATAGATGATGCCAAAAAAAATGCTCTTACAGAATTAAATTTACCTGCTGAACGTGTTGTATTTGAAGTTTTGGAAGAACCTTCAAAGGGATTCTTTGGTCTTATAGGTAATAAGGTAGCAAAAATTAGGGCAACAGTGAGGGAATTATCACCAGAGGAAAAGGCTGATAATTTTTTGACAGGTATATTTACAGCAATGAATATGCATGTGGATAAAGTACAGCGTGAAACAGATATAGGGACATTGTTTGAACTCAGCGGTGAAAACATGGGCATTATGATTGGCAAACATGGACAAACGCTGGATGCTTTGCAATATTTAACTAATTTAGCAGCAAACAAAGATTCTGCTGAAGACAGAAAACACATTGTATTAGATGTTGAAAATTATCGTGAGCGTCGGGAAGACACACTAAAACATTTAGCTGAGCGCATTGCCGATAAGGTTAGAACTAACAAACGCAAAGTAATTTTAGAACCAATGAATCGTCATGAACGTAAGGTTATACATATAGCTTTGCAGGATGAAACTGATATAGTAACTTATAGTGACGGTGAAGAACCTTATCGCAAGATTGTTGTTGATATAAAAAATAAAAAATAAATTTATTTATGATAAAGCTGTCTGAAATAAGGGCAGCTTTTTTGGTTATCTGTTATAATATTATTAAAATGTTATATTGTATAATGGAGGAAAAAATTGAGTAAAGAGATAAATGATACTATTGCAGCTCTTGCAACACCTGTTGGCGAGGGTGGCATAGGTATCATTCGTATTAGTGGTGAAAATGCGATAGCGATAGTTGATGAAATTTTTGTAGCAATAAATGAACGGCCATTGGCAGATCGTCATTCTTATCGTGCAATCTATGGTAAAATTATTGCCGCTGATGAAAAAATTATTGACGAAGTTATATGTTTATTAATGCGTAAGCCACATTCATACACAAAAGAAAATGTGGTTGAAATACAATGCCATGGCGGAATGATGCCATTAAAAAATATATTGGCCTTGGTACTTTCCCATGGAGCTCGTTTGGCAGAACCAGGTGAATTTACTAAAAGAGCATTTTTAAACGGCAGATTGGATTTGGCGCAAGCACAGGCTGTAATGGATATAATAAAAGCAAAAACTGATGCGGCTTTGCGTGCGGCTAATGGACATTTGTCAGGTTATTTTTCATCTCATATTGGACAAATACGTGAACCCCTGTTGGAAATGATTGCTCATTATGAAGCTATTATTGATTTTCCCGAAGAGGAAGTTGATGCCATTGACAATATACAAGTAATGGAAAAAATTGGTGAATTGCGGGAGAAAATAAAAGCAATGCTGTCTACGGCCAATACGGGTCGGATTTTACGTGATGGATTGATTACAGCAATTGTTGGTAAACCAAATGTTGGCAAATCCAGCTTATTAAATTTATTACTGCGTACGGACAGGGCAATTGTAACTGATGTGCCGGGAACTACCCGTGACAGCATTGAAGAATATGCTGATATCGACGGAGTGCCACTGCGAATTATTGATACGGCAGGAATAAGACAGACAAGTGATAAAGTTGAAAAAATCGGCGTTGATAAAGCGCGTCTTTATATTGATAAAGCTGACTTAATAATAGCCTTATTTGATGGCAGTAAAGAACTTGATGATGATGATAAAGAAATAATAGAATTAGTAAAACAGAAAAAAGCCCTTATAGTGATAAACAAAAATGATTTGCCGCAGACGATTGATGAATCATATATTGCCGGAAGTTGCGAGTTAAATAGTATAATACATATATCAACGGTGAAAGAGCAAGGTCTTGATGAATTAACCGCAGCGATAAAAAACATTGTATATGCAGGCAATGCCATTGGACATGAAGGTGAATATGTTAATAATGTTCGTCAAATTAATGCGTTAAAAAATGCTGATGCGCATTTGCAGGATGCCATCAAGGGCCTCGATGACGAGATACCGGAAGATTTAGTTGTTATTGATTTGCGCTCAGCTTGGGAAAAGCTTGGTGATATTATCGGTGATACAGTTAATGAAGATATAATTGATGAAATTTTTAGCCGTTTTTGTATCGGTAAATAATATATTATAAAAGTTTTGATATTTTGGGGGAACGAACGTGTTTATAGCCGGAGATTATGATGTTATAGTTATTGGAGCAGGCCATGCTGGCGTAGAAGCAGGTTTGGCAGCTGCTCGTATTGGATGCAGGACATTGCTTACTACTTTGAATATGGATAATATTGCCTTAATGCCATGTAATCCATCGGTAGGGGGGCCGGCTAAAGGTCATTTAGTGCGTGAACTTGATGCATTAGGCGGAGAAATGGGCATAAATGCCGATAAAACATGTATTCAATTTCGTATGCTTAATACAAGCAAGGGACCTGCTGTGCAAGCATTAAGAGCTCAGGCTGATAAAAAAAATTATCAAAACAGGATGAAAGAAGTATGCGAGAATCAGGAAAATCTCGACGTGAAACAACTATTAGTAGAAAAAATATTAACGGAGAATGATAAAGTTAGCGGCGTACAAATAGAAACAGGTGAAGTATATACCTGCAGAGCTGTTGTTTTAGCTTCGGGAACTTATTTACGCGGGCGAATAATAATAGGTGAAAAAACATATGATGGCGGGCCGATTGGCCAGCGCGCAGCGATGGCTTTATCAGAATCTTTATTGAATATTGGTGTAAAATTAATGCGGTTTAAGACGGGAACCCCAGCACGTGTTGATAAGCGTTCCTTGGATTTTAGTAAGATGAAAATTCAGCCCGGTGATGACGAATGCCGTAATTTTTCTTTTATGAGTGATGAAGTTACGCGTGAGCAGGTTCCCTGCTGGCTGACTTATACCAATGAAAATACACATAAAATTTTACGTGATAATATAGATAGAGCTCCAATGGCTAATGGAATAATCGAAGGCGTTGGGCCTAGATACTGCCCATCAATCGAAACTAAAATAATACGTTTTCCTGATAAGGACAAACATCAATTGTTTATTGAACCGGAAGGATTAAATACCAATGAAATGTATGTTCAAGGTATGTCGACCAGTATGCCTATAGATGTGCAGTTTGCTTTTTTGCAGACGATACCGGGATTGGAAAATGTAAAAATAATGCGTCCAGGCTATGCTATTGAGTATGATTGTCTTGATCCATTACAGCTACAGCCTTCTTTAGAACATAAAAATATTCAAGGCTTTTTTTCAGCCGGACAGGCTAATGGTACATCAGGCTATGAAGAAGCCGCGGCACAAGGACTTATTGCTGGTATAAATGCAGCTTTAAAAATAAAAGATAAAGAACCTTTAATTTTGAAACGTTCAGAAGCGTATCTGGGTGTATTGATTGATGACCTAGTAACTAAGGGGACAAATGAACCTTATCGAATGATGACTTCAAGAGCGGAGTATCGCTTAATATTACGCCAGGATAATGCTGATATGCGTCTCACCGAAAAGGGGCGTATGATAGGTTTAGTAAACGATGCACGCTATGAACGATTTACTAATAAAAAAACCAAGATACAAGAAATAACAAAATTATTGCAGACTACAAAAGTAAATCCTAACAAGGAGACAAACGAATTATTACTCAATAATAATTTGTCGGAAATACGTTCCAGTTTAACGTTATATGATTTATTAAAACGCAAAGAAATTACTTATAACAGCTTGCAGGAAATATTTGATATACCTAAAATTTCTGTTGAGGTAGAAAAGCAAATAGAGATTACTGCTAATTATGAAGGGTATATAGTAAAACAACAAGAGCAGGTAGAAAGAATGGAAAAGCTGGAAAGTAAAAAAATTCCTGCTGATATAGATTATGCTGATGTGGCTAATTTGCGTGATGAGGCACGGGAAAAATTACAGCAGATTTGTCCTATTTCTGTAGGGCAGGCTGCTAGAATATCTGGTGTTTCACCGGCAGACATATCGATACTTTTAATTTATATGGAACAACATAACCGAAGGGAAAAACAATAATGGATTTTGCCAAATTAATGGAATTAAAGGCACAGGAGTATGGCATAATATTAAATGACAGGCAGTTAGAACAATTTAATATTTACTATGAATTATTGCTAGAATGGAATAAGAAAATAAATCTTACAGCAATAACTGAACCAGAAGAAGTTGCTGTAAAGCATATGGTTGATTCATTAAGTGCCTGGGATGAATCGTTGCTGCCAGCAAATGCCAGAGCTATTGATGTAGGAACAGGCGCAGGTTTTCCCAGTATTCCATTAAAAATTATGCTGCCTGATTTGAAATTGACGTTACTGGATTCACTTAATAAACGAATTAAATTTTTACAGCTGGTAACTGATGCCTTAGGATTAAAGGATGTGAAGCTTGTTCATGGCCGTGCTGAAGAAGTTGCCCGGCAAAAAAAATACCGGGAAAAATATACTATTGCTTTTTCACGGGCTGTTGCTAAAATGTCAGTTTTGAGTGAATATACATTGCCGTTTGTTAAGATAGGCGGGTATTTGGTAGCGTTAAAAGGCAGGCAGTATAAAGAAGAAATAGAACAAGCTAATAATGCGTTGCAAGTATTAGGCAGCAGTATAGAGAAGGTTAAACCGGTAAAATTGCCGGGAATTGATGATATCAGGGCGATAATTTATGTCCATAAAGAAAAGCAAACACCAGCAGTATATCCACGTAAAGCAGGAACGCCGGAGAGAAATCCATTGTAAAAATTATTAAAACGGAGAGGCATTTATTATGGGTAAATATTTAGTAATAGTTATATGTGCAGTTTTTTTATTTAATCCTTATTTTTCACGAACAGCATCAGCAGCTAATGAGATACAGACAAAGGCAAGTACGGAAAAAACAACGCCAGATGTGCCCCAAATTAGCCAGGATAAGACAATTAACACTAAAGATGCTGCTATTTGGCAAAAGGTGCAAAAAGAAGAAGCCAGCAATAAAAAACGTTATGTTTTGATTGCTAAGGATAAGCGATTTTATTATTATTTAGATAGAAAAACGGCAAGATGGATATATGAACCATATACTAAAAAAGAAATAATGGATGTTTGGATTCAACTTGTTGATGCCAATAAAAAAGATCAGCCGGACGAAAATTATTCTAATGTGCCAGACCAGGTAAGTTATTTACTGGATCATTATTATATCAGGCCGAAAAGTCGTCAGATACAGTTTTTATGTGAGCTGGAAGTAACAGGTCAGCCATCTAATACAGTTAGACAGAATGTATACTCAATAAAAAATTGGGAAGATGTTATACCAGGCAGTGTGGAAGAAACTATATATAATGCAGTAATGGCAACAAAAGGTCAGCTGGTAAAAGTTTCTGCTGATAACCGCAGTATTGATAGGCAGGCTAGTGATTTTATAGATAGAGTTTTTAATATAGGTTTATAAAAAAAGTTGATAAAGTAAGCAGTTATCCACAATATCCACAGCTTTTGCTGTGGATATTGTGGATAACTAGTGGATAAATGATAAAAACTGTTAATAATTTGTTAACAATTATAAAACTTATCCACAAGCATATATTCTATAATGCAATATATTTTTTTAGAGTATAAAGTCGTATTATTTATGGGTTTAAGCATAATAATAAAATTTATAAATGTAGAAAAAAGAAGAATTATCCACAAATTTAATTGATGATTTGTGGATAATTCTTCTTTTTTAGGAAGTCATATAAATAAAGCCAGATATCCATAAATAATAATTTAGGATGTCTGGCTTTATTTATAAATTAATGATGGAATAAACGAATGCCGGTCATGGCCATTGTTATATTATATTTATCACATGTTTCAATAACATTATCGTCACGTATAGAGCCGCCGCTTTGAGCAATATAGCTAACGCCGCTTTTATGGGCGCGTTCAATATTATCACCAAATGGGAAAAAGGCATCGGAAGCAAGTGCTACGCCTGTTATTTGTTTGAGCCAGTTGTCCTTTTCTTCTTTAGTTAAAATAGCAGGCTTTTCTGTGAAGACACGCTGCCAATCATCATTGCCTAATAAATCCATATATTCATCAGAAATATATATATCAATAGCATTATCACGATCAGGACGGCGTACATCCTGCTTAAATGGCAGATTAAGAACTTTAGGATGCTGACGTAAATGCCAAATATCAGCTTTGCTGCCGGCCAGACGTGTACAATGAACACGTGATTGCTGACCAGCACCAATACCAATGGCTTGCCCATCTTTACTGTAACATACAGAATTTGATTGTGTATATTTTAAGGTTATAAGTGCTATTGTGAGATCACGTTTAGCATCGTCAGTCATGTTTTTATTTATCGTAGGAATAGATGTCAATAATTCATTGTTTATTAATAAATCATTGCGTTTCTGTTCAAAGGTAATACCAAATACTTCCTTAGTTTCTGCAGCTGGAGCTTTATAATTTTCATCCATCTGCAAAACAAGATAAGTCCCTTTACGTTTCTTTTTCAATATTTCTAATGCTTCAGCAGAATAAGATGGAGCTATTACTCCATCAGAAACTTCTCTAGCTAAAAAGGAGGCTGTAGCAGCGTCACATTCGTCCGATAAAGCAGCAAAATCACCATAAGATGACATTCTGTCGGCACCGCGAGCGCGGATATAAGCTGTAGCTAAAGGTGTTAATTCAATTCCTTCAACAAAATAAACTTTTTTTAATAAATCAGATAATGGAAGTCCTACAGCTGCCCCGGCTGGACTTACGTGTTTAAATGATGCCGCAGCAGGCAGGCCGGTAGCCTTTTTTAATTCCTGTACCAACTGCCAGCTGTTAAAAGCATCCAGTAGATTGATATAGCCTGGACGACCATTTAAGACAGTAAAGGGTAAAGATTGGTCATCTTTCATAAATACTTTAGCCGGTTTTTGATTTGGATTACAGCCATATTTTAGTTCCATTGAGTTCATAATCGAGTCTCCTTTTTATAATCGATATTAATTAAAAAATCATCCATAAATAGGATGATTGGGACTGACTAAAAGATAATGTAAAAATTATTTGGAAATAGATTTATTATAGCAGGTTTACAATCAATATTTAGCGAATGGTTCTATAGAGATAATGCTTTATTGTATTATGATATGTAATATTTGTATGAGCACACTTTATCATTTTAAATATGCTTTTGTCAAGTTGATAAGAGCTGTAAGATAGTCTTAGTAGGATATCAGTACATATTTTAGGAGGGATATATGTGATAAAAAATATCGCAGTATTGACTAGCGGAACGGATAATCCAGGGATGAATGCGGCCATAAGAGCTGTAACTCGCACCGCATTATTTGAAAAAGCTAAGGTATGGGGAGTGCAGGATGGTTTTTATGGACTTATCAGCGATAAGATCACTTTGCTTGATTCAATAGCAGTCAGTGATAAAATTCAGCGCGGGGGAACTTTTTTAGGGACAAGTTTTTGCCCGGAGTTTGAAACAATGCAAGGTCGGAAAAAGGCATTTGAGAATATAAAAAAACACAGTATTGACGGAATGGTTGTCATCGGTGGTGATGGAACTATGAAAGGAGCTAAATTATTTAGTGATGAATATGATTTTCCTATAGTTGGCATACCGGCAACGATTGAAAATGATATTTGGGGTACTGACTATACTGTTGGCTGTGATACAGCTGCCAATACAATAGTACAGGCGCTTAATAAACTGCGCGATACTGCATCGTCGCATAGACGAGTAATAGTTGTGGAAGTTGCGGGACGAAGATATGGCTGGTTGCCATTGGCAGCAGGCATTGCCGGCGGGGCAGAATATGTTTTAATACCTGAGGTAAAAACCGATTTAAAAAAATTAGTTGAAAACTTAAAGAAACGTCATGCGGCAGCAAAAACGTATAGTTTAATAGTTGTTGCTGATGGCTGTAGTGATATAAGTACTATTGGTAAAACCATCGCTGAGGAAACGAAACTCGATACGAGAATTTCTGTACTGGATTTAATTTTACATGGTGGAGCGCCTACGGTTAATGACAGAGTAAGAGCCAGTCAATTGGGAGAAAAAGCCGCATTGGCATTATTGTCAGGGTTATACAATATAGTTTTTGGTTATAATAAAAATGATATAGTGACAATAAATTTAAATGATGCGGTAAATAATAAAAAAACAGTTGATGAAGAATATATACGCATTGCTCAAATATTGGCACAGTAATTAATAAAAGGCTATGAAAATTTTTATGTTTTCATAGCCTTTTATAATGGACAGTATATTTAACTGATTTTAAGTAATGCTTTGGCTAATTTTACAGCAATAACACCATCTTGGGCATAGGCATCAGCACCCGCAGAATCAGCATATTCTTGCGTCAGTACAGCACCACCCACAATAACTTGGGCTTTGGAACCAGCTTTTTTGAGAGCAGCAATGACATCATCAATTTGTGAAATTGTGGTGGTCATTAGCGAACAAAGTCCCACAATATCAGCATTATTTTCTAGAGCAGCCCGGACAATTTCTTCAGCATCAACATCTTTGCCTAAATCAATAAGGTTAAAGCCATTATTTTCCAATAGGGCAGATACAATGTTTTTACCTAAATCGTGAATATCGCCTTTTACGGTAGCGATTACGACAGTCCCTTTACTGGTAACAGCTTGCGCTGGCAGAACTTCTTTTATTTTTAAGAAAGCTTCGCGCATTGCTTCGGCAGAAAGCATTACCTGCGGTAAAAATATTTTTTTTGCAGCAAATGATTTGCCGACATCATTCATGGCAGCGGTCAGGGCATCTTCAGTTATTTCATTGGAAGAATGTCCGTCCTTCAAGGCTGTTTCGACCATAGCGGCAACATTTTCTTTTTCGCCTGTTATTATGCAGTGTTTGATGGCAGCAATAATATCATTAGTATCTGCAGGGGTATTGACAGGTAATGTATTTTCCTGCGACTGAGAACTATAGATAAGGCTGTAATGTTGTCCGCTGGGATCCTTGCCAATAATTGCTGCTGAGGCTAATAAAGAATTTTTCATGGATTCATCGTAGGGATTCATAATAGGCGCATCTAAGCCGGCAGCCAGACACATGGCAAAAAAAGTGCTGTTTATGAGCGGGCGATTAGGCAGCCCAAAGGAAATATTTGATAAGCCCATAGTTGCCGGATAACCAAATTCACTGCGATATAATTTCAATGCCTGCAATACTTCAAGTGCAGCGGTTTTATCAGCTGCGATGGTCATGACAAGACCATCAAGCATAAAATCGGAATCCTTTAGACCATGTTTTTTGGCCTCATTAATTATCGTATGCAATATCTCAATACGAGCAGCGGCCGTTTTAGGAAGTCCTTTATCGGAAAGCGGCAGACATAAAATAGCTGCACCGTATTTTTTGGCTAATGGTAAAAAATATTTTAAACGGTCTGGCTCAGCAGATACAGAATTGATAAGGGCACGCCCCGGATATGCTTTGAGACCTGCCTCTAAACTGGCTGGATCACTGGTGTCAATAGCAAGGGGGGTGGCTACTATTTGTGAAACTTCTCTTATAGCTTTTTCCATGGCGGCAACCTGGTCGATACCAGCTACTCCCATATTTACATCTAAGATATCTGCACCGGCATTAGTTTGCTCTACGGCTTCTTTTTTTACCGATAAAAAGGAGCCATTTTTTATTTCTGCACCTAATTTTTTACGGCCAGTGGGATTTATTCTTTCACCGATAAGGCGAGTAGGTAAATCGCTGCCGACAAAAATGGTTTTAGAACGGCTGGTCAATGCTAGATGGGCGGAAGGAGCAGTGCGGGCAGGGATTGATAAGCCTGTAACAGCTTCTTTTACAGCTGCAATATGTTGAGGTGTTGTTCCACAGCAGCCACCAATAAATGTGGCACCTGCTTCGATTAATTTTGGTGCCCATTTGCCCATATCAGCAGGACTCATAGGGAAAATTGTTTTGCCGTCAACTAAATGGGGCATGCCGGCATTGGGTTGAACACTTATGGGACAGCGGCAATTTTGGGCCAAAGTTTTTACTATAGGAATTAATTGCTCAGGGCCAGTGGAACAATTGGCTCCAATTATGCTGGCCCCCATGGCTTCCAAAGTAATAGCGGCTGTTTGGGCATCTGTACCTGTTACAGTGCGCCCGTCTTCAGAATAAGACATTTGACAGATTACAGGGATTTGTGGAGCCGCGGCCTTGCAGGCCAGAAGAGCGGCACGCATTTCTTGTAAGTCGATACATGTTTCAATAAGTAGATAGTCAACACCACCCTCTGCCAAAATGGAAGCTTGGGTAAAATAGACATTGTATACTTCATCAAATGAGATATCACCCAATGGTTCAATAAATCTACCAGTAGGCCCCATTGAACCAGCAATTTTAGCCTTACCATCAGCAGCAGAGCGGGCGTTCTTTACAGCAGCAAGATTTATTTCTCGTACTTTATCACTTAAATTATAATGGGCTAATTTTATACTGCTGGCACCAAATGTATTGGTTTCAATAACTGTAGATCCAGCAGTTATATAATCTTTGTGCATTTTAATTATTGCGGCAGACTCTTGTAGATTTAGCAATTCAGGGCACATGCCTGTTTTTAAAATACCTTGTGCTTGTAAAATTGTGCCAGTAGCACCATCAAAAATATTAATCATTTACATACCTCAATTGTTGCACGTGAAACATGCATTATATTTTATTAATTATTTGAGCCGGGAAGGACAGTCAATTTGTGAACAGGTGGAACAAGAAGGTTTTTGCGGTGAAAATTCATCAGTTTTAGGAACAAGACCAATAATTGCAGTTACAGATTTACGGGGAGAAAGCATCATTGAAGAGGTACAAGTGATATTAATCGCACGGGCAGCTGATAATGACAGCATTTCCGGCTGGCAGTTTATATCCCAGTCTCCATAGCCAGGGCTAAAACGCCAAATTCGTTTATAGCCCATGGAAGCAACGCGAGGCTCAATGTTTTTTTCCAAATTATCAGCAGCTTGTTCTACCGCCGTAGTAGCGGCAGCATCGAGTAACAGGGCATAGACATAAGAGCCGTCTTGAAAAGACTGTTCAATAATTTTTTCAACTTCATCACCAATAGTTACAGCGAGTATAATTACTTTTTCACAATGGCTGAGATGTTTTAAGATTTTTGTACCATATATTTTGAAGGGTTTTTCTGATAAAACTGTACCAGTTGTGTTATCATAGTTATAGAGATTCCAGCTGCCACGTGGGTTGGCTATATAAAGCATATCGTTACAGGCTTGCCTAATCGTATTTTCATCAAAATCAGCGATACTAAGTCCGGCATAGCGGCGAGTTTCTTTGGGGTCAATACTGCCTAATGGTGCATTATATATTGGCAAATGAATCACCTCATTGGTTTAGTTTAATTTTAAAATATAACATATAGTTATAAATATATGTTATATTATACTTTTTATAACTAAAAGTATAATATATTTTATCATAAAATAATTATTTAGGGTAATAGCTAAAAACTTTATCTGGATATATGTTTACTAAAATTAATTTAAAGTTGGCAGGAAAATAAAAAAATATCGTGGAAAATAGTTTTATAATAAAAAAGAAGGTGTTAATATGGCAAAAATAATTGCATTGGCTAATCAAAAAGGCGGTGTGGGTAAAACTACAACGGCAATAAATTTAAGTGCAGCATTAGTGGATAGAGGTTATAAGGTTTTATTGGTAGATACAGATCCGCAGGGAAATGCTACCAGTGGTTGTGGCATAGAAAAGGGACAAATAAAATTATCATTATATGATTTATTATTACGGGAAAAAAATATATTAGAAATTATAGTAGCAACAAATGGTGGAATTAAAGTACTGCCCGCATTGATAGATTTGGCTGGAGCCGAAGTGGAAATGGTATCAATGTTTTCACGTGAAACAAAATTAAAAAAAGCGTTGGACAAAATTAAAAATGCTTATGATTATATAATCATCGATTGTCCGCCATCATTAGGATTATTGACAATTAATGCATTAACAGCAGCTGATTCAGTCATATTACCGCTGCAATGTGAATTTTATGCATTGGAAGGAATGACACAAATTCTTAATACGATTAAATTAGTGCATGAAAACCTTAATGAGAAATTATCATTGGAGGGTGTTTTGTTAACTATGTATGATGCCCGCACTAATTTATCGGCACAAGTTGCAGAGGAAGTAAAAAAACATTTTCCTGATAAAGTATATAGGACAATGATTCCTCGTAATGTGCGTTTGAGTGAAGCTCCTTCTTATGGCTGTCCGATCAATGAATATGCAGCAGATTCCAAAGGTGCTATTGCTTATAAGGATTTGGCAGAGGAGGTCATAAAGAATGGCTAAAAAAGTACACAGTGGATTAGGAAAAGGATTAGGGGCATTGTTAAAAGATGCTGAACCTGATTTTAAAGAAAAAATTGCGGATATTGATATAGCCTTGATAGAGAGTAATCCATTTCAGCCAAGAAAAAATTTTGATGATACAGGGTTGGATGAATTAGCTCAATCGATAAAACAATATGGGGTATTACAGCCAGTTCTGCTGCGAAAAGTGGGTGAAAAATATCAGTTAATAGCTGGTGAACGTCGCCTAAAAGCTTCAAAAAAGGCAGATAAAAAAGTTATTCCAGCAGTAATTAGGAATTATGATGATAAGCAGACAGCACAAATTGCACTGATAGAAAATCTACAAAGAGAAGATTTAAATGCCTTAGAGGAAGCAACAGCGTATAATAATCTTTTACAGGAATGCAGCATAACGCAAAGTGAATTAGCACAATATGTAGGGAAAAGCCGTAGTCATGTTGCCAACTTTTTACGGCTGTTACAATTGTCGGATATTGTTAAAGAACAAATAAATAAGGGTAATCTAAATATGGGGCAGGCAAAACCATTATTGTCTATTGAGAATAAAAATTTGCAGGAACAAACAGCCTTGTATATAATTGCCAATGAATTATCAGCGCGCGATGCAGAAAAACTAGTCAAAAAAATAGATAATAATAAAGATTATTTTATAGAAGATACAAAAAGTGTTTTGCCAATAAAGGATATTTTTATTAATGATGCGGAAGATAAGTTAAAAATGTTGTTTGGCAATAAAGTAAAAATAAAAACGGGTAAGAAGGCTGGTAAGATTGAAATAGAATTTCTTACAGAGTCAGATTTGGATAGAATTGTTGAAATCCTTTTGCAGCAAAAAAAATCTAAAATAAATGATAATGATAATACACAATTTTTTGTATAAATTTTGATAAATAAAGACAATATGTGGTATAATATGGCGTATTTATAAAATGAATATATTCGATATTATAAAGGAGCGTACAAATGAATGATGATTGGCATGAATGGTTTTTCTAATTTGGAAATAACATATGCAGTTATAGGAATGGCAGTGTTGCTGTTATTAGTGTATGTAGTTGCAATTATATTATTGGTTAAGTTAAGCAATATGAAGAAAAAATATAAAAAAATGATGACAGGAATAGAATCGGCTGACCTAGAGAAAATGCTGCTGGAGCATATTGCTAAAGTAAAACAAATTGAAAGTCAAAATAGAGATATAGAAATCGATAATGAAGCAATACATGCTATTTTGCAAACAACAATACAACGTGTAGGAATAGTACGATTCGCGGCTTTTGAGGATGTCGGCGGCGATTTAAGCTATGCGGTAGCACTTTTGGATCAGACAAATACAGGAATTATATTATCCAGCATATTTAGCCGCAGCAGTTCAACTACGTACATGAAACCTATAGATAAAGGCAATTCTTCCTATAAGCTTTCGCAGGAAGAACAGGAAGCATTAAATAAAGCAATGGCATAAATAGTGAAGCTGTCACATAGTCAAATATGTGGCAGTTTTTTTATTATTAAAGAAATCGAACAATATTAAAAATTCATTTATTTGTAATCATAAAAAAATAGTGCTAAACTAAATACGTATTAGTGTACATATGTAAAATTAAAGTTTCCTAGTTAACAATTTTATGTGTCTTATCAAATTTTTTTATGAGTATACAAAAGATAGTTTAGTTAATAATTTTAAATTTACTTATGACAGTAATTAATTTAGAAAAAGTATTAAAGAGGCGATTCGTATGTTGAAAAAGGCGGCATTAAAAGCGGCATTAAAACTATGGAATAAGGGTGGTTTTACGGTTCGCTTTTGGGATGACGAAGAAGTAGATTATGGCAGTGAGCAATCAAGCTTTAAAATCATATTTCATCGAGAACCAAATATGTCTGATATAAAAGATATCAGCTCCAATTTAGTATTAGCATTGGGTCAGGCCTATATGGATGGCAGTATAGACTTTGAAGGTTCCCTTGATGCAGTAATCGCTACAATGTTTAAAAATCAAACAGGTGATGCAAAAAAATACGATTTAGATGGTTTACGAAAAAAAATGTTTTCTGGAGTAGAAGAAATAGAAAAGGAAAATATTCATAGTCATTATGATATAGGAAATGATTTTTACCGTAAATGGCTTGATAGTACAATGTCTTATTCCTGCGCATATTTTAAGCGGCCAACAGATACTTTGGATGAAGCCCAATTACATAAAATAGATCATTCTTTACAAAAATTATTACTTAGAGAAAATGAAACATTGTTGGATATTGGCTGTGGCTGGGGCTGGCTTATTATTAGAGCTGCACAAAAATATGGTGTTAATGCTACCGGAATTACTTTGAGTGAAGAGCAATATGCTGGTGCCACTGCTAAAATAAAAGAACTAGGATTAGAAAATAAGGTTAAAGTAATATTATTAAATTACATGGATTTAGATCATAAGAAATATCAATTTGATAAAATCATCAGTATTGGTATGTTTGAACATGTGGGGAAAGAATTTTTGCCTTTATATTTAAATAAAGCCAATACGTTACTTAAAGACGGCGGTTTATTTTTATTGCATTCAATAATGGGCTTTACAGAAGCGCCTACTAATGCTTGGATAAAAAAATATATTTTCCCAGGTGGTTATGTGCCTACGGTACGTGAAACAGTCGCATTGTTCCCGGATTTTAATTTTTATTTGATTCATATGGAAAGTCTGCGCCGTCACTATGCCCGCACGCTTGATGAGTGGTACAAAAATTTTATCGAGTGTAAGGACACTTTACCAGAAAAATATGATGATAAATTTAAGCGGATGTGGGGACTATACCTTTCCGGATGTGCGTCAGCTTTTAGGACTGGTAATATTGATGTGGTTCAATATGTTCTCAGCAAAGGTGTAAATAATAAATTGCCGATGACTGATGAATATATGTATGAGGAATAAAATCATTATTAATAGATATTTATTTAATTTACGTATTGACAGAAAATAAAATTATATTTAAGATTATCTTAATAGAGTAGTAATTATATTATTTTTTTAAGATGAATAATCATTTTGCTAATTGTTTTTACAGGAAAGTATATTAAAAAAGGACTTTAATTGCTATCATGGTTGTAATAATATATTTTTTAGCGTCACAATAAAAACTTTTTAGTAAAGGGGTCTTTAATATATTAAAAATATTTTCTGATGTAGAAGAAGAAAAAAGGCGATTGGAAAATATACTGATACAGGTAAAAACAGATCAAATTATTTATCGTCAGAGAAATGAAATAAAAATAGCAAATAGATTACGTCTTTTAGAAAATCAACTGGAAATAGCAGTGAAGTCCTTGCAAGACGCAATGCGCTTAAAATGAATTATTGAAGCAGCAAAAGAGTATACTGATAAATAAAATCCGCCTAAAAAGGCGGATTTTATTTATCAAAATTAATCAAGAGGATATTAGAAAATAATATAGAATTGGTAACCCAAAGAATATAGATAAAAATTATTGTATTAATTAAAAAATTACAATAAAATAAATTTATTTATTTTATTAAATGTGGTATAATTATCTACAGAAAATTATTATTACATAAAAGATGTTGATTGTGTAATGGTATTAATCTAATAATACAAATTAATTATGGAGGGATTTTAAGATGGATGAATTTGTTTTTTATCGTTGTGCAAAATGTGGTAATATTGTGGCGGTTATGAATAATGGTGGCGGAACCTTAGTATGCTGCGGCGAACCAATGGCAAAGCTTACAGCCAATACAACTGATGCCGCGCAGGAAAAGCACGTTCCTGTAGTAACCAAGAATGGTGAAAAAGTAGAAGTTGCTGTTGGGTCAACCTTACATCCAATGCAGGATGAGCACTATATTCAATGGATTGCATTAGTGGCAGATTCGCGTGTAAAAATCCAATTCCTAAAACCTGGTGAAGAACCTAAGGCTGAATTTTGCAGTGCAGCTAGCGGCACTGTTTATGAATATTGTAATTTACATGGTTTATGGAAAACTGACTTTTAAAGTTCGTCCTAATATAAAAGAGATTCTCATATGAGAATCTCTTTTATATTATAGTAAAATTCTATCATTCTAGTTACTTTTAATAATTAAGTATAAAAAGATAAATAAATTACAAAAAATATGTTGAAAATAGTAAAACATAGTAATATAATAATAATTAGTTATTGAGAATGCATTTCATTTTATAATAAAGGTGGTATATTAATGGATATCAAAGTGGATCAAGAATATAAACTGTTTATTGACGGTGAATGGATAGCGGCAGAAGACAACAAAACATATAATACTGTTTGTCCAGCTACGGGAAAAATATTGGCAGCTTGTGCTAATGCATCACAGAAAGATGTAGATTTGGCAGTAAAAGCAGGTTGGAAAGCTTTTCCCGCATGGAAAAAAACGAGTCCTGCCCAGCGGGCGGATCTTTTACTTAAGATTGCCGATATAATCGATGCAAATAAAGATAGGTTAGCAGCTGTTGAAAGTATTGATAATGGCAAGCCCATAAGAGAAACAGCAGCCATTGATATACCAATGGCTAGTGATCATTTTCGTTATTTTGCCGGAGCAATTAGAGTTCAGGAAGGCTCCGCGTCTTTTATAGATAATGATAAATTAAGCTTAATTATAAATGAACCACTAGGGGTTGTAGCACAGATTGTTCCTTGGAATTTTCCATTTTTAATGGCAGCATGGAAATTAGCCCCAGCCTTGGCTGCGGGCAATTGCATTGTATTTAAGCCCTCTAGTGAAACCTCCCTTAGTGTGTTGGAATTAGGAAAATTGCTGCAGGACGTATTGCCAGCAGGGGTATTAAATATTATAACGGGTAAAGGTTCAACTACAGGAAATTATATACTGGAACATCCTGATATTAAAAAGCTGGCGTTCACTGGCTCGACCGAAGTTGGCTATGATGTAGCTAAAGCAGCTGCTGATAAACTAATACCAGCAACATTGGAATTAGGTGGTAAATCGGCTAATATATTTTTTGAGGATGCACCATGGGAAAAAGCTGTAGAAGGTGTATGCATGGGAATTTTATTTAATCAAGGACAGGTTTGCTGTGCAGGTTCCCGTGTATTTGTTCAAGATACTATTTATGATAAATTTTTAGCAGCTGTTAAAGAAAAATTTGAAGCGGTTAAAGTTGGTATGCCATTGGAAAAAACTACGATGATGGGCAGCCAGATTAGTCAAAGACAATTGGAAAAAATCCTATCTTATATTGATATTGCCACAAATGAAGGAGCTGTAGTGGTAACTGGCGGTAAAAAAATAACAACAGATGAATTAAAAAATGGTGCTTTTATGCAGCCGACTATTCTTGGTAATGTTACTAATAATATGCGTGTGGCGCAGGAAGAAATTTTTGGGCCGGTTGTTTGCTTTATAAAATTCCATGATGAACAAGAAGTAGTGGATATGGCTAATGACAGTGAATATGGTCTGGGTGGAGCGGTATGGACAAAGGATATAAATCGTGCTCTGCGTGTAGCCAAAGCTGTAGAAACAGGCCGTATGTGGATAAATAACTATAATAATCTGCCGGCACATGCTCCATTTGGCGGCTATAAAAAATCAGGTATTGGTCGTGAAACACATAAAATGATTTTAGATAATTATACACAGGTAAAAAATATTTTCATTGATACAAGTGAAGAATTAACAGGGTTGTATTGATAAAACTTATTATATGAGGAGGACTAATAATGAGATGTTTTCAGGAAGCTGTAACAAATCGTCGGACTAATTACGCGTTAGGAAAAAATATTGATGTATTGCCATCGCAGATAATCGCAGTAGTTGAAAAAATGACAAAAGAGGTACCATCATCATTTAATATGCAGTCGGCAAGAGTAGTAGTGGCATTAAATGATAATCATAATAAAATTTGGCAGATAACCAAGGATACTTTACGCGGTATTGTGCCAGCTGATAAATTTGCGCCAACAGAAGCTAAAATAGATAGTTTTGCTGCTGCTTATGGTACGGTATTATTTTTTGATTAAATGGGAGCCGCACACTCGTGACTTTAGTCGTGAGTTAGGCGACCAAACTAGTCAGTATGTATAGAAATATGCATATAGAGAT
>NZ_JACHFH010000027.1 GCF_014201835.1 Pectinatus brassicae | reverse complement strand
TACGGGGATAGCCTGTGGAGATAATGTAAGACGTGTTTTTTGCGCAACTATCTGTGAAGCAGGAACCCCGCGACTTTAGTCGTGGGAGGTTCAGTCTTTATTAGCTAATTTACTAATAAAAGATATTGCTGATCTTTTTCCCGAAAAGGGTAACTGCACAGTAAAGGCTCGTTGGGAAGTTATTTGGCTGGTAAATGACCATGGCACTGAAACAGCAGCACAGTTAGGGCTTAGTAATTTTTTTAGCTCATATCGCATTAATGAAGATATCCGCAAGTACCGTGAAATTCGTGAAATTTCACGGTTATTAGTTCAGCCAAATTCTTTTACAGAAAGAGTTTTAGGATTTATATTAAAAATCTTTAAAATTATGCCATAAAATAATAATCACAAATGTGCGATTTCACAAAACAGCAAACATCCTTTTGTGAAATTTGTACATATACAAAGATAAAATCATCCAGTATACTAAAGCACATAATCAAATAGTAAGTAAAGCGAAGGGGCTTGGCAGATATAAATAATATTTGCTGAGCCTTTTTTTGTTGTTTTAAGGGGGAATTATAGTGAAAACGCAGAGAAAAATTGATTCATTATATGAATTAAATGCTGATGCATCGGAGAGTATAAAAAACAGTCGTTATTATAATGAGGATTTGGCACCAACGCAGGTAAAAAAGAGAACATGGAATACTTATAATATGGCTTCAATTTGGATTGGTATGAGTATTTGTACAGCATCATATATGCTGCCATCGAGCTTGGTAGCCGTGGGATTTTCCTGGTGGCAGGCTATTTTGACGGTGACGCTGGGGAATGTAGTAGTATTACTGCCAATAATACTTAATGCCCATGCCGGTACAAAATATGGTATTCCATTTCCGGTTTTTGCGCGGCTGGCTTTTGGTGTAAAGGGTTCTAATATAGCAGCTATTGCCAGGGCAATTACCGGAGCTGGCTGGTTTGGTATAAATTGCTGGCTGGGCAGTGAAGCCTTAAACAGTATATTGGCAGCAATGAGTACATCTTGGGCTAGCTGGGATTATAGTTCAGCAATTGCTTTTGCTATATTTTGGGGCGCTAATGTCTATATAGTATATCGCGGACCGGAAGTTATAAAATTTATGGAATCATGGGGTTCTCCGTTGCTTATTGTACTTTGCATTGGGTTATTTATTTGGTCAGTAGGCAGTGTATTTAGTGTAGGAAAAGGTATTCCTGATATCTTAGCCAGTATGCCATCAACTATTACACCGGATGCATTTTGGCCAACCTTTTTAAGCGGACTTATGGCAAATATTTCTTTTTGGGCTACATTGGCGTTAAACATTCCTGATTTTAGCCGCTATGCTAAAAATCAGTCATCACAGATAAAAGGTCAAATGATTGGACTTGTGCCGGCAATGTTCGGTATGGCTGTATTAGGAACAATTGTAACAGGTGCTACCTTTGTTACTACCGGCAAACTCATTTGGGATCCGGTACAGGTAATAACTAATTCAGGTAATTCAGCCATGATAATTTTAGGTGCTGTTGGAATAGTAATTGCTACACTTACTACCAATATAGCGGCTAATGCTGTTGCTACCAGCAATGATATTTCTAATATTAATCCACGTAAATTATCTTTTAGACGGTCCTCACTGATAACAGGCGCATTAGGTGTAATCATTATGCCATGGCAGTTATTATCGAGTGCCGGAGCTTATGTATTTGGCTGGCTTGGTACTTATGGCATGATTCTTGGACCGTTAGCCGGTATATTTATCGCTGATTATTATATGCACAGAAAAATGAAAATAGATGTTTTATCTTTATATGAAGACAATTCCAACAGCCGCTATTGGTATACAAATGGCGTAAACTGGAAAGCAGTATTGGTTTGGGTGATAGCCTTTGCACCGGCATTACTGGGAAAAGTTATTCCGGCAATTTCATTATTATCGAATATTGGCTGGATTTTAGGTTTTGTCATTGCGTTGATTCTTTATCCGATAGTTATGCAGGGCGAAAATAAATCCTTACTTAGTGATGAAGAAAATGAAATAATTACTGAGCTGGCTGAACCTATAATATTAGCGGCAGATAGTGAAAGCACAGCTGTTTTAGAAGAACCAGCCGGGTCAACTGTATTAAAGAAATGAGGGATTACTAACTTATGGAATTTATTATAAAAGGCGGAACAATAATAACATCAACAAGCAGCTATGCAGCTGATGTATATGTAAAAGATGGAAAAATAGCAGCTATTGGCAAGAATTTGCCGGATGATGGCATTAAGATAATAGATGCCAGCGGGAAATATATTTTACCGGGAGCAATTGATGCCCATACCCATTTGGAATTTCCCTTTAACGGTACAATGTCAGCAGATGATTATTTTGCCGGCACAAGAGCCGCTGCCTGTGGCGGGGTAACAACTGTTTTTGACTTTGTTACCCAGAAAAAAGGTCAGGGCATCAGGGAAGCAGTAAAACCACGCAATGATTTATGTGCACCTAAAGCCTGTGTAGATTATTCCTTTCATGTGGCATTAACGGATTTAACCGATGATGTACTGGAAGAATTTAGTACTGCTGCTGATGCAGGATTACCCAGCTATAAATTATTCATGGTTTATAAAAAAGATGGATTGATGATGAATGATGCTGATATTTATAAAGCATTACAGCGCTCCAAAGAAACCGGTACATTGATTGCTGTTCATGCCGAAAATCCTGATGTAATAGATTTAAATATTGATAAATTCAAGAAAGAAGGTAAACTATCACCTTGGTATCATTACTTAAGTCGTCCGGAAGCTGTAGAAGCTGAAGCTGACATACGGGCAATTCATTGGGCAAAAACATTGGATGCACCTTTATATATAGTTCATTTGGCTAATGCACAGGGAATGCAGGCAGTAAAAGATGCAGTAAATGAAGGCTATGAAATATATGCCGAAACGTGTCCACAGTATTTAAATTTTACCAGTGATGTTTATAAACGTGAAGATGGACGTAATTTTGTCTGCTCACCGCCAATAAAAGGCAAAGAAAGCCAGATAGCCTTATGGCAGGGAATTGAAGAAGGTTATATTGATACGGTGGCTACTGACCATTGTCCATTTAAACAGGAACAAAAAGACTGGGGCAAAGATGATTTCACTAAAATTCCTAATGGCTGTATGGGAGTAGAAAATCTTTATCCATATATGCTCAGCCAAGCAAATAAGGGAATTATTTCATTCCAAAAAGCCGTAGAATTATGCGCTGAAAATCCGGCTCGTATATTTGGCTGTACGGAAAAAGGTGCGGTTGAAGTTGGTAAAGATGCTGATATTGCTATTTATGATCCTAATATTGATTTCACTATTACCAATGCCAAGATGCATTCTGATTGTGATTATACGATATGGGAAGGAACAAAATTACAAGGTTATATTACAGCAACATATGTTCGTGGTCAGCAGGTCTTTAAAGACGGTAAGTTTATAGGTGAGGCTGGTTTTGGTAAATTTATTAAATGTCAGCCGCGTCCAATTGCTTAAAAGAAATTAGGAGAAATTCATATGCAGGATATATTGGATATTACAATAAAAGAAGAAGTTAGCAGATGCCTGCTATGTTATGATGCACCATGCAGCAAGGCTTGCCCTGCTGCCAACAGACCAGATAAATTTATCAGGGCACTTTATTTTCAAAATAAAAGAGGCGCAGCCAAGCTGATGCTTGATGCTAATCTATTATCAGGTATTTGTGCTCAAAGCTGTGCTGAACATGCTTATTGTCAAGGAGCCTGTATCAGAAAAAAAATAGATAAACCAGTAAATATTCCACTTATTCAGCAGTATTTGTCACAGTTGGTTGAACAAATGGAATATCTGCCGGAAAAAAATGAAACCGTTGGTAAAAACGTTATTATTTTTGGCGGTAATACAGCTGGTCTGGCTGCGGCCGTTTATTTGCAGCAGCAGGGAATAGCGGTAACGATATATCATTTTAAAACACCGCAGATTGAGCAGAATATTAATTTAGCATCACTGCGGCGGGCAGATAGCAAGTATATGCAGCAGGCTTATAATTTAGTGAACAAATTTGGTATAGAATTTAAACAAATAACGATGAATGAAATTGACAATATTGCCAATGATGATATAGATGCCTGTATAATCGCGTCAAAAGAATATTCTAAATGGCTGCAAAAAAATGATAAGAATATGGCGTCTTTCGTAACAGGTGAATTATTAACCGGGCCGGATAATGATGCCTTTGCTGTAAAAAAAGGACGACAGACAGCGCAGGCTGTTTGTAAATATTTGTTGGGAAGGGAGGAAGTCGTATGAATAAAAAGATAGATTTATCTATTGATTTTTGCGGCATACACTGTGAAAATCCATTCTTATTATCTTCTTCCTGTATTGTCGGTAACGAGGAAATGTCAGCACGAGCCCTGCAGTCTGGTTGGGCAGGACTTGTTTTTAAGACAATTGGTTTTTACCATCCCGAAGAAGTATCACCGCGTTTTGACATAGTAGATAAGGAAGCAACATCATTTATTGGTTTTAGGAATTTAGAGCAGATATCTGATCATAGCCTTGAAGAAAATTTAACGGCATTAAAAAATTTAAAAAAACGTTTTCCCAATAAGGTGATAATTTCATCAATTATGGGACAGTCAGAACAGGAATGGCAGGAATTAGCCCGCTTATCAGAAGCAGTCGGTGTCGATATTATTGAGTGTAATTTTTCCTGTCCCCAGATGGCGGCAGAAGCAATGGGCGCTGATGTTGGCGTAAATCCAGAGCTAGTTGCCAAATATTGTGCTGCGACACGACGGGGAACAAAGCTGCCGATTTTGGCAAAAATGACTCCTAATATAACCGATATGACAATTCCGGCAATAGCGGCGATACAAAATGGCGCAGATGGCTTGGCGGCAATAAATACTATAAAAAGTATAACCAATATAGATTATAAGAAAAAAATATTGCCAAGTGTTGCTGGAAAATCGTGTATCTCAGGATATTCGGGTAAAGCGGTAAAACCAATTGCCCTTAGATTTGTCAGTGATATGGCTAATTGCCTACAGTTAAAAAATGTGCCAATAAGCGGCATTGGCGGTATTGAAACATGGCAGGATGCCCTGGAATTTATTTTATTGGGTTCACAAACGGTTCAGGTCACGACAAGTGTTATGCAATATGGCTATAGAATTGTCGAAGATATGATTGACGGCTTAGCTGAATATATGCGGGAAAATAATATAAATGCACTTAATGAGTTGGTAGGGGCATCACTTGTGAATCTTGTTTCCAGTCAGGAGCTGGAAAGGGACAGCATAGTTTATCCATATTTTGCTAGTGAAAAATGCGTGGGCTGTGGTCGCTGTTATATTGCTTGTCAGGATGCCGGACATCAGGCTATTGATTGGGAACATAAAAAAAGACAGCCTTCGTTAATTACAGATAAATGTGTAGGTTGTCATCTGTGTCGGCTTGTTTGTCCTACCGAAGCTATTGGCATTAGCCAGCGTCAGAAAAAAGCAGTATGAGAGAGTATGTAAAAGAATTAACCCCTCAGACGGCTGCGCCGCCAGCTCCCCTAGAGGGGAGCCATTGAACCATGAACATATAAATATATATTTTCCATTTTGCTGGTTTTTTAGCCGTCCCTTTCACTGTGTGTACTATATTTCTAAGCGCTAAAGCGCAAAGAACTATAGCAAGGGAAGGTGGCTCAGCAAAGCTGAGTCGGAAGGGTTATTCTTTTGCATGGTATAGAGATAACCCCTCAGACGGCTGTGCCGCCAGCTCCCCTAGAGGGGAGCCATTGAACCATGAACATATAAATATATATTTTCCATTTTGCTGGTTTTTTAGCCGTCCCTTTCACTGTGTGTACTATATTTCTAAGCGCTAAAGCGCAAAGAACTATAGCAAGGGAAGGTGGCTCAGCAAAGCTGAGTCGGAAGGGTTATTCTTTTGCATGGTATAGAGATAACCCCTCAGACGGCTGTGCCGCCAGCTCCCCTAGAGGGGAGCCTTTAGACCAGAAGTATATATTGTGAGTTATATAATAATTCGTATTGTGTTAGTTAAAACTGGTGTATCCTTTAAGCCGTCCCTTTAGGGAAGGTGGCATTGCGAAGCAATGACGGAAGGGTTAAAAAATAATAAATACTTGTATATTGAAATAGAAAGAGGTAATAAAAATGGCTCAATCAACAGAAATACTTACAAAAGCAGAATTAACATGGAAAGAATCAGCAAAAGATGTTATTGCTGATTTAAGAGAATTAGCCAGCCTGACATCAGATAAAGATGGTGCTCATCGTGTAGCTTGGACACCAGTTTGGGATAAAGCACAGGAATGGTTTAAAGCAAAGATGAAAGCAGAAGGTGCAGAAATAATAGTCGATTCCGCTAATAGTGTATGGGCTAAAATTGAAGGAGAAACTGATGAAGCTGTAGTAATCGGCAGTCATCTTGACTGTGTACCAAATGGTGGCTGGCTTGATGGGGCGCTAGGCGTTGTATCCGGCATGGGAGCACTTAAACGCTATGGCAAAAATGGTAAAAAACCTAAGAAAACCTTATATATTGTAAGCTGGGCGGATGAAGAAGGAGCTCGCTTTGGCAGAAGCTGTATCGGTTCTTCGGCTGTAAGCGGGGCACTTGATATCGATGAAGCAGCCAAATTAAAAGATAATGATGGTGTTTCTTTCTTAGAAGCAATTGGCAGATATAATCTGGATATTAAAGACTTTCCTAAAGCGCGCGAAGAATTTTTGGCAAGAAATATTAAAAGCTATTTGGAGATACATATTGAACAGGCTCCGGTACTTGAAAGTCAAGGTAAATCAGTAGCCTGTGTATATGGTATAACCGGCTGTGAACGTCAGTATATCACCTTTACCGGTCAGCCAGCCCATTCCGGCTCACCTATTTATATGCGTCGTGATGCATTTTTGGCGGCTGCTCAGGCTTCACTTGCTTTCCGCGAAATTGCCAAAAAATACGAAGCATATTGCACAGTAGGTAAGGTAAAAGTAGAACCGGATATTGTAACTATTTTCCCTGGTAAATGCACAATTTCACTTGACCAGCGCTGTATCGATGGTGATACATTAAAGAAAATGTATCAAGAAGCAATCGATGCCTGCCATACAGCAGCAAAAGACAATAATGTAGAAGTGGAATTTGAATCAGTATGGAGCATACCACCGACAATTTTTGATGAACATTTAGCAGAGCTTTGCAAAGATGCCGTAAAAGAAGAAACCGGTGAACGCACTTCCATGTATTCCGGCCCATTGCATGATGCTGCTGAAATTGCGAAATTTGTACCATCCATTATGATGTTTGCGATGTCCACCAATGGATTATCACATTGCAAGGAAGAAGATACTCCTGACAAAGATTTGGAACTAGCTATAGCAGCTTTTCTACGTATGACCGAAAAAGTAGTTAATGAATAAATAAAAAGACTATAAAGAAACTGTCGATGAAATAATTTACAATTTCATCGACAGCTAGTTGTTTTACTTTATTGCATAATATGAAAGATTATGTTACTATAAAAGCAATAAAAGGATAGCTGATGCCTGCAAGCTCGGCTTTCCTCATATAATGAATGTGTTTGGAAGAAAGCCGGCTTACATGTGTGAGTCGGTCTATTTCATTTTAGTACATGAAATAATGGCAACTATAAGAATATCAAAGCTTATCATTAGAGATAAGACCTGAAATGTATTCACAGCACCACCTCCTCTGTCGAGGAAGAACCGAAACATCAACTACCCGTGAAAATTAATATATCATAATAAAGCATCAATGGCTATATTGGGAGAATAAAGGAATAGGAAGTATTTTATTGCAGGAGATAATAAAAAAACAAGAAAATTCAGCACCGATTTTCAGCTGGTTATTTATCAGCATCTTTTTTGCCAATATGGCGATGAATTTATCAAAGGCTATGAGCAATGCTATTTTAGCACTTTATGCAGATTCGCTGGGAATAGGTACGACTATTATAGGTGTGCTTATGAGCATATTTGCTGTTTCTGCATTATTGTTTAAGGTAATTTCAGCACCAGCCATCGATACATATAATAAAAAAAATCTGTTTTTTATGTCAATGATAATAATGACGATATCATCAATTGGCTATAGTTTGTCACATAGTGTAGAATTGCTGATGTTATTTCGCATATTGCAGGGCTGCGGTCAGGCTTTTGGTAATGTCTGCTGTCTGGCTATGGTGGCAGAATTTTTGCCTAAGGAAAAATATGGCGTGGGAATGGGCTATTATTCACTTACACAGGTGGTGTCGCAGGCGGCTGGTCCAACGCTGGGGTTATGGTTAATGCACTTAGTGGGGTATAATCTAACATTTTTAATTAATGCGTTTATTATGCTTGTAGCAGCGATGCTAGGCTATAGAATAAAATATGATTTCAAGAGAACCAGAAAATTTAAGATAACATGGAATAACATCTTTGCTAAAGAAGCACTTTTGCCAGCTGTTTTAGAAGTTTTTATAATGATGTCCTTTTATGTTATAAATTCTTTTCTTATAATATTTGCCCATAAAAATGCAGTGAGTCATATTGGCTTGTTTTTTATAATTTCAGCGGCAACAATGGTCTTTAGTCGTCCTTTAGTTGGAAAATTAACTGATAAATATGGTTTGGTAAGGATTTTTATACCATCATTATTATGTGATGTAATAGCATTTTTTATAATAGGGAATGCCCAGACATTACTGCCGTTTTTATTGGCAGCTTTTATATCAGCTTTTGGTTTTGGTGCCTGTCAGCCGGTAGTGCAGTCACTGGCGATGAAATGTGTGCCAAGCGAGCGGCGTGGAGTTGGTGGCAGCACTAATTGTATAGGTATGGATATTGGTGTATTACTGGGACCGGTTATAGCCGGAGCGATAGCTGAACAACTGGGGTATGTAATGATGTGGCATATTATGACGATACCGTTAATTATGGCAATGGCAGTTACTTATATATATCGCAGAAAAATAATAGCAATAGAAGAAAATTTTAGTAAATAAATTTATAATATGTGGGAGTGAAGGATTATGTTAAAAGATTTAGTAAAAAAGAATCGCTCATATCGTCGTTTTTATCAAGAAAAGAAGGTATTAATTGAAACCCTAAGAGAATTAGTTGATCTAGCGCGTTTATCAGCATGTGGTGCCAATAAGCAAAATCTACGGTTTATATTAGCCAATGAAAGCGAAAAATATAAGGCAATTGATGAGAATGTATTTTGGGCCGGTTATTATACAGATTGGGCTGGTCCAATAGAGGGAGAAAAACCAAGTGCTTATATAGTGATAGTCAAAGATATAACCAATGGAAAGGGTACACCGCAGGATGAGGGAATTGCAGCCCAAAGCATATTATTGGGAGCAGTAGAAAAAAGTATGGGCGGTTGTATGATTGCTAATATTAATCGTAAAAATCTGCAAAAAGAGCTGCAGTTAAACGAAAAATATGAAATAACACTTGTTGTTGCTGTAGGTTATCCTAAAGAAACGGTAATTATCGATGAAATATCAATAGATGGAGATATTAAATATTGGCGTGATGAAAATGATGCACACCATGTACCTAAAAGAAAATTGGCAGATTTAATATTATAATTAAACTAAAAATGGAGGCTATCGCACACATTAATAATTGTGTACGATAGCCTCCATTTTTTTATGCTGTCAAAAGCCATCTCTTTAGTAAGTCCTCAGGTGGCTGCGCCGCCAGCTCCCTTCACGGTGTGTACTGTATCTCTGCTTTGCCTACTACATTTCTAAGCACTAAGACCTACAGCATATATGGGAGCCTTAGACCATAACTATATTTATAGCAATTATAAAAATATAGCTTTTATTATAATATTCATGGTTCCAAAGCCGTCCCTGCACTGTGTGTACTGTATTTCTAAAGTGCTAAAGCACTAAGAACTACAGCATAGGGAAGGTGGCATTGCATAAGCAATGACGGAAGGGTTATCTTTTACCTATTAATATAATAACTCCTCAGACGGCTTCGCCGCCAGCTCCCCTACAGGGGAGCCTTTGAACCATAACTAAATACTTAGCAGGTTGTATAGAAAAAAAGGTTACTTTTATTAGTTTTTACGGTTTTACAGCCGTCCCTCTAGGGAAGGTGGCTCAGCGAAGCTGAGTCGGAAGGGTTATTCTTTTACATGGTATATTAGTAACCCCTCAGACGGCTGTGCCGCCAGCTCCCCTAAAGGGGAGCCTTTAAGCATGCATATATTTTCAACAGGTTAGTAAAACATATCACTTTTATTAATAGTTATGGTTCTATAGCCGTCCCTGCACTGTGTGTACTGTATTTCTAAAGTGCTAAAGCACTAAGAACTACAGCATAGGGAAGGTGGCATTGCAAAGCAATGACGGAAGGGTTATCTTTTACCTAGTAATATAGTAACCCCTCAGACGGCTTCACCGCCAGCTCCCCTAAAGGGGAGCCTTAGATAACTATTATTATTTATAGTAGGTTAGTAAAAATATATGACTTTTTAATATTCATGGTTCCAAAGCCGTCCCTTTCACGGTGTGTACTGTATTTCTGCTTTGCCTACTACATTTCTAAGCACTAAAGTGCAAAGAAATGTAGCATAAAGTGCTAAAGCACTAAGAACTACAGCAAGGGAAGGTGTCATTGTGTAAGCAATGACGGAAGGGTTAAAGCGTTATAAAGTTAACAAGAAAGAGCAGATTCAGCTAATAAATAGCCAAATCTGCTCTTTCTTTACGTGTTAGGAATTTATATTAAATTTTAAACTGTTTAGTAGTAGCATGCAGTTTTTCTGCCATATCAGAAAGTGTACGTGCAGCAGAAGCAATTTCTTCAGTAGAAGCAGATTGTTCTTCAGCCGCAGCCGCAATGGTCTGGGTATAGTCAGACGTTTTATGGCTGTCCTCATCAATATGATTTACTGAGCGGACAATGTTAGTGGCACCATTAGATACGGAAGTAACAGAAGTACTTATATCATCAATCTGGGTCTTTATTTCGTTAACCATTTTCATGATATTAACAAATTGGCTGCCAACATCACGAATAGTAGAAGTACCTTCCTGAACTTCTTTGGTGCCTGTTTCCATAGCACTAACAGCACTGCTGGTATCTTGCTGAATAGAAGAAATATGGTCTTTAATTTTTTCAGCAGCTTCCTGCGATTCAGCAGCAAGCTTTCTTACCTCTTCAGCAACTACAGCAAAGCCTTTGCCATGTTCACCAGCACGAGCAGCTTCAATAGCAGCGTTAAGTGCCAATAGATTTGTTTGGTCAGCAATAGCTGAGATAGTATCAATTATTTGTCCAATTTCACTGGAATTATCACCAAGTTTTTGTACTATATCAGCTAGATGCAGAACGCTTTTTTCGATGTTTTCCATCTTGCCGACAGCATTTTCCATTAAAGTCTTGCCTTGTTGGGCAGCATCAGCTGACTTGGCAGAAGTTTTTTCTATTGCATTGGTTTTTTCTGTAACTTTAGTTATATCGAGAAATACAGTATCAACTTCATTTTTCGCTGTATTAACATTAGCAATTTGTGTTTCCATATTGTTGGCAATATGCGTTACTGTTTCGGCAACATTATTGGCAGCTTCAGCAGACTGCTGGGCATTATGTGACAAATCAGTAGAGGCGGTAGATACCTGGTCAGAAGCAGCATTAATATTTTTTATCAGGCTGCGGATATTATGGCTCATGCTGTTAAAAGCATTGGTAAGATCGGCAAATTCATCAGTAGAAGTAACGGCAAGATCGTCTATCTTAAAATTACCATTAGACAGTTCATCGGCATGTTTTTTTAAGCGAATAACATTGCCGGTTATTTGTGCGGAAAAACGCAGACTGATAAATACGAGAATTATAAGGGCAAGTAATCCTAAGCCACCATATATCCATTTTAGAGAAGCAACCTTACCAAAAACAATTGCTTCTGGTACTGAAATACCAACAAGCCAATTAGTCGAGCGCACTGTGGTATAGGCAACTACGACTTTTTCGCCATTAGCAGTTGCTAAGAAATAGCCTGTTTTATTTTGCAGCATATTATTAAATTGATCTTTTAATAATGCATTATCCTTGACTTCAGTAAAATTTTCTTTTTTATTTGCAGAAGCTAAGATTTTACCCGTACGTTCGATAATAAAGCCCTGGCCGTGTCCTTCATATTTTATGGTGGAAACGACTTTTTCCAGGGTTTTAAGTGATATATCATCGCAGATAGCACCACGGAACTGGCCATTTTTATCATTGTAAGGAATAGCCGCGGAAATTACCATGGTATCAGGAAAAGTTGCATCTTTATAAGCATCGGTGAAAACGAGTTTTCCAGCTTTTTTGGCATCCTTATACCAAGGACGTTGGCGTGAATCTTTTTTGCCAGTAACATCGCCGCCGGCAAAAGATACAAAAACACCATCTTCATTACCATTACTGAGATTTAATATTTCCTTATCATTGCTGCCAAGGCTTAGCATATCAATCATTCTGTTATTATCAACAGTTCCGTCAATGCGGCTGAATAAAGCAGCTGCTGATAAGCCAGGTTTAGCTTTTTCCATTAGCCAGCTGTTTAAAGAAATTTCCTGAGTGTTAACAGAGTTTAAAAGCTCTTTTTCTACACTCGCTTCGAGATTTTTATGAGCAATATAATAGCTGATACATGAAATAATAAATACTATAAGACAAATACATCCGGCAAGTGCCAAAAACTTTTTTTTGATTCCCATACTTTCCTCCAAAATTTTTATATTATAAATACCGAAATAAGTATAAAAGAAGCGCTAATACTTGTCAAATATTACCTTGTATCTAATAATGAAGGACTTATATGTAAAATAAAATTTTATATGTAAAGTTTTTGTAAAAAAAGAGCATTTATATACAAAAATGCTCTTTAAAAAATTAATTATAATTTTGTTTTTGCGCACCGGGACCATCATTGGCAATAGCAACGGCTGCCTCGGCAAATGTTTTCATATCATTCAGCATATGTAAAGAACCATCGATTAATATAAGACCAACTTGCTCGGCAATAGAAATATTTTCGATAGGTTTTTTCAGGCAGTGGCTGATATTTAATATATAGGGCAATAATTTGATTTTATTTATTTTAACATCAGCAAATGTTGGTTGCACTTTATCTAGTGCGCCAGATAGATATAAAGCAATTTCTTCAAATTTACCCAGTGAATTTACCGGCTTGGTAAGATTATCCAGACGTTTTTGGCAAAGTTCCATTATATTTTTATTAAGCGTGATATTGTTAGAAGCTAACTTATTATTTTGGTAATCAGAATCAATATTAATAGGCTGATCCTGAGTAAATAAATCAATAGATAAGTCAATAAAGCGGGCAATTACCGAAGAACCAGCCGTTTCACTGAGCTGAAGTTTAAGGTCAATATAAGGTTCTAGTCCAAGCTTTTGCAGGGAAGCTTTATGAGCTGGTTCA
This sequence comes from Pectinatus brassicae, assembly GCF_014201835.1. GTDB lineage: Bacteria > Bacillota > Negativicutes > Selenomonadales > Selenomonadaceae > Pectinatus > Pectinatus brassicae. Next base: position 24,982 of record NZ_JACHFH010000027.1, on the reverse strand, counting down.
CCAGCCAAATGTGATGGCATAAGATAGTGAGTAGATGCGGGACAAAGTGCTTGGGCAATGAGGGCCGCGGCGGCTGTGTTAAATCCATCTAATATGACTAGGCAACTATGGCTGGCAGCTCCCAAAATAATACCGGACAGACAGCCAAACTCAAAGCCACCGATTTTACTTAAGATATCAATACCATCATTAGAATCAGGGGCATTAACTGCAAGGGCTTTTTTTACAATGGCAATTTTATTTTCCAGTCGTTTATCGGAAATGTTGGTACCGCGTCCAGTAGCTTTTTCTGGTGAGATATTACAGATGCAGGAGGCAATAGCCGCACTGGCAGTAGTATTGCCAATACCCATTTCCCCTAATAAAAAGCAGTTATAGCCATTAGCAATTGCTTCCTCGGCCATAGTAATACCTGTCTCCAAAGCTTGTATGGCCTGCTCATGGGTCATAGCCGGACCAGTAGTAAAATTATTAGTACCTAAAGCGATTTTTTTATTGAGTAAATTTGGGACATCGGACATATCACCAGCAATGCCCATATCAACGACAGACATATCAGCACAGGAAAAATTGGTCATGGCATTGGCAACGGCGCCCTTACTGATAAGGTAATTGCGAGTCATATCCATTGTGGCTTTTTGCGGATAAGCACTGACATTCAATGCAGCAACACCATGATCAGCGCAGGTTATTATTGCAGCTTTTTTCAATTTTTCCGGGGTACAGGTATTTTTTATTGCCATGTAATCACTAAGGATATCAATAAGGCTGCCGCAGCCTTGTAATTTGCTGGCAACAGCTTTATTATATTGTTTTTGTATAGTTTTTATATTATTTATCGTAGTTTTTAATAATGTCATCAGGCATTTTTTTCCTTGGGCACTTGTTTTAAACTTAATCCGATGCGGTTGCGTACAGCATCGACATTTATTACCATTACATCTAGAATATCTCCAACAGATACCACATCCAGCGGATGTTTGACACGTTTATGGCTAAGTTCTGATATGTGAATTAAGCCGGCAGTCTTTATGCCAATATCGACAAAAACACCGAAATCAGTGATGTTTCTAACTGTACCACGCATGATTGTACCAACTTTTATTTCATCGAGCTTAACAATAGCTTTTCTTGTAAGCGGAGCAGGTAAATCCTCACGCGGATCACGTCCCGGTTTTACTAAGGCATCGAGAATATCACGTACAGTAGGTACACCAGCATTTAGTTCCTGGGCAATTTGTTCAGCTGGTATAAGTTTTAGTTTTGCTTTTAAGAAATCTAATTGCTCTTTATCAGCCAAATCTGTTAGAGAAAAGCCGAGTTTACCAAGAATTTGTTCAGCCAGCGTATATGATTCGGGATGGACAGGCGTATTATCAAGCGGGCTGTTGCCATTATTTATGCGTAAAAATCCAGCACATTGGGTAAAGGCAGTCTGCCCTAGGCGCTTTACTTTTAAAAGTTCTTTGCGGCTGGTAAATTCGCCGTTTTCATCACGGTAGGCGATAATGTTTTTGGCAACTGAAGCATTTATGCCGGCTATATGTTTTAAAAGTGCGGCCGAAGCAGTATTTAAAGTAACACCAACATGGTTTACGGCTGATTCGATAACGGTATCAAGCGTAGTGCTGAGTTCTTTTTGATTGACATCATGCTGATATTGACCGACACCTATCGCTTTAGGGTCAATTTTTACCAGTTCAGCCAACGGATCTTGAATGCGGCGGGCAATAGAAACAGCACCTCTTATAGTGACATCATAATCAGGCAGTTCTTCTACAGCTAGCTTTGAGGCTGAATATACAGAGGCACCAGCTTCACTGGTAATAAGGTAATGCACATCTAGGTTGTTTTCCTTGATAAGATTAGCAGTGAATTCTTCTGTTTCAAAAGAGGCAGTACCATTACCAATGGAGATTAAGGTAACATGATGTTTTTTTATAAGATTTAATACAGTTTGTGCCGATTTTTTCTTGGCATCTTCGCTCATGGTTACGTAAAGTACACCGTGGTCGAGAATTTGACCAGTAGCATCAACAATAGCCATTTTACAGCCGGTACGATAGCCAGGATCAAGGCCCATTACAACATGGCCGGCAAGTGGAGCCTGCAGCAAAAGCTGCTTAAGATTTGCACCAAAGATATCAATTGCCTGTTTTTCGGCATTTTCCGATAATAATGAGCGAATTTCACGCTCTAATGCTGGGAATAATAGGCGTTTATAGCCATCATTTAAAGCATCTGTAATAATATCAGAAAAAATCGAATGATTTTTTATTACTCTATCACAAAGTTTTTGAATGTTTTTTTCATGATTGGCATTTAGCTTAACTTTTAATGCTGCTTTTTTTTCACCGCGATTTATCGCTAAAATGCGATGTGATGGCAGTGTACGGATAGGTTCGCTGTATTCGCTATACATCAAAAAGGCTTGTTCAGGGTCTTTTTCTTCATCGCGAACAGTTTCGATAATACCTTCATTCCATAAGGTTTTACGCAGTGCTGCGCGGACATCGGCTTTTTCTGTTTCACTTTCAGCTATTATATCCATAGCACCATTTATGGCATCTTCGGTTGTAATAACTTCAAGTTCGTCATTAATAAAATCTTGGGCGATTTCTTCAATAGTTGAATTAGTATTTTTTTGCTCAATGATGATTTGTGCTAATGGTTCTAAACCTTTTTCACGGGCTATCATGGCACGGGTACGTTTTTTCTGTTTATATGGAAGATAAATATCTTCTAATTCCTGTAATTTTTCGGCTTTAGTGATACTTGCCTTCAGTTCTTCTGTAAGTTTGCCTTGTTCGTCAATACTTTTAAGTATTTCATCCTGACGTTTTACCAGATTACGCAGATAAATAAGTGATTCGGATAAATCACGCAGTTGTTCTTCTTTCAGTTCACCGGTTACTTCCTTGCGGTAACGAGCGATAAATGGAATAGTATTTCCCTCGTCAATAAGCTTTATAGCTGAATCAACCTGTTTTACAGCTATATGCAATTGTTTGGCAATACTAGAGTTGATATTTTGTTCGAGCAAAAGATTACCTCATTTCATTAAATACTTTAGTAGCTATTATAACATGAAAAAATAAGACTGTCGCACGTTAATAAAAAAGTGATATATTTTCAATAGTTTATACCAGAAAATCATTGTTTGACAATAATAAATTCAACTGCCATACTATGTAAATAGAATAATACATTATTGAAAGAAAATGAAAAAATATTTATAGGGGGCATTATGAAACTTACTTCAAAGATGATAAAAGCAGGCATTATTTTATTACTGGTAATTGCCGGAGCAGCTATTTATTATTTTATGCATAGCAGTGAAGTATCAACAGACGATGCTGCTATTGATGGGAAAACTGTGGATATAAGTCCCAAAGTAGCAGGCTATATAAAAGAGATATATGTTAAGGATAACCAAAAAGTAAAAGCTGGTGATGTTATACTGCAGATAGATCCCAAAGATTATGAGCTGCAGGTACAAGCGGCCAAAGCAACATTAAGTGCTGATATGGCAGCATTAGCCGCAGCTAAAAATGATGCATCAGCTACGATGATAACCCAGCCGGCTGGTGTAGATACAGCTAATAGGCAGGTGCAGGCAGCACAGGCAACGTGGGAAAAAGATTTAGCTGATAGAAATCGTATGGCCATGTTGATAAAAACTGGTGCTTGTTCTCAGCAGGAGTATGATCAAGCCGTAGCAGCAGAAAAATCAGCACGGGCTAATCTGGCGCAGATGAAAGCCAGTGTGGCATCAGCAAGTGCGGCACCGGAAGTAATTGATAGTGCTAAAAATAAGGTAGAACAATTGCAGGCGCAAGTAGAAAAAGCACAGGCTGATCTTGCGCAGGCTCAGGAAAATTTACGCAATACGAAAATTGTTGCACCAATGGATGGCCGCATAACTAAAAAAAGTGTAAATAAAGGGGCTTATTTACAAGCTGGTACTAAAATTTGCTCATTAGTAAGTTTTGATTTGTGGGTAACAGCTAATTTTAAAGAAAACCAGCTGGATCATATTCGTCCAGGCGAAAAAGTAAAAATAGCAGTTGATGCATTCCCCAGTATGAATTTAACCGGGAAAGTAGATAGTTTCCAGGCTGGTACCGGCTCATATTTTTCATTGTTTCCAGCCGAAAATGCTACTGGTAATTATGTAAAAATTGTACAAAGAGTGCCGATAAAAATAATTTTTGATAAATTAACTGAGCAGCAGATGCAGCTCTTAGGACCGGGAATGTCAGTTGTACCAACTGTATATACAAATGGAGCAGCAAAATGATGCCGCAGCAAAAAAATCCATATTTAGTATCGGTTGCCGTGAGTATTGCCACATTTATGGAAATATTGGATACGACTATTGTCAATGTTGCATTGGCACATATTGCTGGTTCACTTGGTGCCGGAACGGATGAAAGTACCTGGGTTTTGACATCTTATCTTGTATCCAATGGGATAGTACTACCTTTGTCAGGCTGGCTGTCATCATTAATGGGGCGAAAAAAATTCTTTATTGCCTGTATAATAGGTTTTACTGTGGCATCGTTTTTGTGTGGAATATCGACATCCCTACCAATGCTTATTGTTTGCAGGTTATTTCAGGGAATTGCCGGCGGTGGTCTGCAGCCGAGTCAGCAGGCGATAATAAAAGATAGTTTTCCAGCAAAAAAATTAGGTATGGCCTTTGCTATTACCGGAGCCACTGCTGTATTGGCTCCAATTATCGGGCCAACATTAGGTGGATATATTACTGATAATTTTAGCTGGCGTTGGATATTCTTTATGAATGTTCCGGTTGGAATAATAGCAGTTATTTTGGTTAAATTTTTAGTATATGATTCATCCTTTGCTAAGAAAAGCAAGACTGCTTCTATTGATTATATTGGTTTGGGATTAGTCACACTGGGGCTGGGAGCTTTACAGATTTTTCTTGATAAAGGTGAACAAAACGACTGGTTTGACAGCAGTTTTATAATAATATTTGCTATTATAGCTGTTATGGGAATTCTTGGCGCGATATATTGGATATCAAAGCAAAAACAGCCAATAATTAAATTGCAGTTATTTAAATTACGAAGTTTTTCGATGCCGTGCATTATGCTGTTTTTTGTAGGTTTTGCTATTTATTCCAGTTCGGCATTATTACCGATGCTGGTACAGTCGGATTTTGGCTATGATGCAACCTTATCAGGTCTTGTCTTATCGCCGGCAGGACTGGCTGTAATCATAATGCTGCCTATTGTTGGTAAGCTGGTTGGCAAAGTGCATGCAAAATATTTAATTGCATTTGGTATGTTTATAAATGGCATTGGAATGTTTTTAACAGGGTTTATAACGCCGCAGACCGATTATACTACATTTGTTTTGGTACGTATTGTGCAGATAATGGGAATGCCGTTTTTATTTGTGCCGGCAAGCACATTGGCGTTTTCACGTATAAGTGAAGCAGACAGTAATAATGCTTCAGCGATTGTATCATTGATGCGAAATCTGGGCGGAAGTATTGGTATATCACTGGTATCAAGCTATCTTACTAATTGCAAGCAAATAGAACAGGCTCATTTGGTAAGTAAACTTACCACGGATAGTACTGGTTATCGTGATGCACTTGTTAACTATACACATACTATAAATAATTTGGGAGTAGTCGGGGCACAGGCGCAGACCAGTGCACTGGGACATATTTATCAGGAACTAGTTACTCAGTCCAGTATTTTAGCATTTCGTGATGCCTATGATTTAGTAGGAACGATATTATTAATATTGGCGGTGCTTGCATTGTTTATGCCAAAAAATCCACCGCATAAAGAAGAAATAAAAGCCAGATAATATTGATATTTTATTCTTATATGATATAATTGAACATAGAAAAAGGATAGTTGATGCGTCGTAGCTCGGCTTTCCTGATTGTGATTAGTGTTTTGAAAAGAAAGCCGGCTTACATACGTGAGTCGGTTTATTTCATTTTAGTGCATGAAATAATGGCTACTATAAGTAAACCAAAGCTTATCATTAATGACAAGACCTGAAATGTACTCAAAGCACCACCTCCTCCGAAGAGGAAAACCGAAACATCAACTATCCAGTGGAAATAATTATAGCATAAAGAAAATCGTAAATCTATTAATATATAGGTTATTTTTATGTCAGAAAATTGATATATTATTGTGGTAAATCCAGTAAATTATATTGCAGAGCATAATCAACAAGTTCACTTTTTTTACTGATATTTAATTTATTAAAAACACGTGTTTTGTAAGTATCGATGGTTTTAAGGCTAAGATGCAGCTGCTCACCTATTTCAGACAGGGAATAGCCGCGTGCCAGATAACGCAGCACTTCAAGTTCGCGCTTGCTTAACAAGCTATACGGATTATCTTCATTTTCATTTTTGAGCATGGTACTTAGCATTGATACAGCATTTTTACTGCTTAAATATACTTCACCACGCATAACAGTATGCAGAGCCGTTAATAATTCAGTATCAAAAGCACTTTTCTCAACATAGCCGTCAGCACCGGCAGCTAAAGATTCGCGTATATACTCTTCTTCGGTGTGCATTGTTAAAATGAGTACACGTATTTTACAGAATTTTTTATTATTTTTTAGTTGGCGCAGGATATTTATGCCATTGACTTTAGGCATGGATAAATCAAGAATAATAAGGTCAGCTGTCAGTTTTTCCAGCTGGTTAAGTAAGTCCTCACCGTCACAGGCTTCACCAACTATTTCAATATCATCCTCAGCTTCCAGCAATAGCTTAAGTCCGGCTCGTAAAATAGCATGGTCATCAGCTAAAATGATTTTTATCTTATTCATGGGAAACCCTCTTTTCAAATGGAATAGAAATAATAATTGTCGTGCCTTTATCTGGCTGTGATTTTATTTTAAAATTGCCGTCAAGTAATTCAACACGTTCCTGCATGCCATATAATCCTAAATGACGCTTTTCTCTGGCCGTTTGTAAAACTTCCTCAGAAAAACCGCAACCGTCATCGGCGATTTGCATAATAATATTGCTGTCAGATAATGCCAGCGTTACTTTTATATTTATAGCATGGGCATGGTATACAATATTGGTACAGGCTTCCTGTAAAATCCTGTATAAAGCCAGACGAATATTATCCGAAAGTTCTATGTCTTTTATGGATTCGTCAGCTTCAAATTCAGCAATAAGGCCATTGTGCTTGGCTGTATCATATACATGCTGGCGAAAAATAGTGATAATATCAATATCATCGAGACTGGGCGGTCGCAAATTTACTGCCATTTCCCGTAATTCATCTAAGACAGAAGCTATTATTGTGCGTGTTGACTGTATTAATTTTTGCTGACGAGCATTGGTTTCATTATTTAATAAAATGCGCAGATAAGCCAGTATTGAAGTTACAGATTGTCCAATACCATCGTGCAGCTCGCGGGAAATGCGTTTCCGCTCGTCTTCCTGAGCAGAGAATAATTTGTGAATAAGTATATCACGACTGTGATCCTTTTCTTTTAGTTCAGTCAATAATTTTTTATTGTCACTGGCTTTTTGTGCTAGATCCTGAGTCATTTCATTAAAAGTCTGGGTAAGCGTGCCAAGCTCATCGTTGCCCTGATAATATACTTTTACCTTATAATTATTATTCTTAATCTTTTCAGCGGCCAAGGATAAAAATCTTATTGGTGCAAGAATTTTAGCTAATAGCAGACCGATGGTAAAAACTGCTAATATAGTTATAATAATGCCAGTTAACGAAAAATTTGTTATTATTGATAATAATAATTTCTGCGTACTTTTATCAGATAATCCTATGCAGATAAAACCGATTTTCCCATTATCAAGAGGAGTTATTATTTGATGAATAGTTCCTTCGTTGCTGCGGAATAATTTAACATCGGGAGAATTAGAGGCACTGGTTATTTTTTTTGGCATGGCAAGCGGATATTGGGCACTAAAGGTATGAGCGAGAATACGTCCTTTATAATCGGCAACAATGATATATCTTACATCATTGTTGCTTTTTTTGACTTTGTTTATCAGTTGCAAAAGGGCATAATCATTTTCTAATAATATATCTTCACTGCCTAATGTAGAGATATATGATGTGATTTCACTGCCACGATTGGCAAGCTGAATATGTAAAGTCTGTCGCAGCCCTGTATAAACAAAAAAAAGTAAAAGTGTTATTACACTTAATAAGCTGATGATGACAATGGTCAATATTTTTGTATATAAGCCTGTTTGCTGTTTCATGAGTCTGTCATCACCTTATCATAAATTTCTTTGCAGGGAATATAAAGATTTGGTTCTGGCGGAACAAATTTATCAGTCATTATATTTTGCAGAGATTTTGCCATTTGAGGATCTTTATGCATTGATAAGAGTATTTCCTGCAGTCGTTTTTTCTGTTCTTCGGGGATATCACTGCGGACAACAATCGGACCAATGGGGATATCATTAATTACTGCGAATATTTTGGTACCGCTTATATCTTCTGGGCGGTCCTTTTTTAATAAATCATAGACGAGACTGTCAACACAGGCTGCATCTACTATTTTGTTTTTTACTGCCCAAATAGAACGGTCGTGGCTGCCTGTGTAAATATAATTGCTGAAAAAACGGTTGGGCGAAGTGTGTAAATTGGTATTTAACTCATTTACAACGGCTATATGACCAGAATAACTGAGTGGATCAGAAAATGCCATCTTTTTGCCGCGTAGGTTATCAATGCTGTTAATATCATTGCGGGTGGTTGAAGTTATAAGGTAGCTTTTATAAGTCAGGCTGCCTTGATAAAATACCATGGCGAGAACATCTAATTTATTAATACCATGATATGAGCAAAAAGCACCGGTGGACATAAAGGACATATCAGCATCGCCATTGGATAAAAGCTGGTCAATTTCTTTATAACTGCGGCGTTGGATAAGTACAGTAGGACGTCCCAGCTTATTGCTGATATAATCGGCAAAAGCCCGCCAGTCTTCAATCGTTACATTAGGGGAAATAACAGTCGAAATTACTATGCGTAATGGACGCTCATTGGAATTAAAAGAATTATCCTTAGTGTGGACAAGTGGTGCACCTTGAGAAAAATCGATGTGCCCGCTGTATTGCTCAGGCTCAGGATAATTAAAGATTATAAACAAAATACATAATAGCAAGATAATGAAAATAGGGTATTTGTTTTTAAAATGAAAGTTATTAATCATAAAAACCTCGTGTTTAGAATTTTAACCCTTCCGTCATTGCTTATGCAATGCCACCTTCCCTTGCTATAGTTCTTTGCGCTTTAGCGATTAGAAATATAGTACACACAGTGAAAGGGACGGCTTTGGAAGCATGAATATTATAATAAAAGCTATATTTTTATAATTGCTATAAATATAGAAATGTTCTAAGGCTCCCCTGTAGGGGAGCTGGCGGCGAAGCCGTCTGAGGGGTTGTTATTTTTTATATATTCATCTATTGAAATACATACTTCAGAAAAATGTTGATGTATATCAAGATTAGAAAAACGCATAACGTACAAATTATAACGATTAAAATAAGCTGAGCGTTTTTTATCAGCATGTTGGTTATCTTTTTCATAATGTTGGCTGCCGTCAAGTTCGATAATAAGCTTAGCCTTGTGGCAATAAAAATCAGCAATGTAGTTTCCAATTTGTTTTTGTCGATAAAATTTTATAGGATAATTTCGTAAAAAATCATACCATAGATGGCGTTCTTCTTTGGTCATGTTTTTTCGTAAATTATTGGCCAAATGATTATTATGAGAATTATAATATAACATGTTATATAACCTCGTTAAAATAATAAGCAAGTAAAGATAACCCTTCCGTCATTGCTTACGCAATGCCACCTTCCCTTGCTATAGTTCTTTGCGCTTTAGCGCTTAGAAATATAGTACACACAGTGAGAGGGACGGCTTTGGAACCATGAATATTATAATAAAAGCTATATTTTTATAATTGCTATAAATATAGAAATGTTCTAAGGCTCCCCTGTAGGGGAGCTGGCGGCGAAGCCGTCTGAGGGGTTGTTATTTTTTATATATTCATCTATTGAAATACATACTTCAGAAAAATGTTGATGTATATCAAGATTAGAAAAACGCATAACGTACAAATTATAACGATTAAAATAAGCTGAGCGTTTTTTATCAGCATGTTGGTTATCTTTTTCATAATGTTGGCTGCCGTCAAGTTCGATAATAAGCTTAGCCTTGTGGCAATAAAAATCAGCAATGTAGTTTCCAATTTGTTTTTGTCGATAAAATTTTATAGGATAATTTCGTAAAAAATCATACCATAGATGGCGTTCTTCTTTGGTCATGTTTTTTCGTAAATTATTGGCCAAATGATTATTATGAGAATTATAATATAACATGTTATATAACCTCGTTAAAATAATAAGCAAGTAAAGATAACCCTTCCGTCATTGCTTACGCAATGCCACCTTCCCTGAAGGGACGGCTTTGGAACCATGAATATTAATAAAGGCATGGTTTTTTTATAATTGTTATAAATATAGTTATGGTCTAAGGCTCCCATGTAGGGGAGCTGGCGGCGAAGCCGTCTGAGGGGTTATTAATCTTTTACTAATAATATTAACAGAATTAATTAAAATGTAAACTTCCAAAAATTCTTACATTTTTTCAGAATATCTCTGATACAAAAATAAACCTCATTATGAAATAATAGTAACATAAAGATGACGTCATTTATAAGCACTATTATAACAAAATACGAGGTGAGAGAATTGTTTTCAGCAATACTGAATTTTTTTAAGGCTGGACCAGATAAACCACTGATAACTGATAATATGGAGAAAGCGAAAGCTCTTTTCAACTCCAAACAACGCTCTTTATTTATATCAATAACATTAGGCTATGCATTCTTTTATGTATGCCGCTTGAACTTTTCTGTTGTAAAAAAACCATTGATGGATGCTGGCATTCTTGATGCCAACCAGATTGGTACCATGGGCATGGTATTCTTCTTTACATATGCTATTGGTAAATTCACTAATAGTTTTATTGCTGACAGATGTAATATTAAACGCTTTATGCCATTTGGCTTATTTATGGTATCAGTAATTTCCATTTTTATGGGTGTAGGTCTTCATTATGTATTAATGGTATTATTCTGGGGCATGGTTGGCTGGTTTCAGTCATTTGGTGCTGGACCAAGTATTATTGCACTCAATCAATGGGTAACAGGTAAAAAACGTGGTACGTATTATGGTGTTTGGTTCGCCAGCCATAATATCGGTGCTGGTCTTACTTATCTTATCACATCCGTTGTTGTACTTCATTACGGCTGGCGCGCAGGCTTTTGGATGCCTGGTATGTTGTGCCTGATTGCTTCGATATTGATGTTTAAATTTATGTCTGATAGACCAAAAGCTTGTGGACTGCCAACGCCATATGAATTAAATGGCGAAAAAGATCCAACTATCGAAACAAAAGATAAAAGTGTTGGCTCATTGCAATGGACTGTTATAAAAAATCCAGCAGTATGGATACTGGGCCTTTCCAGTGCTTGCTGCTATGTTACTCGCTATGCTATAGAAAGCTGGGGCATAGTATTTTTAACAGCAGAAAAAGGTTATACAATGCTTGGTGCCAGCTCGCTTTTAACTACTATGCAATTTGCTGGTATATTTGGTACCTGCCTGTGCGGTCTTATTTCCGATAAATTCTTTAAACATAAAAGAAATGTTCCTTGTTTGATTTTTGGTATATTTTATGCTCTTTCGGTTGCCGCATTTGTTTGGGGACCAAAAGAATATGACTGGATTAACTGGGTAAGCATGTGTGTATATGGATTTACCATGGGATCTCTTGTATGCTATTTGGGTGGACTTATGGCTGTAGATATATGCCCAAAACGTGCTACTGGTGCGGCAATGGGTATGATTGGATTATTTAGCTATATTGGTGCATCATTACAGGAAAAAGTAAGCGGTTATCTTATAAATTGCGGAAAAACAATGGTTAATGGTCATGCTGTCTATGATTTTCATGCTGCTTCTGTCTTCTGGGTTGGTGCGGCTGTAGTATCATGTGTATTAGCACTTCTTGTATGGAATGTAAAAGTTAAAGAATAATATAAATATAAAAAGACGAGATTATCCCCCTCGTCTTTTTATAATAATTTTTTACTTAAAAATGACAAAATTTACTAAAAATTAATAAAAAACAAACAAAATTTTATTAAAAAAGAATATACTTAATGCAGTAAAGCTGTATGCTTTAGAAAATAATGGTTTTAAAGCCGTCCCTTTAGGGAAGGTGGCTTGACGAAGTCAAGTCGGAAGGGGTATTTTATCTACTATTATTAAATACCCCCTCAGACAGCTTTGCTGCCAGCTCCACACGGTGTGTATTGTATCTCTTGCCTACTACATTTCTAAGCACTGAAGTGCAAAGAACTGTAGCATAAGTGCTAAAGCACTAAGACCTACAGCATATAGGGGAGCCTTATAACCATTAATATTTTAGAACTTTTAATTTTTTCTGTGGTTTTATTGCCGTCCCTCTAGGGAAGGTGGCATTGCGTAGCAATGACGGAAGGGTTATTCTTTTACCTTATATTATTAATAACCCCTCAGACGGCTTCGCCGCCAGCTCCCCTGCATGGGAGCCATACAACCATTAATATTTTTAGAACTTTTAATTTTTTCTGTGGTTCCAATGCCGTCCCTTGCACTGTGGGTACTATATTTCTAAGTGCTAAAGCACTAAGAACTACAGCATAGGGAAGGTGGCATTGCGTAAGCAATGACGGAAGGGTTATGTTTTTGACATTGATAAAAATAAAATTTATTATGAGGGAGCAGTTAGAGTAATATGAAGCAAAAAACATGGAAAAAGAAAAATATTTTGGCAGCAGGGCTTGCCGCAGTGAGCCTTTATATGGGAATGGGAATATCCTACACTAATGTAGCACATGCTAAAGTGGCTTATGATGTATTCGATTTTGAAGCACACCGCGGTGGTCGTGATGCCAGACCAGAAAATACCTTGTATTCATATGCGTACGCTATGGAAATGGGAGCTACCTCAATTGAATGTGATATGCAGCTCACAAAAGATGGACAAATAGTAATGAGTCATAATCCTATATTAAATCCAGATGTAACTCGTGATAAATCCGGCAATTATGTAGAAAAAGGCAAATATGACATAAGAACAATGACGGTTGCCCAACTGCGTAATTTTGATGTAGGCGTTATGAATCCAAACTGCGGAGAATATTATGACCTGCATGGAAAAACGCAGATAACTCATGATGCCAAAATTCCTACATTAGAGGATTTACTTAAATTAATTCAAGCGTATGGCGATAAAGATGTAGTATTAAATATAGAAACCAAATCCTATCCGGATCCGGCCAGTGCAGCTTATAAAAATAACGCTGATGCAAAAAAATTCGTAAAAGTATTTAATGATTTAGTAAAAAAATATCATATGGAAAACAGAGTTGTACTGCAATCTTTTGACTGGAACACACTGGTGGAAATGAAAAAATTAAATCCTAATATAAGCTTATCAGCCTTGTGGCAGGAACAGCCATCATGGGGACGTGATTCTGAATCATTACGCCGCTATGAAAAAGAAAAATCTCCATGGCTTGGTGGTCTGGATATTAAAAATTATAATGGTGATCCCGTTAAAGCTGCACATGCCATTGGTGTGGATATAGTATCACCGTATTTTATGGAAATATCAAAACAAGATGTTGATGAAGCACATTCATTAGGGATGAAAGTAGTACCATGGACAGTAAATAGCGAAAGTGATATGAATATGCTTCTTGATATGGGCGTGGATGGAATTATATCAGATAAACCATGGTTATTGCGTAAGGTATTGGAGAAAAGAAATATCAAATTGCATAATCCTGTAGTTAATGTGAATAGTCCCTATCATATGGATCAAAATCATAAAGAAATTGCACCAATGATAAAAAGCAATGGTAATGATGCCGCATACTAAAAAGTGAATTAAAGGTAAAAATGGGTCTGGCGCATATTGAGAAATATGTGCGCCAGACTCTTTTTAGTATATTTAAAGCCGTCCCTTCAGGGAAGGTGGCACTGCGAAGCAGTGACGGAAGGGTTTTGGTATGACTCTTTTTCTATTGTATAAATAAATATTGCTGTTTTGGAAGGAATAGAATTACTTAAAGTAGAATATCTTATAATTGTTCATACTACATGGATGGAGAATCATTATTTTTTGAAAGAAGTGATAATATCTTGAAATATATAATAAATTACATATTATTAGCTGTGTTGGCAGTTTTTTTACTGACCAATACTGCATTTGCCCAATTTAAAAAGACAATTTTGTTTGTGCCGCATGATAATCGTCCGATATCGTTCCATCAAACGGTCGATAATATTCGTGCGCTTGGTTATAATGTAATCACGCCGCCAGAAAATTTAATCGGCAATCGCGATGATTTAGGACATCCGGAAGAACTAGCCGATTGGGTTCTTAAAAATGCTTATAAAGCAGACTATGCTGTATTATCATCAGATGCGTTAGTTTATGGTAGTCTTGTGGCATCACGCAAGCATGATTTAACAATTGCTACATGTCAAAAAAGAGCGCAAAATGCTTTCGATGAATTACATCAAAAATATCCATATTTGCCGATATATGTATTCAGTTCGATAATGCGTACACCGCAAACTAGCGCAGCTTCGTCTGAAGAACCAGAATATTATCGTGTATATGGTACGAGTATTGCGCGCTATACGGCACTGCTGGATAAACAGGAAAAAGACGGTTTAACAGGTAAAGAAGAAAAAGAGCTAAAAACTTTAAAAGCACAAATTCCGGCTAAAGATTTGCAGGACTGGATGTTGCGCAGGGCAGGTAATTTTACAGTTAATAAATATTTAGTGGATTTAGTAAAAAATAAAGATATATCTTATTTGATTTTGGGTTGTGATGACAATGCCGAGTATTCTCAAACAGATAGAGAACGTCGTCTGCTCGATACATATGCAGGTGACATAAATGGTGAAAACTATCAATCTGTAGCAGGCCTCGATGAATTGGCATTACTTATGATGACACGAGCAGTAAATCAGATGAAAGGTGATATACCGTTTATTAGCGTACATTATGCTGAAGGAACAGGCGGCGATACAGTACCGGCTTATTCCAATGAAAAAATATCTGCCTCAGTTAAAACTCATATAAAAATGGCCGGTGGTATTGAAATCCCTAATGATAAAAGAGCGGATTTTGTATTACTGGTAAATACAGATAAATATGGTAAAACATATGCAGCTAATGAGCTGAATAATACAATTACACCACATGAAAATACTGCTAGCTTTGTTGATATGGCAGGAAAATATATCATGCAAGACAAAAATGTTGGTATTGCCGATATTGACTTTGGCAATGGCTCCGATAATGCATTAATGAATATGCTGTGGCAGAAAAACTACTTATCGCAGTTAAAGGCCTATGCCGGTTGGAATACACCGACTAACAGCAGTGGCTATACCATTGGCATGGGAATGTTGTCTTCTTATGCCAATAAAGAAGAAACAATGAAGATGATTGTACCACGTTATCTTGATGATTGGTTTTATCAGGCAAATATCCGTCAGCAGGTAGCCAATAAAATGGATAGCTTTAGCGGACAAGGTAATTATGGCGATACCATGAGCAGAACAGCTCAGGCACAAAATTATGCTGAATCACTAATGAATAAAGCAGTAGAAAAATACGATTTTGCCAAGATATTTAATAATTATAATTGGGATAAATTGCAGGTAAGCTTTCCGTGGCATCGTTTATTTGAAGCAGATGTTATTGTGCCAGAAAAAAATAAGTAATAAATATTATAATCGTTGCTTGTGTGCATAATAAAAGTATAGTAAACTTTTATAGAAAGAATAAGTTTACTATACTTAATTTAAAATATTAATAGTGTAAATTTTTATAAAAACAATAATTTGTCATATTTTACAGTTATACTATTTGCAATAAATAAATTTATAAAAATCGTGGGTTGATGACAATGGAATGTAAAAAAATAAAAGCAAAAAAATTAGATTATAATGCTTCATATATAATGCCTATATTATTCATAATAGTTGATTATTTAGCTATTTTATTGGCAGAAAGGACAGCAATATGTTTAAGGCAAAATATTGCTGTCCTTTCTACGTATAATTTTATGCCCAATATTCCAAATTTGTATTTCTATATATTAGTTCCTGCTATTTTCCTTATATTTTTATATAATTCACAAATTTACGTTACACGTCTTCCGTTTTGGGAAGTAATTCAAAGAATATTTTATGCAGTTATTTATAGTGTGATGGTATCAATTGTATTAATGTATTTTGGACATATAGCTGGTGGTATTTCACGGATATATGTTTGTCTATTAGCTATATGGGCATTTGGATTTTTATGTAGTTTTCGATATTTTTTAAAGAAAATTTTAATAAAATGTAATATGTTTTTAGAACCAGTAATTATAATTGGAGCAGGAAAAACAGCAGAGCTTATTATCAATGAATTTAAAAATGATATCGGCTTAGGGGTAAACATACTTGGTTTTATCGATGATGATCCCATATCTAAAGTATTACCACAAGAATACCCTATACTAGGAACATTTGATGAAACAGAAGAAGTGATAAAAAAAACAAAGGTCAAGACAGTACTTATAGCGGCTCCAGGATTAAAGAAAAATGAATTACTAAAGCTGGTTAATTTGATACAACCATTGGTTAAAAATTTAGCATTTATACCCGACCTTATTGGTGCACCTGTTGGTAATATGCAGATAGAAAGATTATATGATTCACAACTGATATTATTAAAGATAAAGAATAATTTATCACGAAGATATAATCGGATATTGAAAAAGATATTTGATACAATAGTTGGGGTTATTATATTTATACCAATCGCTCCTATTTTAATATTAATTGCAATTGCCATAAAAATAGACTCTGAGGGTTCAATATTTTTTAATGCCAAAAGAATTGGAAAAAACAATGTAGAATTTACCTGTTACAAGTTTCGAACAATGTATAATGATTCAGATAAAATCTTAGAAAATTATTTAGCAAATAATAAAAAGGCAGCTGATGAATGGCGTATTTTTAGGAAGATAAAGGGATATGACCCACGTGTGACAAAGGTTGGTATTTGGCTTAGACGTTATAGTCTTGATGAATTACCCCAGATATTAAACGTATTAACAGGGAATATGAGCTTGGTGGGGCCAAGACCATATTTACCAAAAGAAAAAAATGAAATGGGAACTTATTTAAATATAATAACTAATACCTTACCTGGAATAACGGGTCTTTGGCAAATACGCGGCAGAAATGAGATAACCTTTTCTGATAGACTAAAGATGGATGCATGGTATATCCAAAATTGGTCAGTATGGATAGATGTAGTGTTGCTATATAAAACGATATTTATAGTATTAAATAAAAATGGTGCTTATTAAAAGAAGGGAGTTAAGAACGAGATATGTCAGAGAGAAAAAAAATAAGCATTATAATTCCTACACTAAATGCAGAAAAAGAAATAGATACAATATTGAAGGCATTATTAAATCAGACCATAATACCTGATGAGATAATAATTATTGATTCTTCTTCTATAGATAATACAAGAGAAATATGTGAAAATATTGATCGAGTAAAATTTATAAATATACCAAGAGATGAATTTGATCATGGGAAAACCCGTACTGTTGCGGCAAAACAAGCTATAGGTGATTATTTATTGTTTATGACACAGGATGCAATACCTGCTGATAAATATTATATAGAAAATCTAATAAAACCATTGCAACAAAAAGATATACCAATGGTATCTGGGAGACAATATCCTAGAGAAGATACTCGTTATACAGAAAAACTGACAAGATATTTTAATTACCCGGAGCAGGATTTTGTCCGCAGTAAAAAAGATATTCATCAATATGGAATAAAAACATTTTTTGTATCTGATGTATGCTCAGCATATCGGCGAAAAGAATATGAAGAAGTAGGCGGTTTTCCATATCCTATACCAGTGGGCGAGGATATGATTATGGCAGCAAAACTTATTTATGCTGGCTATAGTATTGCCTATGCAGCAGAAGCAAAAGTCATTCATTCGCATAACTATACCTTATGGCAGCAGTTAAGTAGGAATTTTGATGTTGGAGCTTATCTTGTTTTATATAAAAAATATTTCACCAATGTAGCAATTACTGGTGAAGGTATAAAGATGGTAAAGTTTATATTAGGAAGGTTATTAAAAGAACATAGGTTTTATGAAGCGGGATATTACATAATCGAATGTGCAGCCAAGCTGATTGGCAATAAAATGGGTTTGCATTATAAAATACTGCCATTGTGGGTGCAGCGACAATGCGGTATGATGACGAACTATTGGAGCAAAGCAGAAAAGAACAATACTTGATTGGAGCGTTATTTTTGAATTATTTAAAATTGATATGTTCATTTGTTTTAGACATTTATAAAAACAAGAGATTATTATGGGATCTTACGAAAAAGGATTTTAAACAGAGATATTTAGGTTCCTATCTAGGTGTATTATGGGCGTTTATACAGCCAACAATAACAGTGTTTATATTTTGGTTTGTTTTTCAGGTTGGTTTTAAATCAATGCCGGTAGAAAATTTTCCTTTTGTTTTATGGCTTGTATGTGGAATGTTTCCTTGGTTTTTCTTTAGTGAGGGATTGAGTAGTGCCACTAACTCAATAATTGCCAATAGTTTTTTAGTAAAAAAAGTGGTATTTCGTGTCAGTTTATTACCAATTATTCAAATAATATCAGCACTCATTGTCCATGTTTTTTTTATTATAGTACTTTTTATTATGTTTGCATTGTATGGATATATGCCGAGTATATATAATTTGCAGGTACTATATTATCTTTTCGCATTAATATGCATAACCTTTGGCTTAGCACTTATTACATCATCACTGATTATTTTTCTAAAAGATGTGGGGCAGTTGGTAGCAATGTGCTTACAATTTGGTTTTTGGGGAACGCCTATTTTCTGGAATTTACATATGCTGCCAGCTAAATACCAAGTCTTTTTAAAATTAAATCCGCTGTATTACATCGTCGAAGGATATCGCGATACATTTATTTATCATAAATGGTTTTGGCAGCTGGGATATACTAACTATAGTTTTTGGTTGGAAACTATAATTATTTTATTAATAGGAATGTTTTTATTTAGAAAATTACGTCCCCATTTTGCGGATGTTTTATAATGTGAGGTTTAAGATGAGTACGGAAATAGCAATAAAAGTAGAACATTTGTCCAAAGTATATAAGATATTTGATAAACCAATAGATCGTGTAAAAGAATCACTAAACCCATTTCATAAGAGATATAGCAGAGATTTTTATGCACTAAATGATGTTTCTTTTGAAATTAAAAAGGGTGAAACAATTGGTATCATTGGGAAAAATGGTGCAGGCAAATCTACACTTTTAAAGATATTAACAGGTGTTTTGACTCCCAGTGCAGGAACAATTCAAGTAAATGGGAGAGTTGCTTCCTTACTTGAATTAGGAGCTGGATTTAATCCTGAAATGACTGGCATAGAAAATATATATCTTAATGGTACTGTAATGGGATATAGCAAAGAAGAAATGGATGGAAAACTTAATGATATTATTGAATTTGCTGATATCGGTGATTTTATAAATCAACCTGTGAAGATGTATTCAAGTGGTATGTTTGCGCGATTGGCTTTTGCTGTTAATGCATTTGTAGACCCAGATATTTTAATAGTTGATGAAGCCCTAAGTGTGGGCGATTTAGAATTTCAGAATAAATGCTATAGAAAATTTAATGATTTAAAAAATGAAAATAAAACAATTATTTTTGTGACACATGATATAAATTCCATATTGAAATATTGCAATAGAAGCTTTTTATTAAAGCAAGGAAATTTAGTAGGAAGTGGTACATCAAAAACGGTTGTGGATTTATACAAGAAAATGATAAGTGGGGGAAGTACTGCTAAAAACGATATAAAAGAAAAGATTACTGATAATAAAAATAAATATAATAATTGGAAAGGGCTATTAAATTTAAACAAAAATTTTCTTGAATATGGCAATAAAAAAATTGAAATTATTGATTTTGCATTAGAAAATGAAAAAAATGAGATAACTTCAATTGTTAGTAGTGATGAGTATACAAAAATAAAGATAAGAATAAAAATGAATGAGAAAATTGATTCACCAATTTTTGCATACTCAATTAAGGATATAAAAGGGACTGAGTTAATAGGATCAAATACGTTTGTTGAGGGAGTAAATACTGACGGATTACAAAAAAATGATTTCTATGAGATAGTATTTAAACAAAAATTGTCATTATGTGGAGGGGACTATACTCTTTCATTTGGTTGCACAAAGCATAATGGTGATGAGTTGACAATATATCATAGATTATATGATATGGTTTTAGTGAAAATAATGTCAGTAAAACCAGTTTGTGGCCTTTTCAACGTTAATACTGAGATCAATTTAGATAAAATTTAATGGATAAGGAAAATAAGAATGAAAATAGGAAAGGTTACTTTAAATTTTGATAAATATTTTGATGATAAGGATATTTATAGTGATGGGAATATTGAGAATGAATTATTAACGATCGTAAAGGATAATAAACAAAAAGAAGTATTAGATAAAGATAATAGATGGCCTATTTTATATCACTTTTCAGAAGCACGAAAAAATATTTTAAGATGGTTTCCATTTGAAGCTAAATCAAGAATATTGGAAATTGGTAGTGGGTGTGGTGCAATAACAGAACTTTTTTGTGAAAAAAATTTAGTTGTTCATGGAATTGAAAGTTCTAAGCGCCGTGCAGAAATAGCTGCATATAGAAATAAAAAATATGAAAACTTATCAATAAATGTTGGCGATTTTATGGATGTTCATTGTAATGAAAAATATAATTATATTACGACTATTGGGGTTTTAGAATATGCACCAATGTTTATAAAAAGTGAAAATCCATTTGACTTATTTCTTAATAAATGTAGATCTCTGTTAGCTGTAAATGGAACATTATTAATTGCAATAGAAAATAGATTAGGAATAAAATATTGGGCAGGTGCAACAGAAGATCATACAGGTAATTTATTTGAAGGAATAGAAAATTATCAAGAAAACAGCCATGTTAGGACTTTTTCTAAAAAAGAATTAGAGAAAATTTTATGGGATAATGGTTTTAAAAATTTACAGTGGTATTATCCATACCCTGATTATAAGTTTCCTCGTCAGATTTTTTCTGATGATTTTTTGCCAACAGCTGACTGGCTATATGAAAACATAGTCACTTATGATAAAGATAGAGTAGCTTTTTTCAATGAAAAAAAAGCTTTGCAGTCTATTGCAGATAGTGGTAATTTTACAGATTTTTCCAATTCATTTTTAGTGATTTGTAAACAGGAGTAATACAATGTTAAAATATGTTAAGTTTTCTGATGAAAGAAAACAAAATTATAAAATAGAAACTAGTATATGGCAAGAAGAAAAAAACACATTTATAAAAAAAACAGCATTAAATAATGATGCAAAAAAACACATAAAAGCAATATATGAAAATTATAAAATTTTATCAAAAATATATGGGAAAAATCATATTGCTGCCTGCGATATAATAAATGACTATACTATAAAGATAGAGTATGTTGAAGGCATGTCATTAGCAGATAAAATTGTTGAAGTGTTAGATAGCAATAATTTTAATAAATTTGATAAATTGATGAAATTTTATGAAGCAGATATATTGCATGGTGAGATATTAGATAATAAAGAGTTTTTTTTGAGAAATGCTAGTGAGGAAAGTAGAAATACGAATATTGATTTAAGCTTTGATAATATAATCTTAACAAATAATTCATATAAGATTATAGATTATGAATGGTTGTATACAAATATTCCTAAAAAATTTGTATTATATAGGGCATTAGAAGGATTTATTGAAAGAAAAGAAAAATTTAAGAAAGTATTGTATCAGACAAAAATATATAAAAAAAATTTCTTTGATATACCTCCTAAATATATTGAAAAAGAAAGAGAATTTTATGATGAAGTTTTACAATTTCCTAATAAAAAATATGAAAAAACCATTGTAAATTTTTTTGATGATATAGATCAAAAAAGAAAACAGGAAGAGAAAAAATATCACATATTAGAAAATGAATATAATATATTAGAAAATGAATATAATATATTAGAAAATGAATATAATATATTAGAAAATGAATATAATATATTAGAAAATGAATATAATAAAATAATAGAATCTCGTGGCTATAGAGTATTACTAAAATATTATAAGGTAAGAGATAAATTTTTGCCTGTAAATTCTACTAGACGTCTTTGTATAAAATTTATATTAAAAATTTTAAATAAAAAAACATATCAAGTGATAAACTATAATAATATAAAAAAATCCATAAAAATACTACGTTATGGTGGACTACATCAATTTTTAGTTAAATTAGACAGTAAAATGAATGCAGATGCTATCAAAGAAGTTACAGGCGAATTAGAAAAAAAATATCTGAATAATAATATTACAAGTGAGCCAGTTGAATTACCGGCAGGGACAGTAGTAGATATTGTTATTCCTATTTATAATGCATTTGAATATTTAAAAAAATGTCTTGAAACTGTATATAATAATACTACAGTTAATTATAATTTGTATTTAGTTAATGATTGCAGCACTGACCATAACATTGAAAAATTTTTACTGGAATTAAAACAAAAAGAATATCCTGTTTTTTTACAAAAGTTAACCATAATGAATAACGAGGAAAACAAGGGATTTATCGAGAGTGTTAATAGTGCATTAAAAATAGCTGAAAATAATACGGTATTATTAAATACAGATACAGAAGTGACTCCAAATTGGCTGCAAAGATTATATTTACCAATATTAAGAGATAATAAAATTGCTTCAATTACACCGTTTTCTAATAGTGCTACAATCTGTTCTTATCCCCATTTTTGTGAGGACAATGAATTACCAGACAATTGGTCGGTGGAAAAACTCGATAAACTATTTGAAGAATATGGTGGCACTAAAGTTTTTGATATTCCTACTGGTGTGGGATTTTGTATGCTGCTGAATCGTAAATGCATAACAGAAATAGGTGTATTGGATACTGTTTATGGAAAAGGTTATTGTGAAGAAAATGATTGGTGTATGAGGGCTATGCAAAAAGGCTATCATAATGTTATGGTAACTAATTTATTTGTATATCATAAACATGGCGTTAGCTTTGGCGAGCATCATGATAAAGGTAAAGAGCAGCGAATACAAGAAAATTTAGCAGTACTAAATGAACGGTATCCAGAATATACAAGATTAGTTGACACTTATATTGCAAGAGATCCTGTGAAGTATATTCGTGAATTTGTTGAATATATTCAACAAGAAAAAGAAAAATCATCAATGCAAGGAGTATTGTTTGTAAATCATTCTAGTGGTGGAGGAACAAAAGTTTATCAAGATAATTTGATAGATAAATGGAAAACTACGAAAAGAATACATGTAATGGAATTGTTACCTGACTGTAAAACACTTTTGTGGAAAGTATACAATGATGGAAACGAAAAACAATTTTATTTTGATTTGAAATTAATGAAACCTAATGAGTTTAAAAAATTAATAAATGCGTTTAGTATAAATTTGATATATATCAACCAATTGGTAACGTATCCAATTGAAAAAATTATAGAATTTATAAAAGCAGCTGAATGCGAATATATTTTTTTCCTGCATGATTTTTATGCAGTTTGTCCTGAATATACATTGTTAAATGAAAAAAAATTATATTGTAATAATGAAAAACAAGAGAAATGTTGTAATGAATGTTTAAGGGCACTACATAATGATGTAAGTAAAGATATAGGGAAATGGCGTTCTGTATTTCATGAATTTTTGTTAGGAGCTAAAGAAGTTTTAGCGCCAAGTAATTCAACAGCACAAATAGTTAATAGTTATTATGGTGATGTAAAAATTACAGTTAAAGAGCATGAGGTACCTTCATATGTGCATCAGACTTTTAATGCTGATGTATTGGAAGATGAAATTTTAACTATAACGGTATTAGGAGCAATCGGTGAAAACAAGGGTTCTAATATTATATATGAATTAGAAGAATTAATTCGTAAAAATAAATTACCAATTAATATAAAAGTTATAGGTATTACCAATTTACATAATAAGCCGTATAAAAGTAAAGATGGTATTTTAGAAATAACTGGTCCATATGATAATACTAATGTATCTGATTTATTAGCTAAATATCGTACAGCAGTGGTATTGATACCTTCTATTTGGCCAGAAACATATTCTTATACAGCTAGTGAAGCTTTATATTCTGGATATCCTATAATTTCCTTTAATATAGGCGCTCCGGCAGAACGTATAAAAAAAATGAATAGCGGTTGGGTTATTGATAAAAATAGTACGGAAGAGTGCTTAAATCTTTTAATAAAATTATCTAATGATCGTAATGAAATTTTATTAAAACATAGTGCTATTGTAAAAAATGGGAGTGAAAAATGAGAGATAAATATTGGGATATTATTAAAGCACTAGGGATAATAGCCGTTGTTTTAGGACATATTGGTATTTTAGGATATTTTGTTTCACTATATCATTTGGTGCTTTTCTTTTTTGTAGCAGGATATTTTTATAATGAGAAATATTCAACTAATTTATTCAATTTTTTTGCCAAAAAACTAGAAAGATTATGGTGGCCTACTTTTAAATATACATGTTTTTTTACTATTTTTCATAATGTTTTTTGGACACTTTATAATGGCTCACTTGTCAAGACAGAAATCTAAAGATTTTATAATGAACCTTAAGCCGTGGCATAGTCTATCAGCATTGCTGGATAGTACAGCGT
>NZ_JACHFH010000026.1 GCF_014201835.1 Pectinatus brassicae | reverse complement strand
TTTTATCGTCAATCACTACAGAAATTAGCTAAAGAGCAACGAAAGTTATCATTGTGTAAAAAAGGTAGCAATAATCGACAAAAACAAAGAAAACGAGTAGCTTTGCTACATGAAAAAATAGCAAATCAAAGAAAAGACTTTCAACATAAAAGTTCATGTCAGTTAGCTGATAGTTATGATGCTGTTTGCATAGAGGACTTAAATATGCAGAGCATGTCAAAGTCATTAAACTTCGGCAAATCTGTTGCTGACAATGGATGGGGAATGTTCGTAAGTATGTTGAAATACAAATTAGAAGAACGTGGAAAGAAATTAGTTAAGATTGATAAATTTTATCCAAGTTCCCAGATTTGTCACATATGTGGATATAAAAATAGTGACACAAAAGACTTAACTATAAGACAGTGGGAATGTCCTGAATGCAAATCGCATCATGACAGAGATATAAATGCCGCCATAAACATTCGTGAAGAAGGCAGAAGAATATTGTCTGCCTAATTATATAAACCGTGGGGCACACGGGGTTAGCTTGCTTATGCTTACGACATTAGTCGTATCGAACAAGAAGCCCCCACTTCAAATGCCATAGGCATTAAGTGGTGGGAGTATGTCACAATAAAACTTTATTAAAATATTGAACTTATTTGTGCTGTGCTAAATAATAAACTAGTGTGACCTTTAATGCCGTCCCTGCACTGTGTGTACTGTATCTCTGCTTTGCCTACTACATTTCTAAGCACTAAAGTGCAAAGAACTGTAGCATAGAATGCTAAAGCATTAAGAGCTACAGCATAGGGAAGGTGGCTTGACGAAGTTAAGCCGGAAGGGTTAACCCCTCAGGCAGCTTTGCTGCCAGCTCCGCACACTGTGTGTACTATATTTCTAAGCGCTAAAGCGCAAAGAACTATAGCATATAGGGGAGCCTTTCAGGCATCTGAAATTCAACTAGTGCAATGCAAAACTTATATGTGGAGGTGAATACCTGCCTTGCAGGTAATTTAATTATTGGATATTTTTTCTATTCTTTTTAAATTTATATTAGTATTATTCTTAGTATTTATGAATGGTTTTTTTGTTGCGGCAGAATTTGCGATAGTTAAAATCAGGGTTACAAGGTTAGATGTACTTATCCAAAAAGGCAATAAACGGGCTAAATATGCAAAAATGCTTACGGATCATATGGATGCGTCATTATCGGTTACGCAGCTGGGGATAACACTGGCGTCATTAGGCTTAGGCTGGATTGGTGAGCCAGCGGTTTCAGAAGTTATTGAGCCGTTATTGAAAAGCTGGAATATTGATCCATCACTTAATCATACAATATCACTCATTGTGGGGTTTTCGATAATAACATCGCTGCATATCGTGTTAGGTGAGCTGGCACCAAAATCAATGGCAATACAAAAGGTTGAACCGGTAGTGTTGGGAATAGCCCTGCCAATGATGGTGTTTCACAGACTTATGTATCCGGCTGTATGGTTTTTAAATCATGTGGCAAACTGGGTAATAAAGCGATTAGGTTTTGAACCGGCTGCTGACGAAGAGGCTGCACATACTGAAGACGAAATACGTATATTAATGGAAGAAAGCCATAAGCATGGTTATATTGATAAAACTGAATTAAAATTTGTCGATAATGTTTTTAATTTTTCTGACAGAAATGTACGTGAGATCATGATACCGCGGACGGATATGGTTTGTCTGTATCTGGAAGACTCTTCTGATGAAAATATAAAATTAGCCTTGCAGGAACATCTTACCCGTTATCCTATTTGTCGTGAAGATAAGGATAATATTGTTGGCTTTTTGCATATAAAGGATTTATTGCGTTCGTTGTATGTTGGCAAAAAACCAGATTTACTTTCATTTATTCGTTCAGTACCATTTGTACCCGAAACAATGCCTATCAGCAATTTATTGCATACTATGCAGCAGCATCGTGTGCAGCTGGCCATTGTTGTTGATGAATATGGCGGCACTGCTGGTATGGTAACGATCGAGGATATCATCGAGGAAATTGTCGGTGAAATTCAGGATGAATTTGATGAGGAACGACCTTTCATTGAAAAAAAAGACGAATGTTTATATTCGGTTGATGGTAGAATGCTTTTATCTGAACTAAAAAATATATTAGGAATAAAGATAACAGCTGATAACGTTGATACGGTGGGCGGCTGGCTGGCTAATAAAGTTGATACACCACCACAGGTGGGACAGAAAACAACTTTTGAGATGAATGCTTTTTTTGTTGAAGAAATAGAAAATGTGCGTATAATGCGTGTTTTAATAAAGACTAATTTAGAACCTAATGAAGAACTCAATGAATTAGTTAAATAACGTAAAATAGGGCAGCTGATTGTGCTGTCCTATTTTTATTCATTAATAAATATAATTTATTAATGAATAAAAATTTTCATATTGATTTTACTCTGTAGGAAATTTTATTATGTACGAAATCATATTATCTTTGTTTATAACAAAAATATATATTAAAGGCAAAATATGCCTATTGTGCGAATTTTGCCAAATAATGGTTTTTACGAAAATACTTTACAATTTGAATTTAATTAACTAAAATAAATATTATGTTTTGTATTATAAATATTTATTGACAGTGAATAAGGGAGAGTGGCAAGATGTTAAAATCCATTGCAGTATTAACTAGTGGCGGTGATAGCCCAGGGATGAACGCGGCTACGCGTGCAGTTGTTCGTACCGCAATATTTGAAGGGGTAAAGGTCTGGGGCGTTTATAATGGTTATCAGGGCATGATTGATGATGATATCCATGAACTTACCTCACGCAGTGTAAGTGATATTATTCAGCGTGGTGGTACATTCCTTGGCACTGCCCGCAGTGATGAATTTAGAACAGAAGAAGGCCGTAAAAAAGCATTAGCTAATTTACAGAGCCATGGTATAGAAGGTCTTGTAATTATCGGTGGTGATGGTAGTTTAACTGGTGGTTCGCTTTTGAGCAAACTGGGGGGGATGCCAATTGTTGGTCTGCCAGGAACAATTGATAATGATGTTTGGGGAACAGAATATACTATTGGTGCCGATACTGCGGTAAATACCATTCTTGATGCCATAAATAAATTGCGCGATACAGCATCTTCACATCGCCGTATAATTGTAATTGAAGTTATGGGACGTAAATCAGGCTGGTTGGCAATGATGGCTGGTATTGCTGGTGGCGCAGAATATATTCTTGTGCCGGAAGCTAAATTTGATTTAGATCAGATTTGTGATGAACTCAAAAATTCTTATACTGATGGGCGCCGTTATAGTATTGTTGTAGTGGCTGAAGGGGCTGGCAGCGGTATTGATATCGGCAAAAAAATTGGCGAAAAAACAGGAATTGATACTCGTGTATCAGTTTTGGGACATATCCAAAGAGGCGGCTCACCAAGCGTAGAAGACAGATTAAAAGCAAGTATTCTTGGTGAAAGAGCAGCACTTGCTGTAATTTCCGGTGTGTCTAATGTGGTGTTTGGCTTTAATTCAGGAAAAGTTGTAAGTATCGATTTATTTGATTCAATAAATAATACGAAAACACTTGATCCAGAATTAGTCCGTTTAGCACGCGTTTTGGCATAAGTAAAAATATAAACAGGGGCTGTCACATGCGAAAAATGTGCACAGTCCTTTTTTGTGTGCAGGATTTTATTTTATAAGTATTATATATAATCGATGAATATTATACTTTATTTTTTTATTGGTATGTGATATATTGAAATATGTTTGTTTTGTTATTAATAATAATTGCGAATAATATTATTAATAGTGGTGGCAAAGTTGTTTTATCATCACTTACGGATGATATCAGAGCAGATGTTGGAGGTGCAGCAATGATAACAGAAATAACACACAGAGTAAACTTTTTCGATACCGATGCAATGGCCGTAGTACATCATGCTAACTATATACGCTGGTTTGAGATTGGCCGGGTTGATTTTCTGCGTAAGGCTCAAATTACATTGACGGAAATGATGGATGATAATTATGTTTTCCCGATAGTAGATGTTCAGGTGAAATATATTTCTTCCGGGCATTATGATGAAGTGCTGGTGATAAGAACAATACCAGTAGCATTGACAAAAGCTAAGATGGCTTTTAATTATGAAATCTACCGTCAATCAGATAATGTTTTATTGGTAAGGGGCTATACGCAAAATGTCTTTACGCATAAAGATACGGGGAAAATAACTCGGTTACCGGAAAAATATTACAGTAAATTACAGCAGGCGTTAAAGTAAATAATACTGAATGGAGAGAAATTGATGCAGATAGATGCACCTATTGGTGTTTTTGATTCAGGTTCGGGCGGACTTACAGTTGTAAAGCAGTTGCATGATCTTTTGCCAAATGAAAATATTATTTATGTTGGTGACTTAAAAAGAATGCCTTATGGTCCAAGGCGTCCAGAGCAGATAATAGGATTTATGAAGCAATTCCTAAATTTTTTCACAGCCCAAAAAGTAAAAATGGCAGTATTTGCTTGTAATACCATGACTTCATGGGGGTATGAGCTTATTAAAGACAAGCTGCCTTATCCAGTTATACCAATGGATACAGCTGTAGCAGAGGCTTTGAAATATGCACCCCATAAAAATATTGGCGTAATTGCTACGGAAGCAACCATAAAAAAGAATTTTCACCGCGAAGTAGCAGCAACTATAGAAAAAAATATATCATTAACAACATTGGCCTGCTCAGATTTTGTGCCGCTTATTGAAGCTGGTCATATTGATGATAACATCATTGATGAAAAAATAAAAAGTTATATGCAGGTTTTTTCTGGCAAAAATATTGAATCACTTATATTGGGTTGTACCCATTACCCAATAATAAAACAGGAAATCAGTAAGTATTTAGGTGATGCGGTTACTTTGATTGATCCAGCAGTTAATACAGCAAAAAATACTAAACAGGTTTTAAAGCAGATGGATTTATTGCAGCCTAAAGCAGCGACAGGGGAACTGGAATTTTTCTTCTCATCATCACTAGATCATGCTAAAGATATGGTTGAAACTGTTGTGAAAGTACAGCATCCTGTTGTAAATAAAATAAATTTGGAAGATTTTAGTTAATTGGGGGTAGTTTAATGGAAATATTAGGCATAATAGTTATTGTCTTATTGGTAATTGCCGGCCTGGTGTATTTGGCCTGGGAAAAAATTGGCGATGCTGATATAAAATTCAAAATTGACAAACATACACCGTTTGTATTAGAAAGCAGTACTGACAATAAGGCTGTATTTACGACGGAGATTGAAATAGCCAATGAAGGCAAGCAATGTGCAACGATAATGGATTGTTTTGTTCGCTCACAGCTTCCTTATGAACAGTTCGATAAAGTAGAAGTTCGCGCTAAGGCAGAGCTTTTAGGCAGTCCGCGTGAAGATGATTATTTTGAAGCAGTACTCATCCAAAAATTCGAAAAAATAAAAATCATGGTAAAGATAGAATTAACAGCGCGTCATAATGAAATGCTAAATGGAATTATTCCACATATAGTTGATGTGCCGGTTGATGTTGTTTATCAGCATACAGCCCGCCATGAAGCTTCATTATCTAAGCACAGACTTGTATTGCCGGCAGCTAAAATTGCTAAACTTATGAACGTAGAACTTGCAGATTAAATAAAGAAGGTGAAAATATGCATGAAGTTGAAATAATTCCAGTACCCACAAGAATATTAACCGAAAAAGATAATATTGTTGATACAATCGAAAAGTACACCAAGGATAAAATTACGGAAAATGATATAATATCAGTGGCAGAAAGTGTTGTTGCTATTACGCAGAAACGCTTTGTTCGTCCGGAAGATTTAAAGATTTCCAAGCTGGCCTTGTTCTGCTGTCGCTTTATTCCTGATTATGGCAGTCTTGCCAGTCCACATGGCATGCAGTCACTGATGGATGTAGAAGGGAAATGGCGTGTGGCATTTGCCCTGTTTTTGGGATTTTTAGGTAAGCTTATCGGACAAAACGGACTCTTTTATAAATGGGGTGGCGAACAGGCCGCACTTATCGATGATGTAACAGGGACGATGCCGCCTTTTGATAAATGTATTGTCTACGGGCCACAAAATCCGCAGGAAGTTGTAAATAAGCTGAAACAGCGTTTGCGCTGTTTTGGAGCAGTTATTGCTGATGTCAATGATTTAAAGCGTTCCCGTATAGTAGGTATTACTGATGGGACTGATGGCGACACAGTTGCCAAATTACTGCTCGATAATCCTTTTGGCAATGCTTCACAAAAGACACCTATTGTTATAATTAAGAATTTTAAACAGTATCAGCAAAGTAAATAAAAATATATATTATATAAATGGTGCCGGCATCTGTCTGGCACTATTTTATTATTTTGTTATAATTATATAGGGGGAAATCAAATGTTTTATATATTTATAATGAGTGTAATAACGACATTTATAGTATTCTCTCTATTATTTGCGCGATTGCTCAGAACAATTAATCCGCGCTTGATAAGGAGAAATATATATTTAAAAATATTTGCTGTTAATGCACTATTACTGGTTTTTTTATACGTAACAAAATTTTTACCATTGCAATTTCCATTATTGTCATTAAGCCAGCGACTGATAATTATTTGCTTTGTATCAGAAATATTTTTATCAGCGTTTTATGTTTTAGCTAAAGTGTTTTTTTATTTGTTAGATTTATGGACAAGAACTCATGCGGCTAAACCAGTGGACATATCAAGACGCAAGTTTTTGGCACAGACCTTGCTTCTGCCGGTAGAAGGGGCTGTCCTGTATGGCAGCGTGCTGGAAAGCAGTGACATTGTTGTTAAAAATCATACAGTAAAAATAAAACAGGCTGGGGATTTTGCCGGACTGAAAATCGCTCATTTGACGGATGTACATATTGGCAGTTATTTTACTATGGACAAGCTGCGCGAGACCTTGGAACGACTGGCTGGAATGCACGCTGATGTTTTGGCAATAACCGGTGATATATTTGATGATGACAGGCTTAATAAACAGGCAATTTCTATTGTAGACAGCTATAATGATAAATTTACCTATGGTATTTATTATTGCTGGGGTAATCATGAATATTTTCGCGATATCACAGCGATAAGAGCGAATTTAGCAAAAACTTCAATTAGATTATTGCAAAATGATAATATTGTTATACATAAGAAAAATAGTGAGCTCTGTTTGCTGGGAGTTGACTATCCGCACGACAGACGGATTTTTAGCCAACAGGCTAAGCAATATATGGACACTGCTATGCAGCAAGTACCAGAAAATTCCATTAAAATATTACTAGCTCATCATTCCGATTTTATCGATAATGGATTTGCCAATAATATTGATTTAACACTTACTGGTCATACTCATGGCGGGCAGATTGGAATATTGGGACAGCCCGTTTTTCCGGGGTTTAAATATGTGCGGGGAATGTTCAAAGATAATGATAAATATGGTTATGTGAGTACTGGCGCTGGCAGCTGGTTCCCATTCAGATTGGGCTGCCCACCCGAGATAACTTTATTTATAATAGTATGATGTATTATTGAGTAGGTTAATAATATATTTGACGTTTAACCCCTCAGTCGGCTTTGCCGCCAGCTACCCTAGAGGGGAGCCTATTAGTTAAGCAATTGGTTTAAAGCCGTCCCTGCACGGTGTGTACTGTATTTCTAAAGTGCTAAAGCACTAAGAACTACAGCATAGGGAAGGTGGCTTGACGAAGTCAAGTCGGAAGGGTTAGGTTTTTCAATGTTTTGCATATGATATACACGACATTAAGTAAAGCATATAGTAAGTTATTAAAACATAAGAACAGTGACATTTAGGGGGATTCTATGGCAAGATTAGATGGACGCAGCAATGATGAACTGCGTAAGGTAAATATAACAAGACATTATTTAAAACATCCGGCAGGCTCGGTTTTAGTGGAGTTTGGCGATACAAAAGTAATTTGTACGGCAACAATCCAGCCGAAGGTACCAAAGTTTTTACGCGGGACTGGCTCAGGCTGGCTGGCAGCAGAGTATTCATTGCTGCCGGGAGCAACTGAGACTCGTGTAGCTCGTGAAGTAACACGCGGTAAGGTAAGTGGCCGTACCCAGGAAATACAGCGTCTGATTGGGCGAAGCTTGCGCAGTGTAATGGATTTAAAGGCATTGGGCGAAAAAAGCATTATGATTGACTGTGATGTAATACAAGCCGATGGTGGAACCAGAACAGCATCGATTACCGGTGCTTTTATTGCATTGGTTGATGCTTTAGAAACGATTTATGATCCGCAGACAGTATTTCCTGTTAAAGACTTTTTAGCGGCAATCAGCGTTGGTGTCAGTGATAAAGATGAGATTATTCTTGATTTATGCTATGAAGAAGATAGTAAAGCGGCTGTTGATATGAATGTTGTCATGACTGGTAATGGAGATTTTGTTGAGATTCAGGGAACTGGTGAAGAACATCCATTTTCCCATAAGCAGCTGACAGGACTTTTAGCAACAGCAGAAAGCGGTATTGACGAGCTGATATCATATCAAAAAGATATTTTAGGCAATTATCTTGGCTGGAGAATAGGCAGGGAACCATAATATGAAAACGATAATTATTGCAACTAAAAATAAAGGGAAAATAAAGGAATTAATAGATGCTTTTGCTGATTTGCCAGTAAATATAAAATCCTTAGCAGAATTTCCTGCTTTGCCCGAGGCTGTAGAAGACGGTAGTACTTTTGCCGAAAATGCTTTAATAAAAGCAAAGTTTTATAGTGAAAAAACAGGTGCGGCCTGTATTGCTGATGATTCAGGACTTGAAATTGATATTCTTGATAAAAAGCCGGGAGTATATTCAGCAAGATTTGCCGGCGAGCAGGCAACCGATGCAGATAATAATAATAAAATGATTGAGGAAATAAGAAAAAAACAGGTAAGTGAATCATCAGCCCGTTATAAATGTGTGCTTGTTTTTCATGATGTGGATGGCAAGATACTACAGGCTGATGGCAGCTGCGAAGGCAGCATAAAATTACAGGCGCAGGGCACAAATGGTTTTGGCTATGACCCTTATTTTTACATTAAAGATAAAACTATGGCACAAATGACATTGGCAGAAAAAAATGCTGTAAGTCACAGAGGACTGGCCATAAAAAAAATGAAAGTATTACTGGCGGAGTATTTATTATGAAAATTGGTGTTGTAAGTGACAGCCATGGCAGCATTGGAGCAATAAGAAAGGCAGCTCAAATGGCCGGCAAAT
Source organism: Pectinatus brassicae (assembly GCF_014201835.1). Taxonomy (GTDB): domain Bacteria; phylum Bacillota; class Negativicutes; order Selenomonadales; family Selenomonadaceae; genus Pectinatus; species Pectinatus brassicae. The sequence goes on along the minus strand of NZ_JACHFH010000026.1, from coordinate 29,284 downwards.
TAGACTTATGGCTGCATGCCGGTGATTATGTGCAGGATGCTGTAGAGCTTGAAAATTTAACGGGAACAAAAGTTATAAAGGTAGCTGGTAATGGTGACTGGATGTGTCCTGATATACCAGAGGATGAATATATATATACTGCCGGGAAAAAAATTTGGCTGACACATGGTCATAAGTATCAGGTGAAATGGGGCGTTGATATCCTGCGGGAAGTGACTGCTGATAATAAAGCCGATATAATTATTTATGGGCACAGTCATGTTTATTCAGAGAAGAGAGTAAATACACAACTGTTTTTGAATCCCGGCAGTGTGGCCTTGCCACGTGATGGCAAATATGGCAGTTTTGCCATTATTGAGATTTCAGAAAATAAAAATTTTATTGAGCTGAAAAAATATCTAATGACATGATATTTTATATTTATCGCACCTTAGAGCTATTATAAATATTATAGAAGAAAAATGTGAATCGGTTTCACCTTTAAAATCTGCAAATACTTGTCGTTAAAGGCTTGAAAGCAATTTAAAAATATGATAACATTTATCTCATTGGGGATATTAATATTCTAGGAGGGTTTATATGCGTACTATACAGGTAGAACAAATTACAGAAGCAGTTGCACAGATGTGTAAAGAAGCTGCTTATTATTTGCCTGAAGATGTTTATCAAGCATTAAAAAAAGGAAGAGAAACCGAAGAATCTCCGGTTGGTCGTGATGTCCTTGATCAGATAATCAAGAACGCAGAAATTGCAAAAGCTGAAGATCGCCCTATCTGCCAGGATACTGGCATGACAATTGTATTTGTTGAAGTTGGACAGGACCTTCATATTGAAGGCGGCAGTCTTAATGATGCTATCAACGCTGGTATTGCCAAAGGTTATACTGAAGGCTACTTAAGAAAATCAGTAGTTGCTGAGCCATTATTCGACAGAAAGAATACACAAAATAATACTCCAGGTATTATTTATACTGAAATGGTTCCTGGTGATAAATTAAAAATTGAAATCGAACCAAAAGGTTTCGGCAGTGAAAATAAATCAGACATCAAAATGCTGGTACCAGCTGATGGTGTTGAAGGTGTAAAAAAAGCTGTTCTGGATATTATTTTACATGCTAGTTGTAACCCATGCCCACCAATGGTTGTTGGTGTTGGTATCGGCGGCACAATGGATAAGGCTGCATATTACTCTAAAAGAGCACTTCTTCGTCCATTGACTCAGCGTAATGCACATCCTGATTATGCAAAGCTTGAAGAAGACCTTTTAGAAATGATTAACAAAACAGGTATCGGACCACAGCTTGGTGGTACAACCTCAGCACTTGCTGTAAATGTTGAATGGGGTCCTACTCATATTGCCGGCTTACCTGTCGCAGTAACCATTTGCTGTCATGCAACTCGTCACAGCAAACGTGAATTATAATATTTTAGGAGGAAACTTAATAATGGCTGAAAAAATTCGTATTACGACACCTCTTACTGAAGAAGATTCCCGTAAACTTAAAGTAGGACAGAGTGTATTGATAAGCGGTGTTATTTATAGTGCACGTGATGCTGCTCATAAAGTTATGACTGAAGCTTTGGCAAGAGGAGAAAAACTTCCGATTGACTGGCATGATCAAATTGTTTATTATTTAGGACCTACACCAGCAAAACCTGGTGATCCAATCGGTTCCTGCGGACCTACAACAGCAGGTCGTATGGATGCTTATACACCTACGATGCTTGATCAAGGTATAAAAGGCATGATTGGTAAAGGTTCCCGTGAACCTGAAGTTATTGAGTCCATGAAAAAAAATGGTGTAACATATTTTGCCGCTGTTGGCGGTGCTGCAGCATTTATTGCTAAATCTGTAAAAAAATATGAAGTAATTGCTTATCCTGAACTTGGTCCAGAAGCACTTGCTGCACTTACTGTTGAAGATTTTCCGGCAATCGTAGTTATCGATTCCGAAGGAAATAATTTTTATGAAATAGGTCAAAAACCTTATCGTAAACTTTAATTTTGTTAATTAGGAAAACCAATAGCAAATATGATTATTTGCTATTGGCGATTTCTTATTTTAAAATTTCCCACACGGGAGTAAATAATTAGGAGGTTCATAATGTTCAATGTAACATTTTACATTCGTCGACTGCATTCAATTTGCGGGATTGTTCCTATGGGATTGTTCCTATTAGAACATATTTTGACTAATGCGGAGGCTATTGGAGGTCCTGCTGCTTTTAACGAAGCTATTGGCAGAATTGCTCTTATACCGCATGATATTATGCTGGTAATTGAAATTTTTGGTCTTGCTATTCCATTCTTATTCCATATGCTCTATGGTTTATATATCACTTTACAGGCTAAAAATAATCCAGCTCAATATGGTTATGTACGCAATTGGCAGTTTGCTTTGCAAAGATGGACAGCTATTTTTCTTTTTGTATTCTTAATAATTCATGTAGTTGATTTACGTATCTTCACTAAAGGTGGCGGCACCCCTATTTCTTACGAATTATTAGATCAGATGTTTAATAATGCAGGGTGGTTCATTTTCTATCTTGTTGGTATGATCGCTGCAATATTCCATTTCTGCAATGGTGTAACAACCTTATGCATGACCTGGGGTATCGCTAAAGGCCCTCGTATTCAAACATTTATCAGCAGAGTAATGATGCTTGTTTGTCTATTATTATCCCTCGTTACTATCGCATTTATGATATCATATAAAATGCACTGATTAGATTTTATTATAAATAAGGAGAGAGCTACGTGAGTAAAAAGAATATAATTGTTGTCGGCGGCGGTTTATCCGGTCTTATGGCGACTATTAAAATTTGCGAAGCAGGCGGCGAAGTAAAATTATTTTCGTATTGTCCTGTAAAACGTTCACATTCTTTGTGTGCACAGGGCGGTATTAACGCGTGCATGAACACAAAAGGACAAAACGATACAACATGGGAACATTTTGATGATACTGTTTATGGTGGTGACTTTTTAGCAGATCAGACCGCTGTTAAAGGTATGTGCGAAACAGCACCTAAACTTATAAAAATGTTTGATCGTATGGGTGTTCCGTTCACTCGTACAGCTGAAGGTGTTTTAGATCTTCGTAACTTCGGCGGACAGAAAAATAAACGTACTGTATTTGCTGGTTCTACAACTGGTCAGCAGCTTCTTTATGCACTTGATGAACAAGTTCGTAAATGGGAAGTAAAAGGCCTTGTTAAAAAATATGAATTCTGGGAATTCACCAATATCATTAAAAATGACAAAGGCGTTTGCCGTGGTATCGTTGCACAGAACATGAATTCAATGGAAATTGAAGCATTCCGTGCTGATGCTGTTATCTTGGCTACTGGTGGCCCTGGTGTTATCTTTGGTCGTTGCACAGCATCAACTATCTGTAATGGTTCAGCAGTTTCCGCTGTATATCAGCAGGGCGCTGAAATCGGTAACAGTGAATTTATCCAGATTCATCCTACAGCAATTCCTGGCAGCGATAAAAATCGTCTTATGTCAGAAGCTTGCCGTGGTGAAGGTGGACGTGTATGGACATATAGAGATGGTAAACCTTGGTATTTCCTCGAAACTATGTATCCTGCATATGGTAACCTTGTACCTCGTGATATCGCAGCTCGTGCTATCTATGATGTCTGCGTAAATCAGGGACTTGGTATCAATGGTGAAAACCGCGTTTATTTGGATCTTTCCCATATTCCTGCTGAATATCTTGAACGTAAACTTGGCGGTATTTTGGAAATGTATTCGGAATTCGTTGGTGATGATCCTCGTAAAGTACCAATGCAGATTTATCCTTCTGTGCATTATTCCATGGGTGGTATTTGGGTTGATACAAAACACAATACCAATATTCCAGCACTTTTAGCTTCAGGCGAATGTGATTACCAGTATCATGGTGCTAATCGTCTTGGTGCAAATTCACTTCTTTCAGCTGCTTATTCTGGTACTATTTCTGGTCCGGAAGCTATTCGTTGGTCAGAAAGCGATGAAATTGGCGAAGAATTAACCGATGCACAAGTTGCTGCTGCTAAACAGGCTGCAGTAGATGAATTTGAAAAAATCATCGACATGAACGGTACTGAAAATGCTCATGAACTTCATCATGAACTTGGTGATTTAATGAACAAATCATGTACTATTGTTCGTGTAAATAAAGAACTTGACGAATGCATGAAAGGATTGCATGAAATCCTTGAACGTTGGAATAATATCGGTGTAAGTGATAAGAGTCATTGGGCTAACCAGGAAGCTATGTTCGTTCGTCAGCTTCGCAACATGATTATTTATGCTATGGTAATTTGTAAAGCTGCTCGTATGCGTGACGAAAGCCGTGGTGCTCACTTTAAACCAGAATTCCCTGATCGTAATGATGAAAAATTCTTGAAAACCACCATCGCAACTTATAATCCAACTAGCAATGAACCTGAAATCAGCTATAGAGATTTCGATCATTCCTTGATTAAACCACGTCCACGTCGTTACGATGTTGCTAAGGGAGGTAAATAATAGCGATGGCAGATCAAAAAACAGTACATTTTATTATAGAACGTCAGGATACTCCTGATAGTAAACCTTATACAGAAGAATTTCTTGTTCCATATCGTCCAGCACTTAATGTTGTTGCGGCTTTAATGGAAATCCAGAAAAAACCTGTAACAAAAGATGGCAAGAAAACCACTCCTGTTGTTTGGGAATGTAATTGCCTGGAAAAAGTCTGCGGTGCCTGCATGATGGTTATTAATGGTAAAGCAAGACAGGCTTGTGCTACATTGGTAGACCAGATTTCTCAGCCTATTCGTTTAGCACCTGCTCGTACTTTCCCAGTAATTCGCGACTTACAGATTGACCGTTCTGTAATGTTTGAAAGCCTTAAACGCATTCAGGGTTGGGTAGAAGTAGATGGCAGCTGGGAAGTTAATACAGCACCTATCCAAGATCCTAATGTTGCTGCTACTGCTTATGAAATTTCTCATTGCATGACTTGCGGCTGCTGCTTGGAAGCATGCCCTAACGTAGGTCCTCAATCCGACTTTATCGGACCTGCTCCTACTGTTCAGTCATATTTATTCAACCTTAATCCACTTGGCAAATTTGACAAAGAAAAACGTCTTAATGCTTTAATGGAAAAAGGCGGTATCACCAGCTGCGGTAACAGCCAAAACTGCGTAGAAGTTTGTCCTAAAGATATTAAATTGACAACTTACTTAGCACAGCTTAACCGTGATGTAAATAAACAAGCATTGAAAAATATTTTCAATAAATAATTTAGATAAAAAAGAGGCTATCGCATGAGATTGTGATAGCCTCTTTTTTATTATGCGAAAGAGCCTGTAATTTTTCCTATAGTGATAAATATCTTTTATACAATTTAATAAGTTATTCAAATTGTATATAGTGTCGAGTAAAAAACAAAAAAACTTGACACAAATAAAAAAATAAAGATATAATTAAAACAAGAGGAGGTGTTGTTGAATGTCAATGGAAATAATTTCAAGGTATCTTGAAAAAAATCCAGAAAAAACAATTTTTATTGCGCGGGAATTGTATTTGAAAAAATTTTCTGAAATGACAGAAGCATCTTTTCTCAAAACAATGGAACGGATGAATCAGATGGGAAAATTAATTCGCTTGAGCAGGGGAGTATATTGTAAACCAAGGCAAACAAGGTTTGGAGCGGTACCTGCGGGAGAATATGAAATTACAGCATATTTTATTGGCGATAATAATCGTTATGGTTTTGAAACAGGATATCGTCTGTATAATAAATATAGGTTGACAACACAAATATCTAAACAGATAGAAATTTATACCCAAAAGAGTCATGTAACACAGGGAAAAATAAAGAATATTCGATTGAATAAACTAACATCATTTTATCAGCCCGAAATGTTGCCCACGATAGAGTTATTGGAGATTCTAGAAAACTATCAAAAAATAGAAGATTTTAATCAGAGAAATTTTATTGCATATTGCAATAAAATTGTAAAGAATTTTGATGAAAATATTTTTGCGAGAATTTATGACCAGATGGGATATAAAAAACGGACAATTGCTTTTTTAAAGGAAATATTAGATGCTTATGGGATACGGAACACATTGAAGCAATACTTAAATGCAACTTCGAAATATAATATTCCGCAATGGGAGAGTAAGTATGGAGCTTGATAAGCAGAAAAATTTTAAGGATCTTGTGCAAATGACTAGTATATATAAGGGAATTCCGGAAATGGCAATACAAAAAGATTACCTTATATGTAAGATTTTAGGAAATCTTGCTGAAACAGAATATGTACAAAATTGTGTATTTAAAGGAGGAACATCATTAAGTAAATGTTATCCTGGTTCTATTGAACGATTTTCGGAAGATATTGATTTGACTTATTTACCAAAAGGCAATATAAAAAAGAAGGCACTCAGTAGAGAACTTAAAATCGTAGAAAAAATATTAATTGGAGAGTGTTTTTTTGAGCCAATTAATGCTGAGCGTAATGATAGAAATAAGAGTTCACAGGTATGGCTGAATAATATGTTGAAAGATACTGGCATAAAACTGGAAATTGGTGCAGTAGTCAGACCTGAGCCATTTGAAATGCGTCCTATAAAATCATATCTGCAGGAATTTTTAGAAGCACGTGAGGAACAGCGACTTTTAAAAGAATATGGATGGCATGAGATTTTTGTTAATGTATTAGACATTCGTCGTACTTTTATTGATAAATTGCTGGCTGTAAAACGTCATGCACTATGTGGTACTTTAAAAAATAAGGTGCGGCATATTTATGATATAAAAAAACTTATGGATCGATTAGATATACAGGAGTTTCTTAAAAATACCGATGAATTACGGCGAATTCTACGATTAACCAAGGAAACGGATATAGAATATATTAAAAAACGTGCTACAGCAAGAGATTATGATCCCGTAGGTAAGTTTGCATATGGATCATGGCAAAATATTATTTCGGCTGCGGAAATAAAAAAACGCTATGAAAGTTTACACGTAGATTTATTATATACATCAATAAAACAGGATTTTTCTGAGGCCTTGGCAGTATTTGCGCAGATAGATAAAATTTTATCAGATATTGGTGAATAAATTTATAATTTAATATGAAATTGTTCTAAAAAGGCCGTCGCATGTTAATAAAACATACGACGGCCTTTTTTAGAATAATTTTTGCGGATTACTGTCAAGGTATCCCTGTAATATAAATACAGCAGCCATTTTATCAATAATCTTGCGGCGTTTGGCGCGGCTGACATCAGCAGCTACCAGGTATTTTTCAGCAGCGACGGTTGAAAGACGTTCATCCCAAAATATTATTTCAGGTGTGCTGACAACTTCTTTTAAGTGTTCAGCAAAATCTCTTACAACATCGCAGCGTTCCCCTTCAGTGCCATTCATATTGCGTGGTAAACCAACTACTATCTTATCAATGGAATATTCCTCAATAAGTTCGTTTAAGCGTTTTAAGTCAATTTCCCATGACTGTCGTCGTACAGTTTCTATACCTTGGGCAGTGAGCATAAGCGCATCACTGATGGCTACACCCACTGTTTTATCACCCACATCGAGACCCATGATACGCATTGTATCCTCCTGCTTATGGTTTGTTTTTGTCCAAATAAAATCTAACTAATTCTGATAAAAGCTCGTCGCGTTCGATGCTGCGGATTTTACTGCGAGCATCCTCGTGACTGGTTATATAGGCAGGATCACCGGATAATAAATAGCCAACCAACTGGTTTATTGGATTATAGCCTTTTTCCTGCATCGCTGTGCAGGCTTCTTTAAGTATAACCGCAGCCCGGTTTTCTTCCGTGCCAAATTTGAACATCATTGTTTCTTCCATATTGGACATAAAAATCACATTCCTTTCAGGGAAAAGAAAAGATGCATTGTTACATTTTGAGCTGTGTTTTTAATGCTTCAACTGCTTTAGTAAAAGCATCAGGCAGATTTGCCGGGATTTTACCGCCAGCTTGTGCCATATTAGGACGTCCGCCACCATTACCACCTACTGCCTGGGCAGCTTCTTTGATAATTTTTCCGGCATGAATTCCTTTTTTTACAGCATAATCAGAAACCTTAACGATTAAATTAACCTTATCATCATTTACAGCTCCCAAAATTACAACGCCATTTTCTATTTTATCACAGGTATTGTCGGCCATGGTGCGTAATTCATCCATATTATTGGCATTTGCTTTTCCGGCAATAACATTGATATCATCATATTTTTTTAGGCCTAAAAGCAGTTCTTGGGCATCAGCTTTTAATTGCAGGTCTTTCATCTTATGGATTTCCTGCTTTAATTCTTTATTTTCATCGAGTACAGATTGAGTTTTAGCAGCAATGTCGGCACTATCAGTTTTTAAGAGAGAAGCAACAGTAGCTAATGTCTGTATCTGACTGTTAACATAGCTATAAGCTTTTTCACTAGTAATTGCTTCAATACGGCGCACACCGGCAGCAACACCACTTTCGCTGATGATCTTAAATAAGCCTATTTGACCGATATTGTGTACATGGCTGCCGCCGCATAATTCCATACTGAAATCACCAACGGAAACAACTCTGACAACATCGCCATATTTTTCCCCAAATAAGGCCATAGCACCTTTAGCTTTAGCTTCATCCTGCTTCATATGATTTATTTCTACAGGCAGTGCTTTTAATATTTCAGCGTTAACCATTTGTTCTACCTGGGCTAATTGGTCGGCAGTTACAGGTTCAAAATTGGAAAAATCAAAGCGTAAATGTTCAGTGTTTACAGCTGATCCAGCCTGGTTGACATGATCGCCGACAATTTTTTTCAGTGCGGCCTGCAGTAAATGGGTAGCTGTATGATTGCGGGCCGAAGCAGTTTTAGCAGCTAGATCTATCTGCATATTTACCGTATCACCGACATTGAGGCTGCCTTCAACTACATAAGCAACGTGATAAATTACGCCGTTAGGCAGTTTTTTGGTATTAGTAATAGTCAGTTTACCAAGTTCGCTGGTAAATTTACCACAGTCACCAACTTGTCCGCCGCCTTCAGCATAAAATGGGGTAACATCAAGAATAATACCAGCTTCATCACCGTCTTGCAAAGAATCGGTAAGCTCACCATTTTTCCATATGCATACAACTTTAGCCGTTTTAGCATTATCATCAGTTTTAAGATTTTCAACATTTAGATCGCGTAAATCAGGTATGTCTAATTTAGCGGTATCATGACGAGCTTCTCTGGCTCGTTCACGCTGAGCCTGCATTGCTTTATCAAAACTGTCTTTATCCAAAGAAAGATGATTTTCATGCAGAATTTCTTCTGTTAATTCGTAAGGAAAACCATATGTATCATAGAGCTTAAAGCCAACTTGACCATCAAGAACGTTTTTGTTGTCAGCATTTAATTTTTCTATTTCGTCGTTAAGTAAGAAAATTCCCTGAGTTAATGTAAGATGGAAGCGTTCTTCTTCGATGCTGATAATTTTTTTGATGTAATCTTTTCTTTCTGCAAGTTCAGGATAAACACCTTCATAAATTTTAGCAACAACATCGATGGCATCAGCAAGAAATGCTTTTTCTATGCCCAACATGCGGCCATGGCGTACAGCACGGCGTAAAATACGGCGAAGTACATAGCCGCGTCCTTCATTAGAAGGTAAAATACCGTCCATTACCATGATAGCAATACTGCGTGCATGGTCAGCGATAACTTTTAGTGATACATTAGATTGTTTGTCTTTATTATATTCTACATTAGATACCTGGCAGGCATATTCAATGATTGGATATAATAAGTCAGTTTCAAAATTGGTAGGTTTACCCTGAATGACAGAGGCAAGGCGTTCAAGACCAGCACCGGTATCGATGTTTTTCTTTTCCAATGGTTCATAGTCACCGGATTCTGTATGATCATATTGGGTAAACACAAGGTTCCAGATTTCCAGATAACGGTCGCAGTCACAGCCAGGAGCACAATCAGGGCTGCCACAGCCGCGATCTTCACCAAGGTCAATATATATTTCGGAGTCAGGCCCGCATGGACCGGTACCAATTTCCCAGAAATTATCATCCATTCTTACAATTTGCTTAGGATTTACAGAAGTTTTTTCTGTCCAAATTTTATAAGCTTCATCATCTTTAGGGTAAATACTAACCCATAATTTATCAGCGGGGAGTTCTAATTCTTTGGTAAGAAAATCCCAAGCCCAAGGAATAACTTCTTCCTTAAAATAGTCACCGAAAGAAAAATTTCCCAGCATTTCAAAAAAAGTCTGATGGCGGGCAGTGCGGCCCACATTTTCTATATCGCCAGTACGCACGCAGCGTTGACTGGTAGTTATACGAGTACAAGGTGGCTTCATCTTGCCTGTAAAAAATGGTTTAAATGGTGCCATACCTGCACCAATCATCAGTAAAGAAGGATCGTTGTCTGGAATTAAAGAATAACTGGGCAGACGCAGATGGCCCTTCTGTGCAAAATATTGCAGAAATTTTTCCCGCAATTCATTGCCGCTCATGTATTTCAAAATATTCTACCTCCAAATTTGTATAATTACACATTCATTTAATTATATAAAAATCACAATCTAAAGTAAAGGCTCTTGTTAAGAAATTAAAGTACTTTGCTATAAATTTACCAGTGTGTATCGATAAAGATATATTATTATAATATTTATATTATTAAAAAAACAGCAGGAAAAGTATAAAAAAACGAGAATTATATATACTATAGAAGGTCGAAGGTTAAAATTATAGATTAATAGTAAAGGAAGTTGATATTATGTATAACAAGGATTTTTCGGCTGAAGATATTTTATCTGTAACACGCACCATTGCACGTGACCTTACTGTACCAGAATTATTTGAAGAAGCAATAATAAATAGGGAAGGCATGTTATCAAAGCGAGGCGCTATCTGTATATATACCGGAAAATATACAGGTCGGTCGCCTAAAGATAGGTTTATCGTTGATACACCATCGGTACATAATATTGTAAGCTGGACTAATAATGCTCCTTGTACAGAGGATACTTTTAAGCGATTATATTGCAAAATAAGAAATTTTACTAAAAACCATAAGATGTATGTTAGTGACAATTTTGTTGGTGCTGATCCTGAACATCAGCTGCAGGTAAAATGCATAACGGAATATGCAGCTCAGCATTTGTTTCTGAAAGAATTATTTATAAATCCAGAAATACCACCAACAACACCGCATGATTTTACTTTAGTATGCTGCCCAAGTGTTTTAGCAGATCCACTGGAAGATTCAGTTCATTCAGAAGCATTTGTAATTATCAATTTTGACTATAAAATGGTAATAATAGGCGGCACAAAATACTGCGGTGAAATGAAAAAGGCAATTTTTTCGGTAATGAATTATATTTTACCGCAAAAAGGGATATTGTCGATGCATTGTTCGGCTAATGTAGGCAAAGATGGGAAGAGTGCTATTTTCTTTGGCCTTAGCGGTACAGGGAAAACCACATTATCTGCTGATCCCCATCGTGAATTAATTGGTGATGATGAACACGGCTGGAGTGAAAATGGTATATTTAATATTGAAGGCGGCTGCTATGCCAAATGTATCCATCTTACCGAAGATACTGAACCGGAAATATATCGGGCTGTAAAATATGGTTCAGTTTTGGAAAATGTAGTTTTAGATCCAAGAACCCGCAAGGAAGATTATGATGATGCACGTTATACGGAAAATACACGAGTAGCCTATCCCTTGAGTTATATTCCTAATGCAATTCATCCAAGCATGGCTGGACATCCTAATGCCATTATCTTTTTAACGGCGGATGCTTTTGGTGTGCTCCCACCGATTTCACGGCTAAACCCTAAACAGGCTATGTATCATTTCCTGTCAGGTTATACCAGTAAGGTGGCTGGTACGGAACGCGGTATAGTTGAACCACAGGCAACATTTTCTATTGGCTTTGGTGAACCGTTCCTGCCGCTTTCACCGCTTAAATATGCCCGCCTATTGGAAAAGAAAATTCAGGAACATAATACTAAGGTGTATTTGGTAAATACAGGCTGGACTGGTGGTCCTTACGGCATTGGTTCGCGTATGAAACTAAAATATACAAGAGCAATGCTAAGTGCGGCTTTAGATGGCAAACTCGATAATGTGGGCTGGGTAGCCGACTCAATATTTAGAGTGGAAGTACCAGATTTTTGTCCGGAGGTCCCTATTGATATTTTGAAACCGATAAATACTTGGGCAGATAAGGCTGCCTATAAGCGCCAAGCGGCAAAATTAGTTGATTTATTTGCTAAAAATGTCCGGAAGTTTAAAGGTGAAATGGATGATGATATTTTAAGTACTGGTCCTAAGATGTGATTTTAAAAAAATATGTATAATATTTAAAGATCCCCTTATAATTCATCTGTATGATAAGTTATAAGGGGATCTTTGTAATAAACAATTATTATTGATATGTGAATATAATTAACATATTTTTAATGTAGATATAATCATTTTATACTATTTTAGTTTTATAATAAGAAACATCCATTTCTTTTTCATTTTGCCACTATGAATAATAGTGGTAATTTTTTTACTTTAGTAGGTGTAATGTGTAAATTCCAGAATACGTATAATATAAGATGTTACAAAAACATAAAAAATGAAAAAGACATAGATAAACGATCGCAGCAGGTAATAAAAAAGGGGATTAGAATGAAAAAATATACATAATAATTTTTAAAAAAACAGTTATGTAAACTTTTTGAAAAAAATATTAGTAAATGATAGTAAAATAAAAAACTATGTGTTATAATAAGCAAGATTTATGGAAGAACAAACTATAAATAAGCCAATGATTGAGTTGAAAATTAGGAGAAAGGAGAGTGTGATTTAACAAATATGCCAGATTTAGATACTCTTTATGGAGAATTTGAAGAACTGGAGCAGGAAATAGAAGAAATTTCCAATCAAATCCAGGTTATGAAAGAATTACAGGACTAAAAGATGTAAATAGCAATTTATTAATTTTATAGATAACAAACTTAACTTCTGCTGATAAGAGCAGGAGCTTTTTTTTACAAAGAATCAAATTGTAGCAATTGAATCGGAAAAATCAAATAAATTCAAGTGAAATTTACCTTTCTCGACGATAATTACAGGAAAAGTGCCTAAATACAATATAAAAAATAAGTTGAAAAATATGGCAATTTATTGAAAAAACTATTTTAGTATAAAATATAAAAGATACTATAATATTTTTATGTTTTACAATTACTTGATAAATACTTTGTTTTATTGCAGTGTAGAAGTAAAAAAAATAAAGGGTGATAATTGAATTATTTTTCAAGTCAATTTTGTTGAACGATACCATATATTGACTATTCACAGAATAAATTTATAGTATGAGTATAGAGAAGTTTTTCTATGGACTTATAGTATTCATATTGCAGATTAGATAATTTATCGAATTTTTCAGAAGATAAATGGTTTAATATTATAAATAAAGGTGAAGGTGATATTATATGACAGCAGCAAAAAATATAATCAAGGATATTAATAGTTTACCAACACAGTATCAGGAGTTTTATCATAGTATCGCTCAAGTTATCCCGAAGGAAAGAATAGTTGTAGATCCAGTACTTACTTATGCATATGGTGTCGATGCAAGCTTATATCGTATGACCCCCAAGATAGTAGTTAAGACTAGAAACATTGAAGAAGTAATAGAATTAATTAATGAAGCAAGAAAGAAAAAAATAGCACTTAATTTTCGTGGTGCAGGTACCAGCCTGTGTGGACAGTCACTGACGGATTCGGTGCTTGTTGTTATGACAGAAGGCTGGCAGAATCATTTAGTTACTGATAATGGCAATAAAATTACTCTGCAGGCTGGAGTATTAGGATCACTAGCTAATCTATATTTAAAGCCGTATGCGCGAAAAATCGGTCCGGATCCCGCGTCAACCAGTCATGCGGTAGTTGCAGGGATTGCATCTAATAATGCCAGTGGTATGTGCTGTGGCGTAGCAGATAACAGCTATCATACATTGGTGGATATGAAACTTGTTTTTATGGACGGATCGGTTCTTGATACAGCAGATAAAGATTCCTGCCAAAATTGGAAACAAACGCATAAAGAATTGATTGAAGAATTAGAAAATATTCGCAATGAAATAAAAAAGGATAGTGAATTGGGACAGTTAATAGCCCATAAATTTAAAATTAAAAACACTACAGGCTATGCTCTAAATTCATTTGTCGATTATAATGATCCAATAGATATCCTTAAACATTTGATTATTGGCTCGGAAGGTACCTTGGCAGTTATTACTGAAATTACGTATAAAACAGTAATCGACCATAAATATAAGGCTTCAGCCCTGATGATATTTCCTGATATAAAAACAGCCTGCCTGGCTGTTATGAAATTATCCAGACCATTGGTTTTTGCGGCTGAACTTTTAGACAGAGTTTCATTAAAATCAGTAGAAGAGAAGGAAGGCATACCTTCTTATATAAAAGATTTGCCGGATAAGGCAACGGCATTATTAGTAGAAATACGTACCAGTGAAGAAAAAGCATTATATCAGCAGATCGATGCGGTCAAAGATGTGCTGAAAGATATGCATACTTTGCGGCCCATAGAATTTACAGCCGTTCCTAAAGAATATGAAGTGTTTTGGAAAATTCGTTCAGGAATATTTCCAGCTGTTGGTGGGATGAGGGAAGTAGGAACAACTGTAATTATAGAAGATGTAGCTTTTCCTAAAGCTAAATTAGCAGATGCTGTAACAACACTGCGCAAATGTATGGATGACAATGGTTATAGTGATGGTATCATCTATGGACATGCGCTGGATGGCAGTGTGCATTTTGTCTTTACTCAGGCATTTAAAACAGAAAAAGACAGACTGCAGTATAAAAAATTTATTGAAGATATCTGTGAATTCGTTGTTAAACAATATGACGGGTCACTAAAAGCAGAGCATGGCACGGGCAGAAATATGGCTCCATTTGTAAAATTTGAATGGGGTGAAAAAGCTTATAAAATTATGCAGCGTATAAAAAAAGCCTTTGATCCGGAGAGAATGTTAAATCCTGATGTAATCATAACTGATAATTATGAACTCTTTGTAGAAAACATTAAAGCTATGCCTAAGGCAAATGATATTATTGATAAATGCATTGAATGTGGCTACTGTGAAGCGCATTGCCCGTCACATAATCTTACTCTCAGCCCACGGCAAAGAACGGCAACACAACGCGAAATAGCACGGTTGGAACTTACCGGTGAAAATAATGCGCTGATGGAACGATTTAAGGATGAATTTAATTATCTGGGAGAACAAACTTGTGCCGTTGATGGTTTATGTCAGCTGGAATGCCCTCTTTCGATTAACACTGGTGATTTTACCAAATATGAACGCTCTCTTCATCACCAAACGGAACAATCGCAGCATGCTGCTAAATTTATTGATGAACATTTTGCCGGAGTCAGCAGTGTGATGAAACTTGGACTTACCGGTGCCAATGTGGCGCATTCAGTAATAGGGACAGCGGCGATGAACTATATATCGAAAAAACTGCATAAGTCCAGTGAGGGGAAAATACCACAATGGACAGAGTGGATGCCTAAAAGCGGACATACACCAAGTAATGTGCTTACGGCAGCCGATGCGGATAAGCCGAAAATAATTTATTATCCGAGCTGTGTAACGCGTATGATGGGGCCGGCTAAAAAAGATTATGACCAAAGACAGCTTAATGATGTAATGCTTTCCTTGCTCAAAAAAGCGGGTTACGCAGTAATAATACCGGAAAATCTTGATAAATACTGCTGTGGGATGCCCTTTGAAAGTGAAGGATATTTTGCCATAGCGGACAGTATGAGTGCCAATTTGGAAAAAATGTTGTTGGAAGTTACTGAAAATGGAAAATATCCAGTGCTATGTGATACGAGCCCATGTGTTTACCGCATGAAGAAAGTAATGACAAAAAAATTAAAAATATATGATACTGTAGAATTTATTTATGATTGTCTGCTCGATAAACTGCATTTGGAAAAAACTGATGAAACTGTAATGCTCCATATAACATGCAGCTCTAGAAAAATGGGTGATGCTGAAAAATTTAAAGCAATAGCAGAAGCTTGTGCACGAAAAGTAGTTGTACCAGAAAAGGTTCATTGCTGTGGTTTTTCTGGTGATAAGGGCTTTACTAATCCAGAATTAAATCAATCAGCATTGGAACATCTTAATGAAGCAATTCCAACTGATTGCACACATGGCTATTCTAACAGCCGTACCTGCGAAGTCGGACTATCCGCCAAAAGTGGCATATGCTACCAGTCTATAGCATATTTAGTCGATGAATGTGCTCATAATTAATGAAAATAACCATCCAGCTTTTTGTTGGATGGTTATTTTTATTAATCCATTTTCACTGGGCGGCTTTTGGCATAATGCTGTAAAAATACTTTTTGTCGTTTGGCGTATTTACTGGAACTTTTCAGATCGCGATGACGCATTGTTTCCTGAACTAATTGCAAGTCTTTGGTTTTATTATATATCAACGAACCGCAGGTATGGCGCAATAAGTGACAGGAATAATTTTTTTTGTTATCTGTGCGAATATGAGCTTTTTTTAATAAAGCATTAATGGCCTTTCGAATGGACTGACGTGATATACGGGAAAATTGGTTATTATGGCTTACAATAGTAAATACAGGAGTGCCACTTTTATCACGGGGGATAGGTCCCTGCTTTATTTGTAAATATTGTTGTAATAAAGATAGGACTTCATCGTGTGGATAAATAAAATCGCTGTGTTTTTGACCACGGATAAAAATAGTTTTTGTTTCCCAGCCAATATCTTCCACATTCATACCATGAATTTCAACTGTACGCAGTCCTTCTAAGCCCATAAAAGCTATAATCAGGCGGTCACGCAGCATTTCTTCAATATAATTGCCATTGCTGTCTTTTATAATGAGCATATTAATTAATTCCAACAGACTTGCTTCAGTCAAATATTTATCAGTAACAGGTTTATCACTAGCTGTTTTTAAAGCAAATATATCATCAGCCGGATTAGAAGATATCAAGGCTAACTGTTGAGCAGCCTGATAAAATTTTCTTATGGCAGTCAGTTTAAAGGAAATGGTAGCTTCTTTAAGGTTTTTATTATAAAGATAATCACGGTAAGTGGTAATATGATGTTTTTTGCATTGCAACGGCTCAACTTTATTATTTTTTTGTGACCAGCGCAGAAAATTATCGATTTGCGAAAAATACATTGTTTTTGTATCCTCTGATGGATGGCCATGCGCAATTATGCGCACAAGAAAATTTTTGTAAGTTTTTACAAAGGATGTAGTATCAATAAAGTCCCTTTCGGGAAATAAGGTAATAGCAAAATGATTGGAGATGTTTTTTTTCGGCATAAGCAATTCTCCTTATATAGATTACTATATGTTATTCGCTATAATGTATTACTTTCCTTTTTTCAGTAACTATAATTCTTAAAATGTTTATAAAACAAACTACAGCAATTTATTAACATTCTCATAAAATAATACTTATATTCTACAAATGTAAACTAATAAGCCAGCACAATTTCCCGTAATTATCGCATAATCCTTTATATATCCTGTAAATTCAGCTTTTTTCAACAATTATATTGTGTTATACTAATTTTAGGTGTTACCAAACGGTAGGTGGATAATATTGCTCCAGAAATGGGGTGATATCCCATGAATAAAACGAATATAACTTTGTTATTTTTAATTATTCTTGTGGTACTTTTATGAAAAAAGTAAGCCGCCCTCGTCTGCAAAACTAGGCAGCTTACTTTATGCTTAATCGTTTTGAAGCTGACCGTTTACCGGTAGCACCTTTTATGTTTTTAGTATAGCATACGATATTTTTTTATCAATAATATTATACGATAGGATAAATCATGGAAAATACTATATTTAATAATTTAAATAAAAAACAATTGCAGATAGTAAATGAAGCAGATAATAATATTTTGCTTAGTGCTTCGGCCGGCACTGGTAAAACAAATACTTTATTATGTCGAATAATAAAAATTATACAAGATAAGCGGGCACTGCCTGAAGAAATACTTTGTCTTACTTTTACTAATAAGGCCTGCAAGGAGATAAAGGAAAGAGCCGTTGCCATGCTTGGAGATGATGGCAGCAATATTCCTATTAAGACCTTTCATGCGTTTTGCTATGATATTGTTAAGGCCGAAGTTAAGAAACATTCTGATTTATTTACTGATTTTATAATTTTTGACGAAGATGACTGCATAGATATAGTTCGTGATCTTAATAAGTATAATTTTATGCTTAAATCGCTGCAGAATTTTATTAATTTGGCTAAAGAATACCGAGCTGTTTATGATATTTATTCGGAAGATATATTAGATGATTATAAAAAAGTTATTTATCGTTTATATATAGAAGAAAATAAACGAATTGACAAAATCTGTGTTAATGCCCATTATTTCACTGATAATAAAATGAAGGCATGGCTTAAAGCTGAAGGTGCTGAATTTGTTTGTGACTATAACAGTCAGTTACAAAAAATGCATGGTCTTGATTTTACGGATTTAATCAGTACTGCCTATCAGTTTTTTCGCAACAGCGAAATATTAAATATTTGGCAAAAAAAATATAAGTATCTAAATATTGACGAGATGCAGGATACCAGCGAATTGGAGTATAAAATCATATCTCAATTATTTGCTAATAATAATATTTTATTATGTGGTGATTATTTTCAAACTATTTATGAATGGCGTGGCTCTAATCCTACAACTATTTTAGATAAGTATGTGCAGGATTATAAGCCGCAAATAGTTGTTTTTGATGAAAATTATCGGGCAACAAAATTATTATTGGAGGCGTCATATGGATGCTTAAATAATCTATTTGGAGAAAAAGTTCATGATGTTTATAAATATAAGATTAAGGCAGCTAGTGAGCAAAATGGTACTAAAATCATATTGCATGAAAGCAAAGCAGCCATGCAGGAGGCCCAATGGCTATATAACCAGATAAAGAAACTTAATCTTGCGGATATATCGAGAATAGGTATTTTGACACGCAGCAACAAATACAATCAAAGATTAAGTGAAAACTTTCATCTTATAAACAGTGATTTACCAGAGGATGAAAAGCTTAATTTCATTTTAGTTGATGAATTTAAATTTTTTCGTCGTCAGGAAATAAAAGATGTAATTGCTTTTTTACGCCTGCTGCTAAATAAATATGATGCAGCTAGTTTTAAACGTGTATTGCAAAAATTTGCTGCGGGGATTGGAACAAGAACAATCGAGACTATTGAGTCAGATGAATATAGAAAAGTTGGGATAAGTTTAACGGACTTTATTGACAATAAAATCTATGAAGAGGCGATAGATCCTTTTGCGGTGTTGACACAGGCACTTGATAAGGAAAATATAATAGTATTTGATGTGGAAAGTACGGGGACTGATACCAGTCGTGATGAGATAATCCAGATTGCAGCTATAAAAATAGATAGAAGCGGTAAAGTAAAAGATAAATTTGTTCGAATATTGCAGTCTGACAAGCTTGTAGGCAGTTCTTACGAGGTACATGGTTTTTCTGATGAATATTTACGCGAACATGGCGAAAATCCTGAAATTGTTTTGCAGGAATTTGTGGAATATTCACGTGATGCGGTAATTGTTGGTCATAATGTCGGCTATGATATAAGTATTTTGAGCAGTCAGTTAAATCGTTTAAAACTTAAAAAAATAGCATTTTTAACTTTTTATGATACACTTGACATCTTCAGACGTTTTTATCCTAATTTACTTAATCATAAATTAGGCTATTTAAGTGATTATTTTGCTATTGAAGATAAACCTACCCACAACGCGTTAGATGATGTACTGGCGACAGCAGCACTACTGATTTATGCTATTGACATCAATATAAAACCAACTGCGGAGAAAAGAATAGAATATATTGCCCGCTATATTGATCAATTTAGATGGATTGCTGTGCAAATGCAGGAATTAGCTGCAAACAGCCATATCGTCCGTCCTTACGACCTTATTGCTAAAATTATGAATGTGACTCGAATAAAGGAATATTATCGAAAGCAGCCTGAGCGTATTGAGCGCATACGTGAATTGTATCTTATAGCAAAAGATATTGATGACAATAAAATGAATTCGCGTGATGCCTTGGAAAATTTATTGAAATTAACGGCTTTATCTAATAGTGAGATGGATAGAATAATCTTAAAAAGACCACGTATTCCGATAATAACAATTCATCAGTCCAAGGGTACTGAATTTGATTATGTGTTTTTAGCGGGAATGCAGGATGGGATATTTCCAGCATATTTAGCAATAAAAGAAGGCAATATCGAAGAAGAAAAACGCTTGTTTTATGTGGCGATAACACGCGCAAAAAAACAATTGTTTATAAGCTGGAGTAAGATAAGTGAGCATAATCGCTTAAATAAGATAAGTCGGTTTATAAAAGCAATTCCTGCAGAATTTGTTGTTGAAGATAACAAATAGTTATTAATATAAAATATATCGAAAAACTAAATATGTTTTACACTAAACTAGGCAGTTCGCTGATTAAATTAGCAGCAAACTGTTTTTAGTGTTATGGTGGGTTTCTTTGTTAAAACTGGCAGGGAAATCATCTATGAACACGAATTAATAATTAAATATAATATTAGCAAAATATAAGTTGTTCCTTAATATAAATTGGATAGATTAAGGGGGCAGGGATTATCGTGAACAAGAATCATACATATTTTTTTGAGCTGCGCAAATTTGTGGCACCAGAATTTGTATTCGGTCTTAATTCAAGGCATCTTGTTGGGCGTTATGCAGCTAATTTTGGTGCACATAAAGTATTGTTAGTCAGTGATAAAAGTCTTGACGATGAAACAAATTGGGTTAGGGATGTTGAACAATCTTTGACAAAGGCGGGCATTTCATATGTAAAGTTTTTGCGCATCACGCCAAATCCCCGTTCAGAAGAGGTTATGGAAGGTGCCAGATTATTTGCAGATGAACAATGTAATGGCCTTATAGCCCTTGGTGGCGGCAGTGTTATGGATTGTGCCAAGGGTATTGGTATTGTATCGGCTAATGGTTCTAATATTCTTGACTTTGAAGGTGTTGATAAAATTCCCCATGCGATGCCACTGCTTATTTGTTTGCCCACGACCAGCGGCAGTGCTTCAGAAGTATCGCAATTTTCGATAATTTTAGATGAAAAACGCAAGTGCAAAATTGCTATTGTTAGTAAAGCAGTTGTTCCTGATGTGGCTTTACTTGATCCTGAGGTGACAGTGACAATGAACCCCTATTTAACAGCTTGCTGTGGCATGGATACACTAACGCATGCGATTGAAGCATATGTATCAAATGCCAGTTCGCCGATTACTGATTTGCATGCTTTAGAAGCAATCAAACTTGTCTGGGAAGCTTTGCCGGAAGTTATAAAAAAACCAGATGATGTGGGCTGGCGTGCGCAAATGATGTTGGCAAGTTTACAGGCGGGACTCGCTTTTTCTAATGCTATTCTTGGAGCTGCACATGCAATGGCACATAGTTTAGGTGGTTTTCTTGATTTAGCCCATGGAGAGTGTAATGCAATTTTACTGGGGCCGGTTATACAATATAATTATTCTGCTTGTCCGGAAAAATTTCAGGCTATTGGAAAAATGATGGGAATTGATTAAATGGGAGCCGCACACTCGTGACTTTAGTCGTGAGTTAGGCGACCAAAGTAGTTAGTATGTATAGAAATATGCATATAGAGATTGGCAAAAGACCAATCCAATACTGCTTGAAATGCTGGAAACTCCTAAAGACAGTATAGCCACAACGCAAAGATGAAATAAACTCAAACGTGACGGTGACGAAAGTAGAAAAAATATACTGTATGGTGCATGGTTAAACCCTAAACACTAAAGAAATGGACAATCAGCAGGAAAGCTCCGAACAGGAGAATCCCCAACGACTATTCCTCTTGAGGGAAGTACGGTCAAGCGACCGGAAGTGGGCAGACCTTAACGGATAATGCCGAAGGATAAGATATAGTCTGTGCTTTATGGAAACATAAAGGAGTTCATAAGAGAACCGCATGGGAAGTAGCGAACCTGTGTGAACGACACCTCCCCAATACGACTAAAAAAGAACTTACGATTCTTATATATGTTACTATGAAAAACTTGCTTTTCTAAAGCCTGCATGTTATTTTTAAGGTAATCAGGTGATAATCTTGTAAAGATGCAAAGAAAAGTGAGTATGTTATGGAAAAAGCCTTCAAATTTAGGATATACCCCAACAAAATACAGGAAATACTGATACAAAAAACATTTGGCTGTGTAAGATATGTCTTTAACCACTATCTCGCTATGCGAATTAAAGCATATCAAGATGATAAAACAACACTTACATTTTCCAAGTGTTCAAGAAATTTAACGCAGTTAAAAAAAGAGAACATCTGGCTGAGAGAGCCGGATAAATGTTCCCTACAAAACTCGTTAAAAGACCTCGATATGGCCTATCAGAATTTCTTTAAACGTAAAAATGTTGGTTTTCCTAAATTCAAGTCAAAAAAGAACAGGCATAAATCCTACAAGACAAACTTTACCAATGGCAACATTGAATTTTTGGGAACAAAGATAAAACTTCCCAAGCTGGGTAAAGTAAAAATAAGAGACAAACAAATACCACAGGGCAGAATCTTAAACGCTGTAATATCACAAACGCCTGATGGTAAATACTTTGTATCTCTATGCTGCACCGAAGTAGAAAAACCTGTTTTTAAGCGAACTGACAACTATGTCGGTATCGACCTTGGCTTAAAAGAATTTGCAATTACCTCCGATGGCGACAAACATCCCCATCATAAATACCTCAAACAGTCACTGGAAAAACTTGCCAAACTGCAAAGACGCTTGTCCCGAAAAACAAAGGGCAGCGCAAACAGAAATAAAGCAAGAATCAAAGTGGCTCACTTACAGGCACGTATTGCAAATCAGCGAAAAGATATGCTGCATAAACTCTCGCTCAAACTTATAGAAAACTACGATGTTATCTGCTTAGAAGAATTACAAGTAAATAACATGCTGAAAAACCACAAACTTGCCCAAAGCATTATAGATGCCAGCTGGTCAGAATTTACTCGCCAGCTAAAATATAAAGCTCAGTGGTATGGCAAAGAAATAATGCAAATAGATAAATTCTATCCATCAAGTCAGCTTTGTCATAATTGTGGTTATCAAAATAAAGAAATAAAAGACCTTACTATAAGACAATGGGAATGTCCTGAATGTAAATCACATCATGACAGAGACATAAATGCCGCTATAAACATTCGCAATGAAGGATTAAGAATTTTAAACACAGCAGTGTAATAACATATATAAGAACCGTAGGAACTACGGGGATAGCCTGTGGAGATAATGTAAGACGTGTTTTTTGCGCAACTATCTATGAAGCAGGAACCCCGCGACTTTAGCCGTGGGAGGTTCAGATTGAAAATACAGCCAAGGAATTAATAGGCAGTAAATTGTGTGAAGAAGTAGAGCGTTTTCGCCGCGGGATAGGGGTTGGTAATACTTTGCGAGATTTAGGCGTAAAATATGACGATTTGCCACAGCTTGTTGACTATGCTTTACGAGATGCTTGTATGTCAACAAATCCAAAACCGATGACAGTAAAGGATGTGACAGCTGTTTATGAGCAAGCTTTTTGATGATAAAGAAGGGTTTAATTTTGAGAGAGAATTATTGATTGGACTAGGGGAATCATCTGCTCGTAAAAGCTATTATCCAGAATTGCAGCAAAGAATTGCTGAGCTGGAAAAAACTCAGGCATCATTATTAGAAAGTGAAATGCGCTATCGAATTGCCATTGAAGTGTCTAGTGATGCAATTTGGGATTGGGATATTCATAAAGATATATGGTCTATTTCTACGGCTTGGGCTAAAAAGCTTGGTTTGGTTCCCAATACAACAGTAGATTTTGATCAACCGCTGGTCGTTATTGAAAGATTATCAGAAAAATGGAATTGTCGTATCCATCCAGAAGATTTTGTGCGAAGAGAAAAGAAACTACAGGAACATATGGAGGGGCAGAACAAGGAGGTTTATGTTATTGAATATCGCTGGCAGGTACCTTCAGGACGTTGGATTTGGCTTTTGGCCAGGGGAAAGGTTATTTTTGATACCAAAGGACTGCCATTGCGAATGATAGGTTCTTATTCTGATATAACAACACGCAAGCAGCAGGAAGAAAGAATACACCATATGGCATATCATGATTCACTGACCGATTTGCCCAATGCTGTAAAATTACAGGAAAGTCTTAAAGAATATTTAATAGGGAAAAGGGATGTATCGGGCGCACTGTTTTTATTAAATGTGGATAATTTTAAGGCTGTTAATGATACTTGGGGCTATGCCTGTGGGGATGCATTACTAGTAGGCATTGCCGAGCGATTAGTAGAAAACTTGGCTGAATTTGGTATGGTGGTACGTGTAGGCGGTGATGAATTTGCTTTTTTTCTAAGGAAGATAGAAGTACAGTCAATTGAAAAATGGGCACAAAAAATTTTGGGATTATTTAGTAAACCTATTTATGCTTGTAGAAACCAAATTATTGTATCAACCAGTGTGGGGATTGTTTGTTTAGCAAGTGCAGTATCTGGTGATACAGTCTTGGCAAATGCGTCTACAGCGCTTCATCATGCCAAAAAACAAGGTAAAAAGACATGGAAACTATTTGAAGAAGAGATGCAGCTTTCTATAATAAAGCGTTTACGCCTGGAAAATGAATTGCAGCAAGCATTAGTGCTTGATCAGCTTGTGGCTTTTTATCAGCCGCAGGTCCACATCCTTTCAGGAGTTATTACAGGCTTTGAAGCGTTAGTTCGATGGGAGCATCCTAGCAAGGGCCTGATGCCGCCGTTTGATTTTATTCCATTGGCAGAGGAGACAGGATTAATTATACCGTTGGGTGAATTGATTATGCGTGCTGCCTGCCGTTTTGGCAATTCTTTAAAGAAGAAGGCTAAAACAAAGATACGTGTAGCAGTAAATATTTCAGCGCGTCAGCTTATGCAAGAAGATTTTTTACAAAGAGTGAAGAAGATTATGCGTGAAGAAAACTATTCACCGGATGCTCTGGAATTTGAGATTACTGAAAGTATTTTAATGGAATCATTAGAAGAGAATATAGAAAAAATTAAAGAACTTAGAAGTATGGGAATCCATATTTCATTAGACGATTTTGGCACAGGATATTCTTCGTTAAGATATTTGAGCAGCTTACCAATCGATATATTGAAAATAGATAAGTCATTTATTCAGGAAATTGATAATACTGCCAACGGGGCAGCTATTATTGGTACAATTATTCAATTAGCCCATCAAACGCATATTCAAGTTGTTGCTGAAGGTATTGAAAATAAAATACAGCTTGAAGCCATGCAGAAATTAAATTGTGATTATTTGCAGGGATATCTTATCAGTCGTCCGCAGCCAAGTACGAAAATTTTAGATTTTTATGAAAGCAGGCAGGGAAAATTTTCTTTTTAAACAGTAAAAAATTGGTTTAGCATATACTATATTGATACAGTGATATAGTATATGCTGATTTTTTTATTACAGACCTTTTTATTATGAAAAATAAATTTATCATGCAAATATTGCAATAATAAAAAGCTTATGCTATAATATGCAATAATAACAAAAAAAAAAATACCGTTATAAAGCAAAGAAGCTTATAGACTTTTCAGTAGAAGTCTGTAAGCTTCTTTGTTTTTTTATAAGGAGGTAGAGAATATTAAGCGTTGAAATTACTGGATAAAAACAGAGAGTCTTATTAAAAAAAGGAGAGGATTTTTATGGCAGAAAAATTATATAAAGTGGATATTATTACAAGACCGGAAAAATTAGAAGATTTTAAGGAAAAAATGAATGAAATCGGTGTCACTGGAATGACCGTAAGCAATGTTTATGGTTGTGGTTTGCAACAGGGGCATATTGAACGTTACCGCGGAAATATCGTAGATATTTCACTGCATCCAAAAATAAAAATAGAAATAGTTATTTATGAAACACCTGTTGAAGCACTTATAAAAGCAGCTAAGGAGATCCTTTATACCGGGAAAATAGGTGATGGCAAAATTTTTGTCTATGAAATAAATAATGCAGTTAAGATACGTACAGGAGAAGAAGGCGGCGCAGCAATAGTTGATAATAAATAAAATATTATGAGTAATATGGAGGAAATGAAATTATGTTTAAAAAATTTGGGAATATATTATTATTATCAGCAATAATTATGTTGATGCCAACTATTGCAATGGCAGCTGGAGAACAGCCGGCATCTACAATAAATTATGCTGATGTAGGTTATGTAGCATTTGCCGCTTTGATGGTCTTTTTTATGACACCTGCATTGGGATTTTTTTATGGCGGTATGGTAAGAAAAAAGAATCTGTTAAATACAATTATGATGTCATTTATCGCTACGGGTCTTATTGCTGTTCAATGGGTTTTATGGGGATATTCGTTATCCTTTGGTCCGGATATCAGCGGGATTATAGGTAATTTACAATGGGCTGGTTTTAATGGTGTTGGTTTAACACCGTTTGCCGATTATACGCCAACTATCCCACATATGGAATTTGCATTATTTCAAATGATGTTTGCGGTGATCACACCAGCAATTATAAGTGGTTCGATTGCTGAACGCATGAATTTTTCAGCATATGCAATTTTTATTGTTTTGTGGGCGACATTTGTTTATGATCCGCTTTGTCATATGGTATGGGGGATTGGTGGTGTAATTAGAAATCTTGGAGCACTGGATTTTGCGGGAGGAACTGTTATACATATTTCTTCTGGTGTGTCAGGACTTGTAGCATCATATATTGTCGGAAAACGCTATGGCTTTGGACAAGCTTCCTTTGTCCCCAATAATTTACCATATGTTCTTTTAGGCGGAGCTGTATTATGGATTGGCTGGTTTGGTTTTAATTCTGGCTGTGCACTTGGGGCTAATGAATTGATGGTATTGGCGTTTACTAATACTGGTGTTGCTTCAGCAGCTGCGGTAGTAACATGGGCAATTATGGATAAAATTGTTTTTGGCAAGTGTACTTTAATGGGGGTTGTTACTTCAGCCTTAGCAGGATTGGTAGGTATTACACCAGCTGCTGGTTTTGTTGAAATATGGGCAGCACTTGCTATTGGGGTTATTGTAAGTATTGTATGTTTTATTTCTGTCACATATGTAAAAAAAGCTATGGGGTACGATGATTCTTTAGATGCATTTGGTGTCCATGGCGTAGGTGGGATTTGCGGAGCGATTCTTACTGGTGTATTTTCAACGACCGCAGTAAATGAGGCTGGTGCTAATGGCCTGTTATATGGCAATCCGCATCAGGTTTTGATTCAGATAATTGGTGTAGTTGTTTCCATATGTGTATCAGCAATTGTAACGACAATACTTTTGAAAGTGATTGGCATATTTATCAAATTGCGTGTATCAAAAAGTGTTGAAAAAGCAGGCTTGGATTATAGTCAACATGGTGAAAGTCCATATTGCCATTTATAATAAAAGTAAAAAAATATTTGATAATATCTTGAAATTAATATAATAGATGTTATAATGTAACTAAATCAAATAAGTTAATACCGTTATTTGATTTAGTTACAAAATTAGGAGGGAAGCGTACATGAGTTCAAAAGAAGAAGTATTAGAAAAATTAAAGAACTCAATAGCTGAATTAGATGAAGACTTGGGGGAAGAAGCTGCTAAAGAGGCTTTAGAACTTGGAATTAATCCGATTGAAGCTATTAATGAGGGCTTGGGTGCCGGGATGCAGGTACAAAGTGATTTGTTTGATGAAGGGGAAGCTTTTGTACCACAGCTGGTTGTGGCATCTGAAATTTTTGAAAATGCAGTAAGCATTATAACGAGCAAAATGTCAGCTGATGAAAAAAATGCAACCAGCTTGGGGAAAATATTGATTTTTACAGTAGAAAGCGATATTCATGATATCGGTAAAAATATCGTAAAAACTATGTTTTCAGCAAGCGGCTTTGAAGTAATCGACATTGGACGTGATGCTGCAACTACAGATGTAATTGCTAAAGCTAAAGAATATAATGTTGATATCATTGCTGGGGCAGCACTTATGACAACAACGATGCCTGCTCAAAGAGATATTATAAACATTTTGAAAGAACAAAATATTCGTGACCAATTCAAATGTATGTTTGGCGGTGCTCCAGTATCGCCTGAATGGGTAGAAAGCATTGGCGCTGATGCATATGCTGATAATGCAGCTGAAGCTGTTGAAAAAGCCAAAGCACTAGTTGCCAACTGCAAAAAATAAATTATAAAAATATTTATGGAAAGGGTGATATCTCATGGCAGTAGCAGCAAAGCCAGTAACTGTTTTTGATGTCTATGACAGAGCTAAGACCGGGCCTGAAGTAGACGAAAAACAATGGGATTTTAAAATGATTCCACGCACAGCGTCGGAATTGAAGAAAAAATATGATATCAAATTAGATAAAAATCAAATAATACCAACCGATATGGGTATGATGAAACGCTTGTTTAAAGCAGGCATGGAAATGTTGGTAACTTGTGGTATTTATTGCATAGACACAAAACGTGTCATAAAATATACCGAACAGGAAGTATTGGATGCATTAGCTAAAGCACCAAAGGAATTCCAGTTTGGTGAAGTTGGATTGCATGGCAGATTAGTTAAATGCAGAAAACATACCGATGCTTGTTCACCAATCATTCAAGGCGGTCCTACTGGTGCACCTTGTTCCGAAGAACATTTTTTAGCAATACATCAATCTTATGCAAAAGAACCAATCGTAGATACCATTGTTGATGGTGTATTACAAACAATAAAAGGAAAGGATCCAACACCTGGGACACCATGGGAAATCGAAGCTGTAAAATCAGAAGCGATTATGGTACGTGCGGCACAAGATAGAGCCGGCCGTTCAGGTATGGGCCTGTAGGGTAACGAAACATCCCTCTCAGCAGCTGGAGTAATCGCAGCAGATTTTCCAGGTGGCATGAGAAAAACCGATAGTCATGAAGTTTCCCAGTTAAATGAACTCAAAATTGATTAAATGGGAGCCGCACACTCGTGATTTAAGTCGTGAGTTAGGCGACCAAACTAGTCAGTATGTATAGAAATATGCATATAGAGATTGGCAAAAGACCAATCCAATACTGCTTGAAATGCT
>NZ_JACHFH010000025.1 GCF_014201835.1 Pectinatus brassicae | reverse complement strand
GGTGCCAAATTTTAAGCCGTTATGCGGCAAAACATGGGAGCAGGTTTTGGCAAATGTCTTGGGCAAGGCAAGGACAAAAACGGCGAGCAACAACACCCTTGTAATAAATGCTAGTACGATTTACTTTAAGTAATTCAGCGCCCTTTTGAGCTGGAAGTTCTTTAGTCGTCAAAAGGTTTCGGACTAAATTTACTTTCGTAGTCAGATTCAAGGAGTTCTGTAGATTTTTTTTCAACCAGTCTACCTGCATGGTGAGCTGACCAACCTTTTTAGCATATGCTTCTTTCTCTTTGCGTTCCTTGTCAAGCTTTTCTCTGATATTCTCCTCACGGGAATCATCGAAGACAACAGAGGCTTTATCGAGAAATTCCTTTTTCCAATTTCGCAAAAGATTTGGCTGTATGCTATTTTCGGTAGCTATCGAGTTGAGATTTTTCTCGCTCTTGAGCAGTTCAAGAACAAGATCCGATTTTAATTTTGCTGTAAAATTTCTTCTTTTTCGAGACATAAATGAACCTTCTTTCGAGTGTTACCTACAGTATATCAGGTTCATTATAAACGTGTTCAAAAATGTCTTAATTTACGAGACCATTATACTATTTTATTTAACTGCTGATACTCAAAAAATTTTTCTAAGTCTTTTTCTATTTTCAATTTTATATCTGCTGGTAAATAAATTCGTCTCTTTCTTATTTCACCTTTTTTTCTATAAACACCATAAGGATCATCTACTGATTTTGACTGAGATAGTCTTAAAAATTCTTCCGTTTGCCCTGTATATGGAAATTCTAAAAAAGAAAACATATTTTTTGTTACATCTTCAGCCTGTTTTTCTAATTTTTCGTAATTTATAATTTTTACCTTATTGGGATATAACTGTTTCATTTTACTAAAAAGCATTATACTTTCTTTCCATTTATAATACCCATAATAATTTTCTGGTAAAAACTCATTTTTACTTTGCGCAAACTCCCATTCATCTTGAATATTCCATTGTGCATTATATTCCAAAGGTGCATTAATCCATGATTCCAGCGTATCATACGGATTACGTACAATAAATATCATTTTTATATTATCAATTAATTTCAAGATAATAGGTATTGTATACAAATATCTAGCTTCTTTATATACTAAAACATCAGGTTTTTCATTTTTATTTTCAAAACGTGGGTATGTTCCTTTTTCCCTTTTGTCTTTTTGATCTAAAAAATCATCTTTTTTATTATATAATTCATGAAAAAATTTATTAATATCAGACTCTTTCGATTCAGGTTTTATGTAATTTTTAAAAGCATAGGAAAATAATGGTTGAAATTTATATATAACCTTTGGACAGCTGTCCAATATTTCTCCCACCCATGAAGTTCCAGAACGTGGTACACCATATAATGCTACAATTTTTTTATACATAAATCAATTTACCTTTTCTTCTTTTTTTACAGCATATAAAACTAATCTTGCCGGCATTGCACTATTATACCTTAAATATACTTTATAATTTGGTTGTATTTCTTTTATTTTTAATGGTATTTTTAATAGACTCCATTCATCAAATCCAACTACAATTGCCAATTTAGGTGTTTGAGTTTTTAGTATTTCGGCTGCCCCTTCAATTGTTTCTAATACGCCTGATAAAAAATTAATCTTTATCAAAGTTACCTTTTTACTCTTACAAATATTATCTAACATTTTGACAACAATTACCTGCTTAGATTCTTTTTTTACGATAGAAGATCCTGAAGTTTCATCTATATTAAAGTATAATTTTTTATTTTTATTCCATGTTCCAATATTTAAAGTATCTATGTTTTTTATCTTTTCTTTTGATATATATTTTTCTAATTCTTTATAATTATTTTTCTCTGGCTCTAATGCTAAAATATATTCATATTTATTGTTAACAGCATTTAGAAACATTTTTATAGTGTCTCCATTATAAGCCCCAATATCTATAAAACTCTCACACTCTGATAATTTAAATACATCATTATTAAAATATGTTTTTTCACTAATATCACAATCAAGAATATATTTAAAATCGTCATTTATTCGAGCATTAAAATATGCACACATGTTTTCTTTTGATTTTTTATCATCGAATAGCTCAAAATTTTTTTGAAACTCATCTTTGTGCTTTATAATAAAATCATATGGTATTATTTTTTCCTGATCATAACATATACTTGTTATTGCATAAACTTTTTCTATATTCTTTTCTTGTATAATTTCTTTTTCTTTATCATAATGTGAGTGCCCTATAATCACACTATAGTATTCATTTTTTTCTCGCAATTTTCTCCTCGATAAAACAGGAATATTATCGAAAATTTCATTTTCTTCAACTGAAAAATCTACTACACATGCTGTTAAATTTATTTTATTTTTTCTTAAATATTTTAGAACAACTTTTGCTAAATCTCCACACCCCCAAAGAATTAGTTTATTTTTATCCATTTTTATTTGTTCGATTATAGAATTTTTTTTGTGATAATTGTCTACAATATTTATTAAAAAATCTTGCTCATTAAACATTATATACTCCCTTAAATAAAAGAATAACTATCCAACATTTTATTTATTTCTTCTACTGAATTAAACATCATAACATCTAAAATTGATAATGCATGTTCAAAAACAGCATTGCCCTGATTGTAATTTGTAAGATTTATTTTAGGAAATTTTATTTCTATTCCTGCATCCTTATATTTTTTTTCATCAAAAAATTCTTTTCCTCCCGGCGCATTCCAGTAAGCTTCAATGTTACCCAAGGCTTTACATATATTTAAAGCCCATTCATCTGCTTTTACAGGCGTTTCAATATTCAAGTCCATTTTTGAAAAAACATTTATTGGTGTATCTATTTTTAAATAATCACAAACAGCTTTATCCATTGCAATATTCAATTGACTAATCGTTGTGAATTCTTCATCAAAAACATACTCTAATAAATTTTTAACCTTATAATAATAATTTGCCTTTTTCTTGTAATGTATGATTTGATTTAAAATACGATCTTTCCAATTATTATCATTATTAATAATAATATCTTTTATTAGCGTTTCCCTATTATGTTTTTTTATAGGCACTTTTATATATTGCCATCCATCATTTGGTTTTAATATTCGATTACGATCAATCCATCCATGATAAATATATTGTACTTCATCTAAATAAATATAGTAATCAACCTGCTTTAAAAGACTATAATAACCTAAATACGGTAAAAAATATGGCTGCATAATAGCCACTTTCATATAGATTCCCACCTTATATATTATTTCATATTAAAAATAAAACTAGAGACTAGTATTAAAAAAACAACACTAATAAAACGATTTATATTAATCTTATAAAGAAAAAAAATTCCACCTAGATATATCACTGCGATAATTCCCCATATTTCCAAAGATGTGAAGTAGCTCTGCTGCCCTATCTTAATATTATGAATTATTAAAGAAACTGCTACCATAAGCAGCATTCCAGCAATAATTGGCTGTATCCATCGTCTCATAACCTGAAGAAACGGTAAGGCCTCCAGCCTTTCATACAATACTAATATAAAATAAAAAACACTGCATGAACCAATTACACCAGTAATAAGTCCAATAACAGAAAAAGTTATCTCCGCTAAATACGTGCCAATAAAAGTATGCCCTATATAATATCCTATTCCTGTAAGTGTTTTACATAAAATTGATCCCGGCAATACATTTATAATAGGTATAATCTGCCCATAAAAAATATCTCCTGGTAGAAAACCAGCCTGCACAAACATGGCATCTGCTACTGCTAAATAGGCATCACCTCCGCCAAAGGACATCAACGAGGATAAAATACCATGAAATACAAACTCTATTCCGGCAAATGATATATAGCTGGCAGCGATAATACTTAATACTAATATTATCAAAAAAAACGTACACTCTCCCTGCCATAGTTTTGTTGGAAGTTTTCGCTTTATAATATTGGCTGTTATGCTGTGCATAAATCCCCATATACCTAAAAATACCATGATTGATTCAACCATATATTTTATATAAACATTTTGTATAAGTCCTATTTTACTAATACATAATAAATATAAGCTACACACACTAATAATTATAATCCAATTTTTTTTGTTAAATACTCCTTGTGTAAATGCTGCTATAAAAAATGCCATGGCAAAAATATTTAGTGTTGATATATTAAATGTTGGTGTATAATTGATACCTAAGAGTATTGACAAGTTTTTTTCACTTGTAAAAAAGAAAACCAACAACATAATAAATATTTGTTTGAGAAATCGTTTTGATGTTATCGCCTGTCTTATAATCCGCCACACATACTCTGTTAGTATAATTATTATAAATATATTTACACCAAATGACATAAATGATATTTGCTGTAGTATTGATTTATCTGCAAAAGATATTAGTAATAAAAACAGATAGGTAAATATAGCGCCAGGAAAAGCCATCGCTATTGCTGATAAAATCATGCCCCTGATTCCGGCAACTTTCCAACCAATCCCACCAGCTAATTCCACTGGCAATGCGCCCGGCGTAATACTGGCCACCACAATATATTTATTATACTCATTACTGGTAATAAGTTTTTTTTCTTTTACAACTTCTTTTTCAATAACTGGTATTAAGGCGCTGCCTCCGCCAAAGCCAATTATCCCTATTCTAAACATTAGTAACAGAAGTTCTTTCATAAGTTCAAATCCTTTGCCTACTGTATAATTACACTTTTAGCACACCAGTTTGTTTCAGTTTTTCAATGATTGCTGCAATAATTTCTTCTATTTTATGTTCAACAGTATTCACTTTTATATCTGCGTTTAATGGTTTTTCATATGGACTTGTTATCCCGGTAAAGTTAGGAATTTCGCCATTTCTGGCTTTTTTATAAAGTCCTTTTACATCACGTTTTTCGCATTCTTCGAGTGGTGTATCAACAAATATTTCTATAAATGATTCCTGTCCTATAATATTACGGGCATTTTCTCTGTCTTCGCGATAAGGGGAAATAAATGATGTTAGTACAATTAATCCGGCATCATTCATTAATTTGCCTGTTTCAGCTATTCGCCTGATATTTTCTACTCTGTCTTCATGGGTAAATCCAAGGTTTTTATTTAATCCCAAACGAATATTATCTCCATCAAGCAGCATGGTATGTCTGCCCATCGCTACAAGTTGTTTCTCCAAGGCATTAGCCAATGTGGATTTCCCTGATCCTGAAAGACCAGTAAACCAAATGGTAACAGGTTTTTGTCCTAGTTGTTTTGCCCTGATATCTCTGTTTATATCCAGTTTTTGCCAACTTAAATTAGTGCCTCGTCTTAATGTATTTGTTATTGTCCCACAAGCTGATGTCATATTTGTTATACGGTCAATTAGAATAAATGCCCCCAGCTCTTTATTTTCTAAAAATGATGTAATTCCAATTTTAGAAGCAAGTATAATTTCGCAAACTACAAATTCATTTTTGTAAATA
Organism: Pectinatus brassicae; assembly: GCF_014201835.1. Taxonomy (GTDB): domain Bacteria; phylum Bacillota; class Negativicutes; order Selenomonadales; family Selenomonadaceae; genus Pectinatus; species Pectinatus brassicae. Next base: position 36,160 of record NZ_JACHFH010000025.1, on the reverse strand, counting down.
TGCTCTGCACTTACATGTTTACCTGTATTAATATCAATTTTGTATTTTAAGCGCATAATTGTTGCCGGCACTAAATTAGTACCTATTTTAAGAAAGTAATTCCGCCCCGTTATAAGTTCCTGATCATCCATCCATAGTAAGGTTCCCACAAAGGCATTACTAACTTCAATATTAAAGTTATTTGCTAATACACAGCCTCTGGATATATCTATTTCCTGATCAAGCTGAATTGTTGCTGCCTGCCCTGCCTGAACCTGTTCTACTTTTTTATCTGTTAAAAATAACGATGATATTTTTGCTGTTTCTCGGCTGGGATAAACAGTAATTTCATCACCTGTACATATATTCCCAACTTCTATCTGTCCCTGAAATCCTCTAAATGTATGGTCAGGACGTACTACTCTTTGTACAGGCATAAGAAATCCTTGGTTTTCTCTTGCCTGATTTATTTCTATATTTTCCAGATAATCTAATAGAGGACTGCCTGTATACCATTTCATATTCTCCGCTAATGTGTTTATATTATCCCCTTTAGTAGCCGAAACAGGAATAATATACTGCGATAAAAATTCAAATTCAGCTGTCAATTTTCTTATATCCAATTTTATATCTGCAAAAGTACTTTTATTATATGATACTAAATCCATTTTATTAATAACAAAAACAACATGTTTTATTCCCATAAAAGCACAAATTCTTGTATGGCGTTTTGTCTGCGGAAGTACACCTTTTGTCACATCTATCAGAATAATTGCCAAATCAGCAAATGATGCCCCTACTGCCATATTACGCGTATATTCTTCATGCCCCGGTGTATCAGCAACAATAAAGCTGCGTTTTTCTGTTGTGAAATAACGATAAGCTACATCTATTGTTATTCCCTGTTCTCGTTCTGCCATTAGACCATCAAGCAGTAAGGAATAATCTATTTCACCGTTATTACTGCCAATTCTGCTGTCTAATTCCAATGCTCTTTTTTGGTCTGCAAATAATAATTTGGCATCATACAGCATATGACCAATTAAAGTAGATTTTCCGTCATCAACACTGCCGCATGTAATAAATTTTAATAAACTATTACTTCTATTTGTCATTAAAAGTATCCCTCTCTTTTACGACGTTCCATACTTCCTGCTGCTTCATGATCTATTACTCTGCTGGTTCGTTCCGAAGATACAGCGCCTAAAGTTTCATCTACTATAGCATCGAGTGTATCGGCATCAGATTCTACGCCCCCAGTCAATGGATAGCAGCCTAATGTTCTAAATCGAACTTTTTTCATTTGGACTTTTTCTCCCGGCAAGAAACGCATACGCTCATCATCGACCATAATAATATTATCATCTCTTATAACAACAGGCCGTTCTTTAGCAAAATATAATGATACAATTTCTATATTTTCTCTTTGTATGTATTGCCAAATGTCTTTTTCTGTCCAATTAGAAAGAGGAAATACCCGCATACTTTCGCCCTTATTAATTTTAGTATTATATAATTTCCACATTTCCGGTCTTTGATTTTTGGGATCCCAGCTTTGTGATTCATTACGGAATGAAAAAATACGCTCTTTCGCCCGAGATTTTTCTTCATCACGCCGACCACCACCGAAAGCCGCCGTAAATTTATATTTGTTTAAAGCTTCTTTTAAAGCCTGCGTTTTCATGATATCTGTATAAGCAGCTCCATGGTCAAAAGGATTTATTCCTTTTTTTACACCATCTTCATTTGTATAAACTAATAAATTAAGACCTAATTTTTGCATAGTTGTATCACGAAATTTTATCATTTCCTTAAATTTCCATGTTGTATCTATATGTAAAAAAGGAAATGGTGGTTTTTCTGGATAAAACGCCTTTAATGCCAGATGAAGCATTACAGAACTGTCCTTTCCTATGGAATACAGCATCACAGGATTTTCACATTCTGCTGCTACTTCTCGCATTATATAAATTGCTTCTGCTTCTAATTTATCTAAATGCGATAATTGTTTCATAAAAAAGTCTCCCTAAATAAATATTATTTTTAATTTTGCTCTATTATTTCACAAATATTTAAAACTATATCTTCAGATAAATCACCATAAATTGGTAATGTTAATATTCTATCGCTTACATATCTAGCTACAGGTAATAACACATTCTTATATTGTTCTAAAAAACACTGACTATCACATGTTAATGGATAAAAATATTTTCTGGCAAATATATTATATTGTTTGAGCTGTTCAAATAAATTATTTCTTGTCTTACCATATTTAGTCTCATCAACTAATATCGGGAAATAGGCATAATTATGCCCTTCAAACTTAATATCAATCACTTTTATTCCGGAAATTTTCTTTAATTTATCTACATAAATATCTGTTATTTTTTTACGTTTTTCTATTTCTTTATCTACATAATTTAAGTTAACTAATCCCATTGCTGCCTGAAATTCATTCATTTTGGCATTTTCACCTACTGCTTCAACTGTTTCCTGCCCTGTAATTCCAAAATTTTTATATAGCTCAAATTCTCGTTTATATATATCATTTTTATATAATAGAGCACCGCCTTCAATTGTATTGAAAACTTTGGTGGCATGAAATGACATCATTGATACATCACCAAAATTGCCAATAGGAACTCCATTTACATTAACGCCAAAAGCATGAGCTGCATCATATATAACTTTTAAATTATATTTATCAGCTATTTTTGCTATTTGATCTACATTACATGGATATCCATATACATGTACTGCAATGATTGCTGATGTTTTAGGTGTAATCAGTTTTTCTATTTGCTCTTCATCAATTGTATAATCCGACATTTTTATATCACAAAAAACAGGTTTTAAATTATTTGTGACAATTGCATGCGTAGTCGAAACAAATGTATATGGTGTCGTTATAACTTCACCTTTAAGTTTTAATGCTTTTATTGCCACATCTAACGCTGAATGTCCATTTACAAATAATGTAACATTTTTTACACCTAAATAATTTGTTAATGCTTTTTCTAGATTTTTATGCAATTCTCCGTTATTTGTTAACCAATGTTTTTCCCAAATTGTATGTAGGTATTTTTCATATTCTTCTATTGGTGGCAAAAACGCTCTTGTAACATATGTAGGTTGCTTTAATTTTTCCATTATTTGCCTTTCCCTACTATATAAATAGTTGATGTATCAGATAGATCATTTTCTTGCATTACTTTTCTACCAAAATCTTTCTTTGTATACTCCTGTACTTCCAATCCTGCCATCTTCAATCTTTCCATATAGCCCTGTTTTGAATACCTTCTTATATGATCCTCTTGCCCAAATCTTCGCCAACGTTCTCCAACATCTGTACAGTCTGGATCCTCTTCAATATGTTTTTGGTTTAAATTTATCGGTGCTACCAAAATACCTTTTCCATCTTTTTTCAGTATTCGTTTAAATTCTCTCATAGCCTTTAAATCATCACTCACATGTTCCAATACATGCGAACAAATAAAGAAATCAATACTTTCATCCTCTATCTGATACATATTCATAATATCTAATTTATAATCAACATCATCTCTTAAAAAATCTCCTGTTCGATATTCTGCCAATGGATAATTTTTTAATATAAATTTCTGTAAAGATCTTACTGGTGCTATGTCTAATATTCTAATTTTTTTATTTGATGGAATTTCTCTTATCATCCAAGCCGCATATGCGCGTTCCCTATCAGTAGCACCGCATTTCGGACAAGTATATGCATATTTATTCAGCATTTCTGGTCTCACTTTGGCCGTTACATTATATTTCTTATATTGTTCTAAATAATAATCAGGTAGTGGCAAATATTCTTCTACCCTTTGTCCACAACATGCACATTTTTTTTGTTCTTCATTATTAATATCTATGCTAAAATCTAAAATATATCCATTAAAAAAAGCATTCCCTATGCTTTGTAATATATTCTCCAACATTTCCCTTTCAGTTCTATACTCATTTATATTTTCTAAAATTTTCAATCCATTAATGACAAACATCGTGCCGGTAAATAATGTTGTTCGAATATCTTTTTCTTCCAACAAAAATATTCTATTATTTATTGCATACTGAGCTTGTATTAACCAACATATTATGCAATATATTTGTACCATTGGCTGGAATTGTCTCTGCCCTGCATGACAACGAAAATAACTTAGTGCCTCTGGAATATATATCATATCACCTTTACTAAGTAAATTAAGCCACGTTGGAAAATCAGGCACATTATATTTTCCCGCATCTTTTTCCCATCCCAAATTATTATTTTTTAAAAATTTCTTTTTTATTAACACAGTTGTTGGTTCTCCAATGATATTATCAAAATTACATAAAATCATCCTGCCTACACTTATCCCATTATATCTTTTTAGAACATTACTCAATTGCTTAGTAGTTTCGATATCTCTAATCTCATTTCCATCTTTATCTATTCGTTTACGATATGATGTTACTAAACTTATCCCATTATTATTTAAATAATATCCCATCATTATTTCTATTTTTTTAGGGTGAAAAACATCATCATCCATAAGCCAATTCACATATTCGGCTTTAGGATTATTATATTTTCTCGCACAGTTCCAGTTATCTATTGCAGCATAATTCTTATGATGAATATATTTTATTCTCTTATCCCTAGCTAAATATTCATTCATTAAATCTTCTGTTAAATTATTTGTACTGTTATCAGTAATAAAAATATCTAAATTCTTATATGTTTGATTTATTACACTATCAAGTGCAATTTTAAAGTATTTAGGCCTATTGTATGTAGGGATTATTACAGTTACAAGTGGAAATATATCTTTTGAATATTCATCTAAAAATTCTTTCCTACTTTTTTCTTCAATATTAGTTTTTATTTCATCAGTCTGAATCCAACAATTATTTTGTTGTGGTATAACTATTTTATATCCGCTACGTTTATACTCTATGCATTGCGCAATATCCCAAAATCCATTTCCCTTAAATAGATCTTCTCTCCATAAAATATTACCACGTGTAACCATTAATACTCCACTTACAGCGATTACTTCTTTATATTTTTCAAGAAATTCATCATATATTTTTTCATTTTCATTTATTTTAACTTTTCCACTTTTTTCTAAAAAACCACCTGTTAATGAAATCGCTGTTGTCCCAATACATCCCATAATCCCAATCTTAGAATCATTATCGAAAATTCCAACTACTTTACTAATTAAATTTTTCTCTAATATTTTTATATTTTCATCCACATAAATTCTATAATCAGCATCCTTAGAAACATTTATTCCTTCATTATATATTGATGCAATAGATCCCTCCCCTGTTAATGTAACAACATTAACAAAAACATTATCAGGAATATTTAAAAACGATAAAGAAATAATTAATTTTTTATACTTTATATCATTTTTCTTATAAATAATAAAAGAAATTTTTTTCACTTAATATCCACCCTTTATGTAAATTAATTACATGCTATATTTTTTACTAACTATTTTTATCGTTATAATTCATATTCTTTTACTAATATCTCCCGATCAATATCGTATCCATTCATCGGATTTATACCACATTCATGAATATTCCATGGTTCCATTATATTAGGTACTATTACAGTATATCCTTTTTTTGCGAATTCCATTGATTGCGACGTATCATAAAAGTGCCATCCCTTAAATAAATCTTCACGCCAATAAATATCATATTGTGTTATCATAAGATTCCCATCAATAGCTTGTACTTCCTCATATTCTCCAGTCATTTGCTGTTCTTCAAACCGATCTTCAAATAATACTCCTCCAGGGTTATGAATTAAACATCCATAACGTTCCTTTGCTTCCCACCAAACACCATTGTCAGGTATTTTTTTTGCACCAACAACACCTATCAATCCAATCTTTGATGATTTGTTAAACAACCGCAATATATCATATATAAAGTTTTTATTTATAATTCGCACATCCTGATGCAAGTAAACTTTATATTTAGCATCACTTTTAAGCATTCCTTTATTATATCCTTGCGCCATAGATGAAGCATTTAGTACTGGCGTTATCTCAACATTATAATCTGACGGTATTTTTAAATTTCGAATGCATTTTACGCAAAGTTCATATTCCTTTATATTATTAACACATGTAATAAACTCTATTTTTTTATTATTTAACTTTCTCTTACCCACATTTGATAAATTTTTCTTTTTTAAATGCATAATATATTTATATGCTTTTAATTCCCATTCAGATTTTCCTGATACTAACTGACTTTTTAATATATTTTCTACTAAATTATTATTAATATTTTTATCCATAGATTCTTTCACTGGTGCTACACAAAAAGATATTTGCAAATTACTTTTTTTAACTATTGTACGTAACATATTTAAATTAAAAACCCGTATATTATTTTCAGCAAATGCTCCTTCCCAAAGATTATCCTCATAATCAAGTTTTCCTGATAAAATTTTTTCTATATTACTATAATGCATAAAGTTATAACAACTTAATACTATTAGTCCATCATCTTTTATATACCTTGCTAATTTTTTTAATAACTTTATTGGATTTTTTATACGTGGTAATACATTTTGCAAAATAATATAATCAAAAAACTTTTCATTATATGGTAATTCCATTGTTTCAATATCTCCACAAGTTATAGGAAATATTTTTCTTGCTATGTCAACTGAATTTTTATTTATATCAATCCCATATACATTAGTTGTTGGACTAACTCTTTTAACTTCCGCTAACCATGCTCCACATGAACATTCCACTTCTAATAATCTTGTCTGTGGGTTGATATTTAAATTGTCCAATATGTCATCATCTCGACTAGAATATACTGCATTAATTTTCCATTTTTCAACAAACCTCTTATGATTATCTAATAAATTTTTCCTAAAAATCTCATCATTGTCCTTGAATGATATATTTCCAAAATGATGAATAAATGTATCACTACATTGCAAAAGTTTATAGTCAGCTTGCAAAATGCGTAAAGAATAATCATCATCTTCAAAATTACCTGGGAAAAATTGTTCATCCAGTAAACCTATTTTATCAATTACTTCTTTTTTTATTAACATACAATAACCAACTAATTTAACTTTCAAATACCACCTTGTGTTATCACTTATACAATTATATGCTTTGCCAAATTCCACTATTTCCGATAAATTATTACTATTGTACTCTACTTCAATTGTTTGCCAATTAGTGCAATTATTACTTACTGGTCCTACAGCACCTATTTTATTTGAACTATATAATGCTTTTTTTAAATTACTAAGCCAATTTGGAACTACAATTGTATCATTATTTAAAAGCAATATTTCCGTCCCTGTTGCAATTTTTATTCCTTGATTACAACCACCTGAAAAACCCTTATTAGCTTTATTACAAATACTAATTATATCGTTTTGTTGTTTTAACCATTCTGCGGTATTATCTGTAGAACCATTATCAATCACAATTATCTCATAATCATTACCTGCAGTATAATACCTTATACTATTAATACAAAGCTTTGTATATTCTAATTTGTTATATGTTAATATAATAATGCTGGTTTTTGTTTTTCGCATTTATATCTCCTATAGTTAAAGCCACTAAGGTGAATATCTATCTTAGCAGCTTTTTCTTAATTATCAAATGCATTTTTCTAATAATTCACAGATCATAAAATCCTTATTAGTAATTGCCATGAAAACAATTTTAGCATTTTCTAGCTCGCCTTTTTTATAAAAAACAAAACCAAGATTTTTTAATATAAACTCATTTTCATCATCAATAGAAAGTGCTGTTTTTAATAAAACAATTGCCTCATCAAATTTAGCTATCTTATAATATACTGAAGCCATAAAATTGTACACTAACAGCTTTTTATGAAGACTGATTTTTAAATTTTCTATCTCAGTTATAATGTCAGCTGGCTTACAAGTTTGTAGTTGACATATTTCATCTTCATTTATAGCTGTACCTTCGGCAGATTTAACAACAACTGTTTTTAAATCAAACACAACCTTATTACTACATATATCGCTTGTGGAAAAAACACTATCATTTTCATCTATCAATTCTGGCTGGATGATACTTTCTTCATTTAAGTCCTCTATAATTTCATCTGCCTGAACTATATTTCGGGGAGATATTCCTATATCATCATCCATATTAATCCATTTAGCAATATTGGGGAATTTATTTTTTATTTCATCTTCCTCATATGATAATTCAATATAAAATAATAAATCATCAATTATTTTTGATTGTTCACTTGTAAATTCATCTTTAGAATTTATTAATATTAAATTTAATATTTCTGCCATTTTTTCTATCTTATCATCGGCGGAATATATTTTCGCCAAAAAAATATGAGCGTCCAAATTACCATCTTTAGTAAAAGCATTTATTGCCCACTTTTCTGCTCGTTCATAATCCTGTATATTATAATAAATTTGCGATAAATCAAGCATTAAATCACTATCTGTATGCCCAGCATTAAATAGACTTATTATTTTCTCCATCACAGCATTATACTTATATTCTCTTTTTAATTTGTCAATTTCTTCACGACATTCTTGTACTGCTTTTTCTGTATTTAGTTCCATGTTATTAAAATTTTCATTTGTTAAACTCATACTATTACCGTCCTTGTATTTTTTTATTTTCCTTCAATTTGACATATAATACTTGTATATATTCTAGATAGAATATATAATTACCTTTTTATAGCTCCTACTACAACTAAATCTACTTTTCTACTTTTCTACTTTTTAAGATCTGGATATATTTTTCTTCTAATTCTTGTATATATTTTTTTTCATTCATTAACGGGGATCTTTGCATTATTATCCGTAAATTTTTGTGTAAAAGGTTTACTAACTCAACATCATTAACTAAATTTATCGCTTTCTGAACATATTCTGTAATATTTTCTGCTATTAATTCACCTAAATTAAGATTATTCAAAATACTATTTCCCATGCGTGATACATAATTATTGCCTACTAGTGAAATGACCGGTACTCCCATATAAAGTGCATCACAAGTAGTTCCGCCCCCGTTATAGGGAAATGTGTCCAGTGCTATATCCATTTCAAGATACCGCTGCATATAAAAAGAATCAGCACATTCCAAATATATCCTCTGCTGGTCAATCATTAAATTTTCTAACCGTTTCTGAAATTCAATCCTAGTATCAAGACTTATAAATGAATGATCTTTTAATACAAGAATGGAATTTGGAACTGCCTGCAATATTTTATTCCATGTCTGTAATACCTCATCAGTAATTTTATTTATATTATTAAATGAACCGAAAGTTATATAATTATTCTTTTCACACGGTGCACCAATACTTTCTGGCAAATCCGGTTTTGCTGTATAACAAAATACACTTTGTTTCATTTTTATTTGTTTTTCTGGTAAATATTTTTCATTTTCATTCGGACAAATGTACCTATCCGATAAATAATAATCAATTGCATCAAGCCCAATCGGTCCCATGTAACCTAATCCTGATATTTGTATTCCTACCGGTTTATATGCTAAAATCGACAAAATGTTTTTTGCTGTATGACTAGATAAATCAAATAATATATCATTATTATCATTATTAATTATTTTTGCTGCTCTCAAAATATCAACTTTAAATAAGTTTTTCCAACTATCTACTTTATTTTTTATTTGTTCAGTAAAAACATCTTCTTTATTAAGACAATAACATGTAACTTCAAATTTTCCTTTATCATATTTGTTAAACATTGCCTGATAAAAAGAAAACATTACATTTTGTCGAAAATCGCTGGAAATATAAGCAATACGAATTTTATCATTATTACTTTTTTTTACTGGCATTTTTTTTACATCAGTAAAAAATTGCTGATAGGCTTTGTGTGTGGCAACTATTTTTAATATATCATTTTTATAAAATAATAATTTAAAAAGATACGCACTATAATTTTTCCTTTTTTCATCTATATCATTCACACTATTACTTGCTAATAAATAATATTTAGCTGCTTTTTTAGTATCACCTAGTCCAGTATACCCTTCTGCCATATTCGAATAAAATTTTTTATCATTATTAAGTTGTTTTAATATATTAATTTCTTGTTTATGTTGCATACTTTGACGATATATTTCAGCAGAACGAATTTTATCCTCTCTATTTATTTTAAATTCAATGCCTGTATATTTTTCCCAGATTTCAATATATTTTTTTTCCAGATTTTGCATATATAGATAGCCATTCATTATTGGTGATAGCTGCATTTTTTCCCGCAATGTTAAATGCAAATAATTTATGCGCTGATAATTATTTGCCAATCGCACAGCTTTATTAACATAATCTTCTAATGAATAAGCGATACAGTCATCAATGCTGCCAATATTTTTAAGAAGACTATAGCCAAATCTAGCTCCATGCCGCTGACCTTTTAATGTAATTACCGGCACGCCCATGTAAAGCGCATCGCAAGTAGTTGCTCCACCGGGATAAGGAAATGTATCAAGTGCTATGTCTATTTTATAATATGACTTAAAATAATCAGGTGTAGCAATTTCAAAATCAACCCGATTTAAATCAAGTCCAGCTTTTTGCCAGCGTTTTTTTATTTTCGCCAAAACAACTGGTGTCATTACCGTACGATCTTTTAATAACAAACGTGACTTTGGTACCTTATCTAAAATACTCTGCCACACTTTTATTACCTGCGAATTTACTTTTGTAAAAAAATTCATACTGCCAAATGTAATATAATTATTTTTCAAGCAGGCGGCATCTTTAGGTTTCCATGACATATCAACTGCTGTATAGCCAAAATGAGAATGTGGCATGTATAAAAGCTGCTCTGTAAAATATTTATCATTCTTACCTGGCTCATCGCAAAATACATCCGTCAAAAAGTAATCCATTGCTTTTAACCCTGTAGTATTAAAATAACCAATGCCACATATTTGAATAGGCGCTGGTTTTCTTGCCATAACTGCAAGTGAATTTCCCTTAGTATGACCTGCTAAATCGAATAATATATCGATTTTATCATTATAAATGCAGTCAGCTGTGTTTTTATCTGACATTCCTAATATATTTGTCCATTTATCCACATATGATTTTATTTGTCGGCTGATATCATCTTCATCGCATTTGGCATAACAATAAACCTCAAAATACTTTTCATCATATTTATTAAGCATATGATAAACAAATAATACTACAGCATGTTTATGAAAGTCTGGTGAGATATAGCCAATTCTTATTTTTTTCTTTTTTCCAGTACGCTCCATTTTATGTTCATACTGTGGTATGTCACTAAAAAGATTATTGAACTTCTTATGTTCTTTATATAAATGTTCTGCTTTTATATTATGTAAATAGTGCAGATTAAACAAATAATTTGTATATTCATCATGTTTCTTATCTATATCAGTACTATATTCAATACATCTTTTATTATATTTTAAAGCCAATCCCGTATCACCTGTTAGTATATAGTGTCGTTTAAATAAATCATATGTCTGTTCTTTTTGATACTTAGTCAATTTAGGAATTTGCAGCAATTTTTTTACTGGTTCTACATCCCCCATGGTCTCAGTCATTTGATATTGGGCCCGAGCCAGATAATACATAATATCCCAATCTTTATCGCCATAGAGAGCTATCAATCGTTTAAATATTTTTAGCGCTGTTTTTTCTTTAGCTGATGTAATATAAACCTTAGCAATACTTAATAATGCCTGATAATCATTTGGTAGTATTTCTAATATTTTTAAGGAAATTGTTAATATTTCTTTAAAATCTGCTTTTTGTGATGCTTCATTCAAATTTTTTCTATATATTTTAATATTATTATTTTCCATTATTTTTATCCCTGTCACTCATTTTTACTATAACACTAATATCACTATACTTCTTCTTATTATCTGTATCTATTTTGATATCCTTCAACAAATCATAGTCTTTTACTATATTATTATAGACAGCTGGTATTTTATTTTGTAATTGAGTTTTTCCCCGTTTATTCATAATAGCATCTGCTGCTAAAAATTTATAAGTGTCTTCCAATCCAAATCCCAACATATTTATAGTCCCTTTTATATTACCTGTAATAAAAAAGTCATTTGCTATACTACAGGGAAATTTAACATTATATTTTTCCTGCAGCATCTTTTTATAATATAAGCTTATTTTTTCTGACAAAGTATTATACAGCATATTCAATAAAAATCCTATTTTATTTTGACCGTCATAAATGCTATTTAATAGTTCTATTTTATAGATATCATCCAGTTTATTTATCTGTCTATATAAATAAACTAATATGTCATTATTAAAACAATTTATTTGCAACGATTTAACATAATTTTTTATAGCTCTATTATTTTGACCTTTTAATTCATACAATCGTCCCAAATCAGCATAGATGTCGGCATATCTTCCCGCTAGCATACTTGCATTTAAATTTTCATTATCCGTCTTTAATACTAATATTTCTTTGAAACATTGTTCGGCCTCTGTATATTTTTTCTGTAAATACAATAATTTAGCCTTAAAATAAAGTACTTCACCATTATTAGGGAATTCCTTTATTGCATTTTTTAATACTTTTTGAGCTGCAACATAATTACTTTTTATATCAATTACCATCTCCAACCACTTACTATATATATATATTCGCAAATTATTATCATTATTACTACTTATAATGAACTTTTCACAACATTTTATTGCTTTATCGTAATGCTTTATATCTATATAACATTCTACTAAATGAATAAGAGTTGCTGTTTCACCGTTATTTTGTCTTAATAGCTTTAAACTATATCGTATTTTTTCCGCCATTACTCTTGATGAACACTTAGTATAATATATAACTAGATCATCTAATACTGTTATATTTATTTTTTTCTGTAACCCATTTACTAATTGTGTATAACTACAACCTTTATAACATAAATTTCTATTATTGCGAAATACACATAGTTTATAAAAATTATCTATTGCTTCACATTTTACATATTTTTTCTTTCTGCATACAAATCCATCAATCTTATCATCAGCTACCAACATGTCTCTTTTCAATATATCTAATGACTCATCCGTAAAATATTCATTGTCATCAAGAAATATCACCCAATCACCAGTCGCTTTATCCAATGCACAATTTTTAGCTGCAGCAAGATCATCCTTATTTTTTAAACTATAAACTTTAGCATTAACCTCCATTGCGATTTCTCTTATATTATCTATAGAACCTATATTTATAATGACTATTTCATTGGCAATCTGCCTCATACATTTAAACCATCTAGTTAATGTTCTTCCTTTGTTTTCTACTACTACACACGCTGTTATATTCATTATTAAGTCACCTGCTTAAACAATTTATATGCGTTATTCAATACTACTCTATACTGAATAGGCAATATAACATATGCTGTTTTTATTAAATCGGAGTTACCAGCTTCGATACTTTTTAAAATTATTTTTTTATATATATTAACCAAATCATTTTTCAAATTTTCAACTACACATTCAAAATTTTTCTGTGCAACTGCTTCATCTAATTTTGATACTTTATTAATTTTTTTGTAATAAAAATAATATACTTCTCCATGATAATATTCATCCAATGTATTTATTATAAATTTACTATCTTTAATATCTGATAAATATAATTTATTAAACATATTTATTACAACTTTAACTGGTCTTTTTAAAAAAAAGTTATACAATCGTACCAAAACTTCTTTATTATATTTATCCTGTTCCAATCCTTTAATATAAAAATTTATAGCCAGTGCATCCAGCCCTTTAGTTTCAGCTAGTATACCCGCTACCAAATAAATTTGCTCTCTTACGTTTTCCATGATTGATATTGCAAATTCTCTACGATCAGCTACGTGCCAATATTTAAAACAAATATTCAAATATTTTTCAGCTTCTATATAGTTTTTTTCTCGCAGCAAAAAAAAACTTTTCATAAAATAAAAATCGGGTATTTCTGAAAATTTTTTTATTGCCAACTCTACCGCTTCTAAAATTTTTTCTACAGGATAATTAGCTAACGATAATGAATCTATTAATCTTGTATAAACATTGGTTTCTACTCCAATCATTTGCAACCCACTATCAATAAATTTTCTACTATAATAAATACTTTTTTCATAATCACTTAAACTAAAATAACAATCTGCCAAATAATAATAATGATGCGATTGCTCACCTTTTTCAATTATTTCTTTCTGCAATAATTCCAAATTTCTTTTAGCTTTTTTTTGCATTATTGCGGAAGAATATCCAGTATGAATAACCTCTATATCTTCCGGTAAAATTTTAATATTTATTTTTTCATTATTTTTTTTATATAATCTCTCATGAATTTGTCCTTTGTAGCGAATATTTTTGTCATTACGAAATACTCGCACCTGATAAAAAGTATTTAAAATTTTATTATCTTTATCACTATCAATATTTAAAAATTTACAGGCTAATGCTTCTATTTTCGTTATATCATATTTTTTTATATAATTTACTAATTGTTCTACACATTCAGACTTAAAATACTCATCCGCATCGAGAAATATTATCCACTTTCCTTTAGCCTTCTCCAAGGCAAAATTTTTCGCCGCTGCAAAATCATTAATCCACTTAAAAGAATGTACAAAAACACCATTATTTTTTGCCAGCTTAATTGTATTATCTGTAGATCCAGTATCTATAACAATTATCTCATCTGCAATGGATTTAATCCTTTTTAAGTAATTTTCGATATTTTTTTCTTCATTTTTTACTATTACGCATGCTGAAATAAAAACATCTTTTTTTCTCATTAATAATGCTTGCCTTTCCTGCTGTAATACTTCATCTTGTGGAAATTTTTCTATACTTTCTAATAAGCATTTTTCTAATTCTTGATAAGAACATCGCGCTTTTTGCATAGCTGCCAGCAATGTATAATATACCTGCTTTTCGCTGCCTAATGCCACCAAACCTGTATCAATAAACTTATGCGCCCAAATAATTGCATTCTCATATTCGCCTAGGCCATAATAACAATCTGCCATTGAAGCAAAATAGCGAGGATTTTCGCCATTTAACTTCATATCCTCCTGCATTATTTTCAAATTTCGTTTTAATTTATCTTCTACAATTGTTTCCGAATAACCTGTATGATAAAGCATTACATTAGGAATAACCGCTATATCTGTTATTTCTTCATCATTATAAAACAATTGTTCGTGAACTTTTCCCTTATAACGAATTCGTGAATCATTTTTTATACCTCTGACAATATATGCATCCCCTTGAATTTTATTAGATTGTTTATCAACATTTATGCGATTAAACATTATTATTTTCAATTTATTATTACTGTTTAAAACTTCGATATTTTCTCTTATTCTGCCCAGATCTTTCTTATTAAAATATTCATCAGCATCAAGAAATAATATCCAATCTCCTGTAGCCTTAGAAAGAGCAAAATTTTTGGCTGCAGCAAAATCATCACACCATGTAAAATCATATAATTTTACTTTTGAAAAACTCTTGGCAATCTTTTTAGTATTATCAGTTGATCCTGTATCAACTATTATCAATTCATCAGCAATATCATTCATGCATCTTAACCAATCAGGCAGATTTTCTTCTTCATTCTTTACTATCACGCAAGCTGATATTTTTACCATTTACCAGCTCTCCGTTCTTCAATCCATGTAAGATAAGAATCAGCTTCAGCTTCATATTCTTTTATCTTTGCTATTTCTTTAAAATATTTTTCAGCTGTCTGCCAATTTTTCATATAATAATTACATTTAGCAAAATTCAATACTAATTCATTGTCCTTTATATTACCTTTAACAAGTTCTTCTGTTAATAATAATGATGCCTGTTGCCATTTTTTCAAGTTACATAATCCGATTATTGCCTGTTTTTTATCTTGTACTGAAAAATCTTTTATTAATAAAATATATGTTCCTAAAATATTATCATTAGTTTTTAATATTATTGTTGGTAACAACATCATATACGTAGAGAAATCTTCATATTGCAAATTTTGTTTGCCATAATATGTCTGTAAACAATGCCAAACACTTTCAGGTAAAATCGTATGATATTCTTCCGGTAACTTATTCAACATCAATAGAGCAACAACCATCATTTTTATTTTTTCACTAGCCTGTGCCAGTAGTTTATCAAATTCATTATTTTTTTGCATCATTATATTCCCCAATCGCCATTTTTCTGAAATAATACCATATTCCTCATAGAGTTTATTATTATAATAAGTAAAAATCTCTTGCGTTTCTGACCAAAAACTTCCATCAATTAGACTTAAATAGTCCTGTAAATTATTAGCGTAATATTTATTTATATACATCAATGCATCCTGCCATGATATTTGTTTCAGCACTTGGCACATACATTTTATATTTTCAATATTGTATTTGTCTGATAATAATAACTTATCTATATAAAACATGCTTTTATTATAATCAACCCAATATAAATATATCTTAGCTAAATAACGATAAATTTTCGGTATAAGTGCTGTAAAATTATCTGAAGACTGCACAACATTCTTATGGTTAAACAGCGCTTTTTCAAAATATGTCTTTGACTTTTCATAATCTGTCAAATAAAAATATACCTTACCATATTGCATCAAAAACTGTGGATAATCTATAAATTTTTTACTAGCAACATCAAGTATTAATAATATATCCTGTAAACTATAATTTTCCTGCAGCATTGCCTCAATTAAATTATAATATACATCATTTTCATTACCTATAGACTGTAACCCCGATGCAATATGTTTGTTATAAAAGTATATTGCCTTACTATAATTTCCTAAGGCATAATAGCAATCGGCCATATAACGATAATGTCGTTTATTTTTGCCATTATTATCTACATCATCCTGCAACAACCTCAGATTACGTTTCATCTTTGTCAAATATCGCTTCTGCGAATATCCAGTATGATAGATAATAATATCTTCACATACAACTTGCTGCAAATCCTGCCCATTTTTATATAACTGTTCATGTATTCTTCCCTGATAATAGATATTTCTATGGTTACGAAATACTCTTGTCTGTAAAAATCTGTTTATTTCCGCATTATTATTATCAGCATCTATATTTATCATCCGAGAAAAAACGGCATCAATTTTTTCATCAATAATTTTCCCTAATATATTTTTAATATCAATCGCTGATTCTATATATTCGTCGGAATCCATAAAAACTATCCAGCTGCCTTCGGCCTTGTCTATCGCAAAATTCTTAGCAGCTGCAAAATCATCCTGCCATTGATATTGATATATTAATGCATCTGTTTCTTTAATGATATCAATCGTTTTATCTGTACAACCAGTATCAATTACAATTATTTCATCACTAAATTTCTCAACAGACTCCAACCATTTTTTTATATCTTCTTCATTATTTTTAACTATTACACAGGCAGATACTGTTAATTTATTTTTCATTAATTCTTTTATTTGTAATAATTTATTATTTACTACATTCACATCTGCTGAGAAACTACTTCCTGCCATATCTAATTCTATATTATTATAAATATCAATTGCCATATTAAAATATTTTTTTGCTAATAAATATTTTCCTTCATCAAAATAAATAATACCAGCAAAAGCATAAAAATCAGGTATTTCCGGTAATTTTTCTATAGCTGAAAACACTTTATTAAGTATTTTATCCTTTGGTAATTCTAATTTTAACATTGCATTAATATAATTGCGCCAATTGCTGCATTCATTATTTATAACGGTATACTCTTTTAAATTAAAATATTTATCAAGGCTTTCTATTACTTTCTTGTATTCACCTAATCCATAATAGCAATCGGCGATATAATGCCATGGTATTATATCATTATTCTCGTATTTTTTTTCTAGCAATAATTTCAGATTTCTCTGTGCTTTTTGTTTAGCAATACTAGTTGAATACCCTGTATGAAAAATCACGATATCTTTTTCTTTTTTAATTTGCAAATTCCCATTTGCATTAAATAATTGTTCATGAATTATCCCCGTATAACGCAGATTACTCGCATTGCTAAAAATTCTTATATCATAAAAACGGCTTATTTCTTTGCCTGTATCAATATCAATATTTATTTTAGGACACGATATAATATTGATATTATCTTCAATATTATTTTTCTCAATAACTTTTCGTATTTTAGCTAAACTTTCCTCAGAAAAATATTCATCAGCATCTAAAAATGTAATCCAGTCTCCAGTTGCTTTATCTATTGCAAAATTCTTCGCCGCCGCAAAATCATCTTTCCACTGATAATGATATAACTGTATTGGTAATTTTTCTAAAATATCTAAAGTTTTATCCGTAGACCCTGTATCCACTACAATAATCTCATCCGCATATTGTTTGGCATTATCGTACCATCTTTGTATATTCTTTTCTTCATTTTTAACTATTGTACAAGCTGAAATTTTCATAATTATCCTTAGTCCTTCAATTGTTACTTAATTTTATATCTAGCCACACAAAGTCTTTATGTGGTTAGATATAAAATTAAGGCGGATGCCATAAACATCCGCCTTAAAAAACTTACCGAAATAAGCCTATAACTATTATTGTAATAACTGTAATACGTTCTGGCTACTGGAGTTAGCCTGAGCAAGCATAGCCTGAGAAGCCTGCATAAGAACATTGTTCTTAGTGTATTCAGTCATTTCTTTAGCCATATTAGCATCACGAATTGTGGATTCGGAAGCCTGTACGTTTTCACTCTGTGTTGTCAAATTGCTCTGAGTGTAATCTAAGCGGTTTTCAACAGCACCGATTTTAGTCTGTTCTTTAAGTGCTTTTTGTACAGCATTATCAAGAACATTGACAGCTGCATTAGCATTAGCACGAGTACTAACATCAAGATTCTGAACAGTACCATCAGTCGATACACCCTGAAGACCAAGTGCCTTAGCACGCATATCAGATAGACCTACGCGGATAGTCTGGCTGGATTTAGTACCAATCTGCATATTAATAGCATTATCATTGGATTTATCCTGCGCACTAATTTGTTCACTCCAAGCATCAAGTACTGAGTTAACAGATTTTTTTACATTACCATCAGTACCAGTGATACTAATAGTAAATCCTGAAATATTACCTGCAGTACCAGCTTGATTAGAAGAAATTGAAAGTGCACTACTGCCATCTGCTGTATACATAGTCAAACCTTCAGCAGTTGTACCTATAACACTATTAGCAGAAGTAGTACCAAATGAAGCACTATTGCCAAATTTATTATAAGCAGTACCAGATGTTGCATTATTAAATACATCTGTCAAATTGCTAGTTCCTACAGAAAAACTGGTAGTTGTTGTCTTACCATTATTTGTATAAGAAATACTAACGGTATCACCTTTTAAAATATTTAATGAATTACCATTACGATCTAACAATGATGATAAAGCTGAACCAAAAGTAGTAGCTGTAGACAAGCTTGAATTAGTATAAGTAACAGTTGAAGCTGTAGAAATTGCTTTATTTTTCGAACCATCAATAAGAAGCTGACCATTATAAGTGGTATTAGCATTATCATTAATTTGGTCTACTGCCTGATTCAGGTAATCCTGAATAGTTTTACGGTCAAAGGTAGTATTGGTATCATTTGCAGCATCAAGAACTTTTTCTTTTAAAGTTTTTAAAATGTCAACTGTTGAAGAAACAGAACCTTCAGCTGTTTTTAACATATTCTGACCATTTTGTGCATTCTGGTTATCCTGGTCCAAAGAACGAATCTGAACACGCATACGTTCGGAAATTGCATAGCCAGCTGGGTTATCAGCTGCACTATTGATTTTCATACCTGAAGATACTTTTTGTAAGCTCTTAGATAAAGCATTATTATTACTGTTCATGATGTTCAGCGTATTGATAGCTGACATATTATTTTTTACTACTAAAGCCATGAGAAATTCCTCCCTGATTTTGGTTAATTTTATTGTCATCTTCCTGGACGACATATTTATCTTAAAAGCAAGGCTCCTGCCGATCGCTCAGTTTGCCCTACTTTCAATTCTATTAATAATATCGGCAACAAATAATAAAACTTAAGTGTTTTATAAAATATTTTTAAAGTTTTTTATTAAATATATTTCCCATTGCCGGCCCTGCCATATAATCATACGAGCGCACCTTATTGTTGCGGTTGCGCATCCGTATAAGCCATGATTGTGACAAGGCCTTTATTTTGACATTCATCATATTAATTTTGGTTAAAAGTTCTCTACCGTCATCCGTTTGATGGTATGTCTTATTAGGAATATCTTCCAACATTTTCTGTAAATCCATACGCTGTTGCAACAAGGAAAAAAACATATCCACATCATTTTTTTTTATAAAACGATGCATTTCCTTGGTAAGCGTATAAAATTTCTTCCATAATATAGCATCTTTAGTTTCTATTGTCATATTCTCAACCTTTACAAGGATAAACATATGCAAAACTGTCGAGGATTAACCCCGCTATCACAAATATTCATATTATGAGGACTGCTTTGCTTTACCTGCTTTTTTCATAGCCTCATGCCAAGTATCGCGCAACTCTACCACCAATTCTTTAGCTTCATCTAGCTTTTCTATATTATTAGCAAGATTACCAACTATTAAAGCACGATAAATATAATCATATAGCGGATAAAGTTCCTTGGCAATCTCATACTCCATATCAAGACTTGACATTAATTCTATCATTACATCCTGTGCCCGCAAAAGAGATGCATTTGATTTTTCTTTCTCTTCTTCGCCAATAAATTTTATTCCTTCATTTATAAACCTTATGGCACCATTATATAGCATTAATGTCAGCATTTCCGGACTTGCTGTCAGTATCTGCTGTCTTCTATACGCTTGCGCTGTATAAGACGCATTTTGCATTAACAAATGCTCCCTTCTGTCTTACCATATACATAATTATATCATTAACTATTTTTCTTATGACCCGCCTAAAAAGCTGGATATATAACTGTATTGTGAATTCTGATTAGATATTGCTGTTTCCATCGCATCAAACTGTTTATATAATTGGTCTTGATACTTATCCATTTCATCTTGAAAAGCAGCCATTTTTTTCTTCCAATTAGCTATTTCATTTCCCCAATTGCTTTGGTCTGATATATTACTCGAATCAGTAACACCCGCTTGTCCTCTTATCCCTGATGCTGTGGCAATATCACCTTTACCAATAGCATCAGTTAATGCACTATTAAGTCGTTTTACCACCCCAAAAGTATTGCTGTCATCATCAGCTGCTGGATTATTAAAAACCTTGTATACTGCATCGGGGTCATCAGCTAAAGCTTTGCGCAATTTCTCTTCATCAACACTCAGTAGTCCACTTTTATCATTATTCCAATCAGCGGAAACACCTATACCTAAATTCGCTAAACTATTATACTTACCACCAATACCTGAAATCGGCTGATTTACTGCTGAGCGCATATCATCAATTAAGCTGCTAAGAGGACTATCTTTATACAAAAGCCCTTTCTTTGCCTTTTCTGTCCAGGATTTTACCTGGTCATCACTCATTTCTTTCTTTTCATCATCAGTAAGAGCCGTATAATTTTTATCGGGTGCTGTATTAACATCACTTTTTAAGCTTTTAAGCAATTCATTATATTTATCGACAAATTCGTTAACATTTTTTACAATTGTATCAGTATCTGTCGTTACTGATACTGTTGTACTACCAGTTCCTTTAGAGACAAGATTGTAGGTTACACCATCAACCATTATTTGATTACTATCAGTCTTATATTCACGTCCATCAATTTTCACACTGCCTGATGTACCTGATAATGCACTAGCTGACATTGACCCGGTTGCATCTCCTGGATTAGCTGGTGTTGCTGAAAAATCAGTACCAGCCATTGCTGTCCCCAAAGTATCAGTAGCAACATTATACGAGCCTAATTTTAATGCATTTAGCAATGTTTGCGTATTAGCCGTACTATCATTAAGTCCTGCCGGCAAATCTCCCGGCAACGCAATTGTATCAACTGTTAAATCAATAAAATTACCCTCGCCGCCTTTTTTATTGTAAATACTAAACGAATCATTAACTGTATCATAATTTCCACTTATATCAGTACCACTATTACTTATTTTATTAGCTAAATCATTTAATGTTCCCTCAGCCAAGTCACGATAACTAAAAGAAATAGTTTGATTTGTCCTAACCTCAGTATCAGTATTCGTATCCAACGATATAGTGCCATCACGAAGTGTAAAACTAATTGCTGTTTCATCCATTTGACTACCAGTCAATTCATAGTCTACACCATCTTTAGTAAATGTCAATTTATCACTAGCTGATGTTTCGCCCGTTACAGCCTTTAAATCAATATTGCTAAGTCCTAATATATCTGATAATTTTATACTACCAGATTCACCAGAAATTCTGTCTATCCCAGTTGTTGATTTTAAATAAGCATTTGATGACATAGAATTAATAGTAACATTATGTGATATATTGGCTGCGCCACCACCAGCTGTAGCTGTAACTACGCTACTATTAGAAGAGGATGCCATCTTAGGTGCCATGCCACTTGATAATGAATACTTATAAATCGTATTGTTCTGAAAATCTGATAACTTGTCATACCACTGATTATAGGCATCCTTTGTCCATTCTGCTGCCTGTTCTTTTTTGTACATTGAATCATATTGTTTTTGCTTAGCCTGCATGGATTGTTTTACCAATGAGTCTACATCCATCCCAGAGGATAAGCCATAAATTCCATTTACTCCCATCTTAAGTCCTCCCTGTACTTATACATTCTTATCTAAAAGCTTACCCAACCATTTTTTTGTTTTCACTAAAGTCTTCATGACCTCTTCAGGTGGAAATGATTTAATCGTTTTTTGCGTTGATGAATCAATCATTTTAACACCTAATTGGTCAAGATCTTCATACCAAGTAAACTTAAGCTCCAAATTCATCTCTGACATTTCTTTATTAAGTTTGTCTGTTAATTTTTTTACATCTTCATCAGATAGTTTTTGTTTATTATTTTTTTTATCATCTATGAATTTATCTATCTGGTCTGTTGCAGTATTTGTTTCTGATACCTGAGCTGTTTCACTAATGTTATTGTCTATATTATTATTTGTTTTTATCTGATTAAAAGAAATATTAGTATTAGTAGTTGTCAGATTTTTTGATGCATTATTGGCAATTTTATCAATCATCATTATTCCCTCCATAGATATTGAAAATTATTCCCTTATTGCTGCAATGTCTTTTATAGTTTTGCAAAACATTGGCATAATTCCTTAATAATATTAATTCATACTATGAATGCAAATCTGTTTAATATGCTAAAATCCTTTACAAATAATTATCGGCATTTTTTTATTTTTTCTTTAATAATTCACCTAAATCAATATCAGAAAATTGTGATGCAGATTTTTTATTTTCTTCTAAAATCGCCTCATAAATTTCCCCTCTATATATCTTTACGTTACGTGGTGCATCAATGGCCATTCGCACATTTCCGCCTTGTACATCAGATATATGTATAACGATATCATCACCAATTGTAATATATTGACCCGGACGACGTGTTAAAACTAACATTATTCACCATCCTCCGTATTTTCTCCTAAGGAATGTTTTGTTGTATAATCAGTGTTTTCTAATATCAATTGTTTTGCTCCAAATGTTCTTTGATTTATTACTATTGGTGCCAAAAGATTGGCTGTTGTTTTTTTAACGTCCCCAGATGGTATTGTTAAAAAAGCAAATATAAGTAAATCAGCCTGTTCTTTAATATCCATTTCTTCTAATATTTCATCATCTATTGTAAATTCATAATCACTAAAAAACACAAACGGATTAACCATAGCAAATGCTAAATCAGATGTGTTTATTGATTGTAAAAACAAGAATGGACTCTCATCTCCATAGGGAATCAAAACAAACTCATGTTCATCTTCAAATGCTGGAATGCCATCTTTAAAATGGATAATCTTTTCTTCGTCTATTTCTATATCACCAAAACGCGTTGTATTTATTTCTTTCATCGAGTGCCTCCAAAAGTATATATTATTCCTCGCACATTAAAAAGTAAATCAATTTTTATTAACTTACTTTTTAATGTGCGAGGGACCCATATTATGTGTAATTACGACTGTGATATTTGTTATTTATTATTGATATATATTTCATTAAACTCACACATACAACATCATGTTTAAGCATGGGTTTCCCTGCCCCTCGTTATAGCTTTAGCTAGCCTGTGCTTGTACTAATTCATGATGTGTTGTATACTGCGTATTTTTCAATATAAGTTGTTTTGCTTCATGAGTTTTTTTATTTATTATTATCGGAGCTAAAAGGTTTGCTGTTGTTTTTTCAACATCATTATCCCTTATTGTCAACAAAGAAAATGTTGCCAAATCTTCCTTCTCATAAATTTGTAATTGATTAAGATCAGCATCATCAATAGGGATTTCGTAATCTTTAAAAAAATCAAATGGATTTATCATCATAAATGCTAAATCACTTGAAGTAACAGACTGCAGAAATACAAAAGGGGCATCATACGGAATCATAACAAATTCATGATCTTCTTCAAAGCCCGGTATTCCCATTGGAAAATTAATTATTTTCTGTTCATCAATGTCAATCATACCAAAGCGTGTAGTATCGATCTGTCTCATCTAAATTCCTCCCAGTTTCATATATATCACCTTTTTATTTGAAAAGAATATAGTATAACTTCCTTTTTATCCTATATAAGTTTTAGCTATTTTCGATTCCATTCTTTTACTTAAAAACGCAATAGATACTTCCCCTTTTTTCACCTGCTTCCTGTCTGGTATTGTAATGCCCCTCCTCCTTTCTAGTTTTTCATCTACTTACAATGCTTTTTATTTTAGCATTTATGCATAAGTATCATAATTATCTTCTGATGTCCACATCCTTACAGATGAGTACTGGTCTACTGAGATATCCACACTTGGCGGTGTATATTCCATTTTATATTTTCCAGCTGTTATCTGCATTTTAGATATACCAGGGTCGATATCGCCATTTACCCTTGATGGTGTAACTGTAAAGTCAGGCGATGGCAGAGTTGTAACCCGAATTTCTTTCGTTGGTGGTATCATTTTATTCTTGCTTATTTGAGCAAAAACGCCCGTTGAAGTACTGGTACGAGCTTGCCGCCCCTCTCTCATTCTACGAGCAATACCCGCAAGAAATTTTTGCTTGCCATCACTGGCCATCTTTTTATTGAATGCGGCATCAGTATATATTCCTAAAGCTTCTCTTGTTTTTCTGCCATCTATCTCGACTTTTATTGGCTCAGCATATACATTCGCACTAGGTGCTTTGTATTCACCTTTACTAGTTGGCTGTGGCATATTAGGATCAGCTTTAGCCATTTTACTTTTAGTCTGTAATACTAAATTACTCGTTCTTATATTTAGACATTGCATATTACCAATCCTTTATTTTATCTATAATCCATTATAAATATTTCTAAATATATTTACTAATTAAACTTCACATTTTTATAAATATGATTAATTATTAACTTAAATAATCAGCAATTGACTGTGGTATTACATTTTTCCCCATAGATATCGATATATTATATATCGTTTGTGCTGTAATTAATTTTGTAGCAAGCTCTGCTGTATTTACACCATTTACATTATTAATATTGCCCTGAATTACAGTATTTTGACCTTCCATTGTACTTACGGCATTAGAATATGCCATATTTCGCGAAGCTAATGATGTTTGAGCTTTTTGTAGTACAGTCTTGGCATTATTAGCTACGGTTATTCCATCACTTGACAACCATTTTTGATTCCCACCATCCATTTGTGCTACAACTGTAAGTAAATTATTCAGTGTTGCTGTGCCATGTGATGAACCAAAAATATCGGTATCACCAAATACATCACTGCCTGTAACATTTACACTATCACGCGTTTCATCAGTCGAACCGCTTAATTTCACCATTGAAATTTTATTATCATCACCTTGATAATTAACTACGTATTGCTCTATAGTATTAAAAGAAAATTCAGTAGTAACACTTGGATCAGTAACTGTCAATCCACTGCCACTATTTGCTAAATTTTTACCAGCTGTAGTAATTGCTCCATTTACATCTTTATCAAAATATAAATTTGTAAAATTAGTACGAACATCTGTAGCCACTTTGTCATATGTGGCTTTATCAGCATAAACAGTCGGATATGTGCCTGAACCACCGGATAATTCAGATAAAGTACTAGTCCCGCTTGGTATTGCCATGCGCCCTACAGCATCCGCTGCCGTTACCGTAGTTTGTCCTGCAGTAATTTTATCTTTATAACCATTTTCTACAAAATCCTGTGAAAAGACATAGCCTGTACTGGTATCTAAATAATAAGTATTACCATCGCTGCCTTTCATATTAAGCATCTGATTCAACCCACCTACCTGCGTACCGCCAGGCTCTTTTGTATCCACTCCAGCTATTCTTACAGTTTTACTAAAAAATTCTGATTGTCCTTCGTTTAATGTTTTTGCCAGGCCCCGTTCTATTTTTTCATCTGATATTTTAAATGGCTCAACTTTATCTTTTTGTCCGGAAAATAAATAACGATCGCCTAATTCACTATTTCCCTGACTGATTGTTTCTTGCAATAATGCCAATAACTGTGATGCAGTCGCTTGATTGTCTACTGTTTGATTTGTCCCATTAGCAGCTTGATTTGTCTGCTCAACAACAGTGGTAAAATGTTCACTAATATTAACCAGTGCATTATCCGTTGCGTTCATCCATGAAATACCATTATTGGCATTAGTAAGAAATTGTTGATTGGATACATCGTTATTGGTATATGATAAATATCTGGAATAGTCCACCGGATCATCTGATGGCCTATTTAATTTTTGCTGTGTAGAATTTTGTTCCATAAGTTTTGCCTGTGTATCATAATTACCATTGAGCGAATTCATGTAATTATTTATCATCATTGTACTACTTACGCGCATTTTTTATTACCTCCCTACGGTTCCTGTACTATTTATTAATTTATCAAGCATTTCATCCATTGTAGTCAATACCCGGGCACAAGCTGAATAGCCCTGTTGATATTTAATCATATTTGTGAGTTCCTCATTCCAGTTTACACCTGATACCGCCTGACGAGCATTATCCAGCTGTGTAACAACTGCGCCCATCTTAGTAACATTATTATCAGCAACACTGGAGGCTGTTCCCAATTCTGTCATGGCATCATTATAGTATGAATACAATGACTTATCATTTGTTGAACTCAATGTATCTCCTGGCGTTAGCACATTGCCATCGCTGCCTGCTATTAATCTGACATGATCATTTATTGCAGCTTCTGATAATGAAGTATCAAACAAGGTGCTAAGTGTAACCGCATTAGATCCATCGGCTCCCCCAGCCGTACCATTTTTAGCCATAATTCTATGATCATAATCTACTATATTGCCACTAGCATCTATATAGTCGCCTTTTTTTGCACCGGTAACCGGGTCTGGCTCATTATTAGTATAAACATTGGCACCTCTGGCTGCTATATAATCGGTGCCACCAGGATCAGTAATTTTTGTATTCACTGTCAGCTCATTAATTATATTTATGCCACGTAATTTTTCTGAACCACTTGCAGTCGTTTTTTCCATATAAGGTTTTTCATATGTGCTGGCTGAATTATTTATCCAGCTATAAGAATTGGCATTTTCACCAAAAAAATTAGTGTCGGTCGTGTTTGCACCATCAATACCATAGCCTTCTTTATGCTGGGCATTAAACGTAGTCAGAAAAAAGGCTGAATAATTAGCAAGTTTGTCAATATAACTTTTATCCTCTGCTACATTATCCTGTACTGCTGATATTTCACCATTTGCAGGATTATAAATCGTTCCAGTTTCTTTAAAAACTAAATTGTAATCAGTAATGCCATATTCATCATTATTTTGTGCCTGTAAATCAAGTGTCAGTTTGCTGTCTCCATCAACAAGCACGCTGCCATTACTGCTTATTGAATATGAACCATCACTTTGTACCGTTACATCGACTTTTACATATTGTGACAGTTTATCGACTAAGCTATCACGTTTATCACGCAAATCATTAGCCATTCCGCCACTGGCTTCAGCCTGTCTAATATTTTTATTCAAATCTGCCAGTTGTGATGTAATATTATTTACTTCTGTGACATCAGATTGCAGCTGTCCATATTGTGATGTAATCTGTTGCTGCATTTGTTGCGCCATTGTTTTTATCTGATCAGCCATAGTAGCGCCAGTATCGCGAACACTGATTCGTGAATCATCATTACTAGCATCCGTTGATAAATCCTGCCAAGACTTCCAAAATTTATTTATAGTACTTTTTAATCCAACATTTTCACTATTTATTTGAGAATCATTAAAAACATTTTCAATTGTTGAATAATTATTTTGTTTTTCTTCATAATACGATTTAGTCGCATTGTCCCGCCAATAATGTTTATCTGCGAATATATCACGTGCTCTCGTTATCGAAGCAGTATCTACACCATTGCCCACATAGCTTTTCCCATACATCGTTATTTGGTCACTAGGCGCCACAGTTGTTAAATTTACACTCTGACGTGAATATCCTTCAGTGCTGTCATTACTTAAATTATGTCCTACAGTATCCAAGGCAAGTTGATGATTTTGTAATCCACTTACCATAGTATTCAATCCTGCAAAGGTCGATCTCATTATACATCCCCCTCTTATATGCTTTGATCAAACATCTTAATCTTTTTATAATTTCCAGCAGGTAAATCCCCGCCTGATTGATAAGACGAATTTCCTGTTGTTTGTGTTAATACATTAATATTAAACGTTATAAATTCCATTTTATTTTTCAATAACAGCCTGTTGCATTCATTGATACGTTTAACCTTATTGGCTAACAATAATACTTCATCATATAAACTAGCAATTTCTGAATTAGCTGATACTAAATCCTCTATTTTACAGGCATTATCATTTAACCAATTTTGTTTATTACGTTCCAATATACGAATATCATTCATTAATATTTCAATTTTATGTGTATGATGTGCAAATTCAGCAGTTGTCTCTACTATTAATAAGTTTTTTTGTTTTTCAACACTTTCATACAGTTGTTTATACTTTACACTTTGATTTTTTAATATATTTATTAAGTATTTCATAATACTGCCTCAAGCTTTAAAATCAAATTTTTTATTCTGTGAAGAAAATTTTTGCTGTCCATCATGTCCGTAATCCGGCTCAGATCTCACCTGCATTAGTGAATTCAAATTAACATTTACTGCTGTCAATGCTCCCTGCATCAACATTCTATTGGCATCGTTCAAATCAGCTGTTTTTTTCACAGTATCTGATAACTCTTTATTAACTGTTTCAAATTTATCTTTTTTTTCTATGGGACAAAATTTTACCAATTGTTTAAATGTTACTGTTTCTTCGCTAAAAAGATTCTTTTGCATCATTTTCTGTAAAACCTGCTGCCTTTTTTGTTCATTTTCGGCAACTTCATTTATAAACTTTTGTTCTTCATCTATTAATTGATCAAGCCTCTTCATGTCTATCGCTAATATGGCTTTTCGTTTATTTTCATTAAGCTCCAACATGTTTAAGTATGTCTTTATAAGGGCTTCAATGATATTTATTAATTCTTCCCACATTTTTATCACTTTCCTTAAATCATTTTAAGGTACACAAATCCAATATGTCATTAGCAGTTCCTTGTGAATCAACTTCATATTTACCACTATTTATGGCTGTCTTATAATTTTCTGCTTTTTCTGCCGACATATCTGCCATAGCACTAAGTTTGTGTAAATATGGAGCAAAATCCTGGCTGGCATTTGATAATAGGATTTCATCTTTAGAATTTGCATTTGCTGCATTTGTTTCTACTCGTGTCGATATTTTTTCAACACTTTTTATATACGTTCCTGCTATAGCATTAATAGAATTAGTATTTAATATCATTTTTTTCCCTCCTCATAAAAAACACCGATATTATTTCATCAATAATATCGGCACTCTTTGCAAATTTATTAACTTTTATATTCAGCTTTTTACAGCATTTAATAAAGGGTTTTATACAATTATCTTTTAATTGCTCCTTGTATCTACATAATCCTTTATTTATTAGAGTACATACCACGACTCTTTTTACCTGTGTTATCTACTTTAGGCTTAACTGGCTGAATTTTTTTACTCATCGAATCAGAAACTTTTTTTATCTCATTGTGCAGCGCTGCTGTACATTCATCACAATAACGTCCGTCACTTATTGGTGCCCCACAACGTTCGCAGGGATATGATACTTCCCCCGAGCCAAATCGGCCTGAGCGAATCATGCGCATAATTGTTTTTTCTTTTATCCCAGTAGCTTCATGTATTTGTTTTATTGTACTGCCTGGATTATCACGCAAATAACTATCTATTATAATTTCATTTTCTTCATCTTTGCGAATGCATTGATTACAAATACCCGCACCTGAATCTACAAATACCTTACCGCACTCTGGACAATTTCTCATTTTATTTGCCATTATCATCCACCCCAATTTCAGCTATTTATACTTTTCTTATAGTCGAATATGTTTCACTACCATTTTTCCCGGCAGTATTCTGCATTTTCTTATTTAATGATTCTGTTACTTTTTTTATTTCATTTTGCAAAGCTGCACCACATTTTTCGCAATATTTACCTTCATTTATCAGTGTTCCACAGCGTTCACAGGGATATTTTATTTCACCGGCATCCAAGAACCTTCCCATACGAATCATGCGCATAAGCGTTCTTTCTTTTATTCCCGTGGCTTCATATATCTGCCTTATAGTACTGCCGGGATTATCCCGCAAATAACTACAAACTATGATTTCGTATTCTTCTTCTTTACGCAGGCACGCATTACATAGACCCGCCCCTGCATCGACAAATACTCTGCCACATTCCGGGCAATTTTTCATTTTATTAGCTATGATACTCACTCCGATTTCTGCTACATTGTAATCTTATTATAAGTATAATCCATATTCACGTAATTCACAAATAAAACTTGTATTTAAGCATCGCTGGCCAAAACCATGCCATAAATTTTTCCTGCACCATTTCTCTGTAAAACTTTAGCACATTCCATCATTGTTGCCCCCGTTGTAAATATATCATCGAGCAGCAAACAATTTTTATTTTTAATAGTAATGCCTGCTTGTAATTGAAAAGCATTTTTTACATTTTTTAAACGTTCTTCACGGCTAAGTTCAAATTGAGGCATAGTAACGGCACATCTTTCCATACAGTCACTATAATTCAAATTTGCCTTTTGTAAAAGCTTTGCAAAAATAAGCTCAGTTTGGTTAAAGCCTCTTTGCTCATAGCGCTTTTTATGCAATGGCACGGCAATTACTACTTCAATATCTGCTGGTAATTTTATCTGCCCTGCCATTTTATTAATAAAATTATGAATACATTTTAAAGCATTCATATCATTTTTGTATTTCAGCCTTGTGATTAAATTCTGCAAAGCACCATGATAATGTCCCAATGCATATATTTGACAAAGTACCCCATAATTTCCTGCTGCAATTGGCAATATATGAAAATTAAAAGTCTTTTCTAAACAAGAATCACACCAATCACCTGTATTTTCAACATATTTTTCACAAGCTGGGCAATGCGGCGGATATAAAAAATCAAGCACTGTCTGTAATATATTCATAAGAATGCTCCATATCTTTAGTTCACTTTATGCGTCAATCTTTCTGCTAAAAGGGTATATCGTTTTTGCGTACGGTTATTTTGCACTGCCGTATATAATGCCTTTTTAGAACCTAATAATATAACCTTTTCTTTCGCTCTGGTAACCGCTGTGTACAAAAGGTTGCGCTGAAGCATTATAAAATGTCCCTGCGTTAATGGTAAAATAACAATCTTGTATTCGCTCCCCTGGCTTTTATGCACACTCATGGCATAAGCCAGCACCAGCTGATTAACTTCCGCCAATTGGTAGTCGACCTCGCTATCGCTATACTCAATCACTATTTTCTCGGAATTTATTACCCTTATAAAACCAATGTCACCATTAAACACATTTTTTTCATAATTATTTTTTATCTGCATAACCTTGTCGCCAACACGAAATATATTCATTGGCGTTTTATATTCCTGCTTATAGCGGGCTGGTGGGTTAAGTGCTGCCTGCAGTAATTTATTTAAATTACTGACACCACATGGCAGTCTGTGCATAGGTGATAATATCTGTACATCTATAAGTGGATTATAGCCTGATAATGGTAATTTTTCCTTACAAAGTTTTACTATTGCTGCTGCCGCTTCTTCTTCATTGGTAATTTCATGGAACAGAAAATCATCACTGCTTGAACAATCAGGCATGCGGCCGGCATTTATGGCATGGGCATTATAAATTATCATGCTTTCTTGTGTTTGGCGGAATATCTCGTCAAGTTTGACTGAATTAATAGCTTCCGAACGCAAAATATCCTTTAGTACTGCTCCTGGGCCAACTGCTGGCAACTGATCCACATCACCAACTAATACCACACGACAACCATCAGGGACTGCATTTAAAAAATGCTGCATAAGCACAATATCCACCATCGACACTTCATCGATAATTATTACATCAGCTTCAAGCGGCTCATCGCTGTCCCTGCCAAATGCATCATCATCCATTTTACTTACACCATTAGCTTCAAGTAAACGATGAATGGTTGATGTTTTTTTACCAGTAGCTTCTGCCAGCCTTTTAGCGGCTCTTCCGGTTGGTGCTCCCAGTAAAATTTTCTGGCCTAAATTTTCCAGTATAGCGATTATCCCTTGAATAACCGTTGTTTTTCCTGTCCCCGGTCCGCCAGTTAAAATAAATACACCATTTTTTAATACTGCCAGCACAGCTTCTTTCTGCTTTTGCGCCAGCTTCATTTGTCCATTATATTCCCAATCAGCAATTATCATATTAGCATTTTTTTCTGATAAAGGAACAATTTCCTCGTTTAACTGTTCTAATCGCTGTGCTACCTGTTTTTCAGCAAAATATAAATATGACGGATAGATAAGCTGCACCCCGCCTACATATTCTGTGTATAAATTGCCCGTCTGCAGCTGCATCTGTAAATTTTGCTGCACGCTGTTATGATCAAGCAGTAACAACTTAGCCGCTTTTTTCACGACAACATCTTCCGGTACACAGCAATGACCGCCAGCTGCTATCTGCTGTAAGGAAAAATCAATACCGGCTATTATACGGCTGTCACTATTTTTTTCTATGCCCAGCCGATTAGCAATCTGGTCAGCGGTCAAAAACCCAATACCATCAATATCACGCGCTAATTGATAAGGATCTGTTTCTATTATTTCAATGGCAAAAGAGCCATATTCCGCAAAAATACGTCCTGCATATGTACCAGAAACGCCATGTGTTTCCAGCCACAGCATTATTTCCCGCAGCTCACCCTGTTCATTATATGAGGCAAATATCTTTTGGGCTGTCTTTTCACCAATCCCTGCCACTTCACATAATTTTTTTGGTTCTTTTTCAATTATCTGCAAAGCATCCTTGCCAAATTTATTTACAATTCTTTTAGCCATAGCCGGACCAATCCCATCTATCGCTCCTGATGCCAAAAATCGCTCGATGCCATCAGCTGTTTCCGGTGTTGATATATCCATTTTTTCCGCTTTAAACTGCTGTCCAAAGCGCGGATGTTTTATCCAATTTCCTTCAATGCAAACATTTTGTCCCATTAACGGTGCTATCATATTTGCTGTAACTGTAATCAATGTATTTTGTTGATCCGGTTTTAACCGAAATACACAAAAACTATTATCAGGGCTTTTAAATATTATTGCTTCAATGCTGCCTTCAATTTTCTCCATAATCTTATCCCAATTTACAATATTATTTTCCGCTGCATTATTATAATCAATTCATTAATTCATCCCAGCGTTTATATTTAGCATCTATTTCCAGCTGTTTAGCCTGGTATTCTTTAGCTATCTGCTGGCTTGTCTCCAGCTGCTGCTGAATCTGCGGGTCGTTCATCTGCATTTCCAATGCTTTCAGCTCAACTTCCAGCATTGCTATTTGTGCCTCACAGCGTTGTAATTCTTCCTGTCGTTTATCTTCATTAAGAATTATAGCTTTCTTTTCTTTAGCTGTTGTTTTAGGTTTTTTCTCAACAGGCTTTTCTATTTTCTTAGCAGTTTTTTCTAATACAGGCTGCTTGATTTGTTCAGCCTCCCACTCAGCTTTTTTTTGCCGATAATAACTATAGTTACCATTATACTGTGTCAATTGTCCTTTTTCTAATTCATAGGTGCAATTAGTAACTTTGTCGAGAAAATATCTATCATGTGACACAACCATAAATGTCCCTGGAAACGACATCAACGCATTTTCTACCGCTTCACGTGCCGGAATATCCAGATGATTTGTTGGTTCATCAAGAATTATAAAATTCGCCCCGCCCATCATTAATTTTAATAATGCCAAACGCGATTTTTCTCCACCTGATAATTCATTAACTATTTTATAGACGTCGTCTCCACGGAATAAAAATGCGCCAAGATAATTACGGGCCTGCTCATCATCAACACCATATTCATCGACGATTTCTGCCAATACAGAATTTGTGCCGCAAAGTTCATCATGATGCTGCGAAAAATAACCTATTTTTACACGATTACCAATTTTTATACGCCCACCAGCTGCTTCCAGCTCACCCATTACCAATTTCAGTAAAGTGGTTTTACCTGCACCATTAGGTCCCACTAATGCCACACCGTCACCTTTGCGTATTTGCATCGATAAATCCTTAAACAGATACTGTTCCGCAAAGCCAAAAGCAATCTCTTCAATTTCTAATACCCGCTGTGCACACTTTTCTGGTGGATTAAACAGAAAATAATTAAAGCCCCCCACATCCGGCGGCAGTATTATTCTTTCTAGACGATTCAATTGTTTTTCCCGTCCGCGGGCCTGCTTGGATTTAATTCCGGCTTTATACTTACGAATATACTCTTCCGTTTTTTTTATGTGTTCCTGTTGTTTGATAAAAGCAGATTCCAGAGCCGCCCGTCTATCATTGCGTACCAGCATAGCCTTGCTGTAGTTGCCATTATATATCTGAACCTCCCACGACTAAAGTCGCAGGGTTCCTGCTTCATAGATAGTTGCGCAAAAAACACGTCTTACATTATCTCCACAGGCTATCCCCGTAGTTCCTACGGTTCTTATATATGTTATTACACTGCTGTGTTTAAAATTCTTAATCCTTCATTGCGAATGTTTATGGCGGCATTTATATCTCTGTCATGATGTGATTTACATTCAGGACATTCCCACTGTCTTATAGTAAAGTCTTTTATTTCTTTGTTTTGATAACCACAATTATGACAAAGCTGACTTGATGGATAGAATTTATCTATTTGCATTATTTCTTTGCCATACCACTGAGCTTTATATTTTAGCTGACGAGTAAATTCTGACCAGCTGGCATCTATAATGCTACGGGCAAGTTTGTGGTTTTTCAGCATGTTATTTACTTGTAAATCTTCTAAGCAGATAACATCGTAGTTTTCTATAAGTTTGCGAGAGAGTTTATGCAGCATATCTTTTCGCTGATTTGCAATACGTGCCTGTAATCTGGCCACTTTGATTCTTGCTTTATTTCTGTTTGCGCTGCCCTTTGTTTTTCGGGACAAGCTTCTTTGCAGTTTGGCAAGTTTTTCCAGTGACTGTTTGAGGTATTTATGATGGGGATGTTTGCCGCCATCGGAGGTAATTGCAAATTCTTTTAAGCCAAGATCGATACCAACATAGTTGTCAGTTCGCTTAAAAACAGGTTTTTCTACTTCGGTGCAGCATAGAGATACAAAGTACTTACCATCAGGCGTTTGTGAGATTACAGCATTTAATATTCTGCCTTGTGGTATTTGTTTGTCTCTTATTTTTACTTTACCCAGCTTGGGAAGCTTTATCTTTGTTCCCAAAAATTCAATGTTGCCATTGGTAAAGTTTGTCTTGTAGGATTTATGCCTGTTCTTTTTTGACTTGAATTTAGGAAAACC
>NZ_JACHFH010000024.1 GCF_014201835.1 Pectinatus brassicae | reverse complement strand
CTCAGGCTCATAATGTTTTGTCATGTGTAACATCCTCCGATAGATTGATTTTACCAAACTATCACCGAGTGTTACAACTTTAGTATATCAGGTCACTTATGTTTAAAATATTTATGGGATTTATTTTGGCAACTATAATTTTCATGATGGGAAAAATAGCACATAATATTTATAGTTTTAAATATAACATTACAGAATTTTCTAATGGTGTGTTAAGTTTAGCATCAAAATGCAATGTTGACATTAGTAGCGTAATTAAGTGGTATTATGTATTTTTATTAATATTATGTCCAATATTAATTTATTGTATAAATAAATTAGGTCTGTTTAATTTTTTTAAAGGTAAAATTAATGTGAACATAAATATAAATAGAATTAAAATATCATCGATGGGATTTTTTATTTTTGTCTCCTTATTGTTATTAAATAATTTATATTTTAATGTAAAGTATTCAATGGACATGTTGGGGATGACAATATTGTTGTTATTAGGATTATTAGCATCATATTGTATTGGATATAAATGTAAGGATAAGGAATTATATTCTAAAATATATATTGCATGGTTAATAGCTGGTACGGCATGTAATTATTTATTCATGATTATTTATAATGAATTTTTTAACGCATATGGCTATAAAAGTTTTTATATTGTTTGTTATATAATATTGTTTGCGATAATTGCTTATTTGTATGGTGTTAATTCCCAAAATAATAAAAAGATTTTATATATAATTTTTCCATTGACAATCGTTTCAATTATAATTTTAATTGAAATTGAAGTTATATATGCTTTACGAATCAATAATATATTTTTTAGTGCAAATATATTATTGATTATGACATATATTTTAGGATTTTTATTATGCATATATAGATGGAAAAATTTTAATAATATAAAAAACAAAAATGGAAACATTTTTGTTTATGCAACAATTGGATTTTTATCTCAAAGTCATATGAGAATATTAGGTGCAGTACATAATATAGATTTTTTTGAAGGGGCAAATCATGGTATTGCAATATATGATTTTATCAATAATAATGTTATACCAATTTTAGGGAATTTTGATGCACATATGCTTAGCAGTTCATTGTGGGGAATACTATATTATCTAGTAACTAACGATGCAATAGGAGCCTTATTTATACCATATAGTTATATAAATAGTATACTTATATTTATGTTTTTGTTTTTTGTATTGAGAAGATTTATTACAGAAAGAGAGACATATATACTTATATTTTTATTACCTGCACTAAGGATTTATACACATACTTATTTTTTAGGATTAGGATTAATTCTATATTTTGCTTATTGGATAAAATCAAAAAAAATTTATATGGCAGATGTTATTTATGCATTATTATTTTGGTGTAGTTTTATATATAAATTGGATATTGGAGCATCATTTGGAATAGCATTTATAGTATGTGCAGTTTTATATTTAATAATAAATAAATATTATTCTAGATTAAAAATATTTATTTTATGTCAATTAAGTGTTTTTTTTCTAATGATGCTTATTTTATATTTAATTAGTATTCATTTAAATTTGAATATAGGAATATTATATTCAAATATTATGCCATTAATAACATCTAATCAAAATTGGGCGTATGGAGTGTTAGGTGATAAAATACATGTTTTATGTGTATATTTTATTTTACCTATAATTATAATGGGATTACTTTTTAACAAAATAAAATATACAAAGAAGTCAGTTTATGAGATTTGGATAATAATATATATATATATAGCATACATTTTGAATGTTCCAAGATCTATAGTTAGACATAATTTGATGGAGCATAGTATTATAGGGTATGGTTTAGCTGTTTTACTTTTTAGCTTGCTATGTATTGATAGTCAGAAAAAATATAAAGCTATATTTTTGGCTGTAATATTTACTCTAATAAGCTATTTTATGCAAATTAATATTCAACCATATGCATTTGATTGTTTAAAAATGGTAAACAATCAGATAAAAATATTAAACAATAGTAAAATTACATATGTGTTTAAGCCGATTGAAAAAGATAAAATTTTGATAAAAGATTTAAAGGGATTTTTTGACAATAATCTATCAGATAATGAAACGTATTTAGATTTTACTAATCAAACCTTTTTATATGCTTTTTTGAATAGAAAAAATCCAGTTTATATTAATCAAAGTCCGGCACTAGTTAATGGTGAAAAAGGGCAGGAAAACTTTTTAAAAGAAATAAAAAATAAAGATATACCATTTGTATTAATGCC
This sequence comes from Pectinatus brassicae, assembly GCF_014201835.1. Taxonomy (GTDB): domain Bacteria; phylum Bacillota; class Negativicutes; order Selenomonadales; family Selenomonadaceae; genus Pectinatus; species Pectinatus brassicae. The sequence continues at coordinate 43,179 of NZ_JACHFH010000024.1, read as the reverse complement.
ATATATTGTTAAGCAGGAAGATAGAAGATATTCATGCTTTTTTTATTTGGATAGTGTGTTAAATACAGATAGATACTATCTAATAACAGAATACATATGTAAAAATTATCGTCCTTTGTGTATTATTGACGATATGATTATTTGGTGTAAAAAAGATGAATTTAATACTAGAATAAACCATATTATGAATGAAAAACATGTGAGACTTGTTAACACTTATGATTATAATAAAGCCGAATATTATAATCATGAGTTAGGATTTATACCATTTATATGGTGTAATTATGATAGGAAAAATAGTCAAAACAGTAAAATAATATATGATTTTGAGAAGCATAAAATAGCATCAAATATTTATATCTTAAATGATAATTCAATTGATGAAAATAAAGGAAAGTACATGATTTTACGGGTTGATTCTAAAATAGAAGGAAATTGTGATTTAACAATAGAAAAGAAAAATGCTAAAGAGAAAATTAAGTATAATTTTCGATTAGTAACAGGCAATCATTTTTACAAAATAAGATGTAGTAGTGATATTTTATGGTATGATAAAGAAAAATCAGTTATAAAAACAAATGTTGGAAATATGGCCCAAGTAGAAGAATTCTATTTAGTTAATGAATAAAATTAAAAGTATAGAGGACTATAAAAATTAAGAAAGGGAATGGAAACATAAATGAATATTTTAGTAGGATATACAGGGTTTGTTGGATCTAATATAAATGCCAGTTTTAAGTTTGATAATGTGTACAATTCTAAGAATATAGTAAATGCTTATAATACAAAACCAAACATTTTAGTATATGCTGGTGTGCCAGCAACTAAATTTTTAGCTAATAATGATGAAAATGCAGATTTATTAGTTATAAAAAATGCTATTGAAAACATAAAACAAATAAATCCTCAAAAAATGATTTTAATTTCAACTATTGATGTATTTAAAAATCCAGTTAATGTGGATGAAATGAATGAAATAGATACAGTTAATTTGTGTCCATATGGGAAAAATAGATATTATTTAGAACAGTGGGTGCAAAATAATATTAATGATTACTTAATTGTTAGGTTACCGGCTTTATATGGAGAAAATATTAAAAAAAATTTTATTTTCGATATGATAAACATAGTTCCATCAATGCTTAATAAAGAAAAATATCAGGAATTGGCAGCTAAATCGCAGATTGTAAAGAAAAGTTATGAATTACAAAAGAATGGTTTTTATAAATTTATGGGATATATTGATAAAGGCACTCTAAAAGAGGAATTTTTACGAATAGGTTTTAGTGCATTAAATTTTACTGATAGTAGATCTACATATCAGTTTTATAATCTTAAATATTTGTGGAAAGATATCAATATTGCTTTGAAAAATAAATTAAAAATTTTACATTTAGCAGTTGAGCCAGTGAAAGCTAGCGAAATATATCGATATGTTTATGGGAAAAACTTTTTAAATGAGTTCCTTGAAGAACCTGTAGTTTATGATTATCGAACAAAATACAGCGAGCTGTTTGGTGGTAAGGATGGATATATTTATAAAAAAAAGACGGTACTGGATGATATAAAGAACTTTATCGAGGCGTATAAATTATGAAATTATCAATATCAAATATAGCTTGGAGTTCGGAGTTCGACAATGAAATATATATATTTATGCAAAATAATGGTTTTTCTGGACTGGAAATAGCACCAACACGTATTTTTCCAGAAAAACCATATGAGTGTCTAACAGAAGTAGAAAAATTTAGTGGACAAATAAAAGAAAAATATGGCATAGAAATATGTTCTATGCAGTCTATTTGGTATGGAAGAACAGAACATTTATTTGGAAGCATATCTGAAAGACAAATGCTTATTGAGTATACCAAGAAGGCCATTGAGTTTGCTAAGGTAGCAAATTGTAAAAATATTGTTTTTGGCAGTCCTAAAAATCGGATAATGCAAGATGCATCGCAATATGAACAAGCAGTACAGTTTTTTGCTGAATTGGGACAGTATGCTGAAAGAAAACATACTTGTGTTGCCATTGAGGCTAATCCAGCTATATATGGTACTAATTTTATAAATACTACAGCAGAAGCTTTTAAGTTATGTCGTGATGTTAATAGTGATGGGATAGGCGTTAATGTTGATTTAGGAACTATTATTGAAAATAAAGAAAATTTACAGGTAATATTTGATAATATTGATTTAGTAAATCATATTCATGTTAGTGAACCATATCTTAATATAGTACAAAAGAGAGAAATTCATACTGAACTATCACAATTATTATTTGAAAAAAAATATAATAAATATATATCAGTTGAAATGAAAAAATCCGATATAGAAATAATAAAATCAGTATTAATATATATTAAATCTATATTTGGCTTAAATAATTAAAAGTGAGGGCTTTTTTTGAAATATGAAAATATAAGGGGCGTTCCTAAATTTGAATCCATGGAATACCAGCCTAAAAAAACGAAATATTGTTTATGTATTCCTGTTATAAATGAAGGTGAAAAAATACATAGGGAATTGAAAAAAGCACAAGCGGCTGAAATTGATAAAAAAATTGATATAATCATTTGTGATGGTGGTTCGACAGATAATTCTTTGTCAGAAAAATATTTAAAAAAGTATAATGTAAATACACTACTAAAAAAAAATGATGTAGGAAAGCAGGCTGCTCAGCTACGTATGGGAATGTGGTGGGCATTAGAGCGGGGATATGAAGGGATTATAACTATTGATGGTAATGATAAGGACAATATTGAAGCAGTGCCATTGTTTATAAATAAACTAGAAGATGGATACGATTTTGTTCAGGGATCGCGTTTTATAGCTGGCGGTAGAGCAGAAAATACTCCTTTATCAAGGTATATTGCTGTACGATTACTACATGCTCCTATTATTTCACTTACGGCTGGTCAGTGGTTTACAGACACTACAAATGCATATCGGGCACATTCACAGAAGTATTTATTAGATGAACGTGTTTTGCCATTTCGGGATATTTTTCAGACATATGAATTATTAGCTTATTTATCAGTAAGGGCATCACAGCTGGGGTTAAAGGCTTGTGAGGTACCAGTACTACGGGTATATCCGAAAACTGGTAAGACACCAACAAAAATAAGTCCTTTTAAAGGAAATATAAATTTATTTAAAATTTTAGTGAAAAATTTGTTTAGAAGATATAATCCATAAGGAGTTTTTAGATGAGTTATGATAAAATTATTATTGGGGCAGGATTATATGGCCTTTATGCAGCTGATTTTTGCGCACAAAAGGGTGAAAAAGTTTTAGTTCTTGAGTATGACAAAGCTCCTTTTATGCGTGCAACATATATAAATCAGGCACGAGTACATATGGGATATCATTATCCGCGTTCGATTTCTACGGCAACAAAATCAGCGCATTATTTTGATAGGTTTAACGAAGATTATGGTTTCTGTGTTCATACTCGGTTTGAACAGATCTACGCTACTTCGGCAGCATTCTCATGGACAGATGCCGGACAGTTTAAAAAATTTTGTTGTAATTCAAATATTTATTGTGATGAGGTTAGTGTTGATAAATATTTTAATAATGGTATGTGTGATGGGGCATTTGTAACAAAAGAATATACATATGACGCTCAGATATTAAAACAATACTTTCTTGATAGGCTGAAAAAACACCCTAATGTTACTATTGAATATGGTATACGGATACAAAAAATTGTACAAAAAATTAGCCATTTTGATGTGTATTTACAAGATGGGACAATATATACTACAGATTTTCTTGTTAATGCTACTTATGCCTCAAGTAATCAAATACTTTCTTTGGTAAAGGATGGGGATGAAAATAGCAAAAATTATGAGCCTTTTAAGATAAAATACGAATTGTGTGAAATTATTTTATGTGAAATAAGTGAAAATTTTAAGAATGTTGGTATTACAGTTATGGATGGACCGTTCTTTTCAATTATGCCATTTGGTAAAACAGGTTATCATTCTTTAACAGCGGTTACTTTTACACCGCATGTAACAAGTTACGATAGTTTGCCGCAATTTGAATGTCAAAAAAAAGCTGAAAATTATTGCAGTCCTGGTCAGCTGGGGAATTGTAATGATTGTCCAGCTAAGCCGCAATCAGCTTGGCCTTATATGTCACAGATGGCTAGAAAATATTTAAAAAAAGACTATGAATTTAAGTATAAAGAGTCTCTTTTTTCAATGAAACCAATACTTCAGGCATCGGAAATTGATGATTCACGTCCAACCGTAATAAAGAAATTATCTGATAACCCAGTATTGATAAGTATTTTATCAGGGAAAATAAATACTGTATATGATTTAGACGAGGTATTATAATAATGGATATAAATAAAGAAAAAAATTTTTTATCGGTAGTGGCATATATTCATAATGATGAAAATGATATAGCAAAATTTATTGAAAATATAAATGAAATTTTAAGTAATAATTTTAATAAATATGAAATTATATTAGTTGATGATGCATCAAATGATATTAGTGTAGCCATTATAAAAGAAGCTGTTCAGAAAATAAAATCCTGTACGGTGCAAATAATACATATGAGTTACTACCATGGTAATGAGTTAGCGATGAATGCTGGTGTACAATTAGCTATTGGCGATTTTGTTTTTGAATTTGATAAAGTTAGTATTGATTATGATGATAAATATATAATGGATACTTACAGACGTTCGCTTACCGGCTATGATATAGTTAGTGTTTCACCAGCAGAAGCTAAAAGTAAAGGTTCACAATTATTTTATAAGCTGTACAATAAATTTTCTAATAATCAATATGAATTAAAAACAGAATGTTTCCGTATTTTGTCTAGGCGGGCAATAAATCGTATTTTTTCTATGAGCAAGACGATTCCTTATAGAAAAGCACTTTATGCCAATTGTGGATTGAAACAGGATACTTTATATTATAAAACTAAAAGTCAAACTATTGAAAAAGATAGTCAGGAAAAGCATTATCGTTATAAGATGGCTGTTGATGCTTTAATTTTGTTTACTGATATCGGTTACAAAACAGCTTTCATTCTTACGCTGGTAATGATGGCAATAAGCATCATCATTGCTGCATATACAGCTTTTATTTTTATTGCAGAAAAACCTGTTTCAGGATGGACTAGTATGATGATATTTATGGCTGTTGGCTTTACAGGAATATTTGCTGTGTCAGCAATTATAATAAAATATTTAGATTTACTTGTTGGTTTAGTATTTAAGAAAAAAACATCTACTATAGAATCTATAGAAAAATTAACACATTGAGAAAATATTACAATATTTTGGACTTAAGATTTTATGGAAGGTAAAATATGAATAAAATTGCGATTTTAATTCCCTGCTACAATGAAAGTCAGACAATTGCTACAATGAAAGTCAGACAATTGCTAAGGTGATAAAAGACTATAAAGATGTTTTACCTGAAGCAGATATTTATGTATATGATAATAATTCTTCCGATGGAACAGATTTAATTGCCAGACAGATGGGAGCTATTGTCAGGTATGAATATCGGCAAGGAAAAGGAAATGTTATTCGATCAATGTTTAGGGATATAAATGCGGATTGTTACTTGATGATTGATGGAGATAACACCTATCCGGCAGAGAATGCTCGGACAATGTGTGATTTAGTATTGCAGGGGAAAGCAGATATGGTAATAGGTGATAGATTATCATCGACATATTTTGAAGAAAATAAACGTCCGTTTCATAATATCGGCAATCTTATGGTTCGAAAATGCATTAATATGTTTTGGCATACTAAACAAACAATAGTTGATGTTATGACAGGATATCGTACCTTTAGTCCTATATTTGTTAAAAGTTTTCCAATTCTTTCACAAGGTTTTGAAGTTGAAACAGAAATGACTATACACGCGCTGGATAAGAATTTATTAATAGAAAGTATACCGGTTCAATATAGAGATAGACCATCAGGTAGTGAAAGCAAACTTAATACATATAGTGATGGTATAAAAGTTTTATTTACTATTTTTAATTTATACCGAAATTATAAGCCTTTAAAATTTTTTGGTGTAGCTGCGTTTATAGCTATGATTTTTGCGATGATATTGTTTGCTCCTGTTTTTATAGAATATTTAGAAACAGGATTGGTTCCTAGAGTTCCTACCTTAATTGTTAGTGTTATTCTTATGCTGACAGGTTTTTTATCAAGTGTATGTGGATTGATATTGGATACAATAGCAAATAATAGTAGGAAAAATTTTGAATTGCAGATGAATATTATTAAAATGATGCTTAAATGATGATATTCAAAGTTTTATAGTATAAATAAGTGAGGTCGGATTTTGTATAATATTTTTTATCAATATATTTTATTGCTTGTATTTGTTTTAACATTTTTTGGTATAGGCATGCTTGTTTTTAAAGCATTTTCTATCCGACTGAAATATATGGCAGATAAAATTTTTTACGCGTCTGTGCTAGGCTGTTCATTAGCAATAATTTTATTTACAGCATTTTATTTAACTGGTGTTTATAGCAAATATTTTGTATATATTATGTGTTTAGCAGTAGTGCCGGGGATATATTTTCTTACACAGGCGCGTGACAAAAAAAGTACTATATTGATGACAATTATTTTAGTGTTGTTATTTAAAGTGATGATATATACTGTGTATCCACCAAATGATTTCGATGCAACAATGTATCATTTGCCTATTATTAATCAGCTGGTGCAGAATGCCAATATTGATTTTTCTACAAGCATAAGATATCCAACTTATCCATTTTTTGGTGAGGTTTTTTTATCATTAGGAATGGTATTTGGTGATACATCGGTGAATGTATTATCAGCGTATATTTTATTTTTATTAGCATTAGCAATTGGGAAGGAATTTGTTTATCAAAGCTATTGGAAGTCAATTATATCAGTAGGCCTGTTATTTATAGTAAAGGTTTTGATTAATTTTTCAGGAACAGCGTATATTGATAATATATTAGCATTATTTTTCTTTGCAGCATTTTTAGTATTGAAAAATAATTTTGTAGATAAAAAAAATATACCAATATATTTGTCGGGAATATTTATGGGAATTGCAATTGGTGTTAAATATACAGCTGGTTTTTGTGCAATAGAAATAGGCATTATTTTATTATTGCTGCGCCAATGGAAAGCAACAATAAAATATGCATTACCAGCAATCGTTATTGGTAGTATTTGGTATATAAGAACATATTTAGTTTTAAATAATCCATTATGGCCATTTATGACAAAGATTTTTCAAACTAAACCAGTTTGGACAGAGCAGGATTATTTGCTACAGTTCGGTGATTTAATGAAAAAATACGATACAATCTCAGATCTTTTTAAAGGAATTTTACATGCAGAGGGGGGCATTTCTGTTGTAATTTTTTTAGGGTTAGGATTATATTGTCTTTTGGCAAGAAAACAAAAATGGTTTAAATTATATATTGGAATTATAACAGCATATTTTATAATGTGGTATAATTCAGCACAATATACAAGATATTTGATGCCGATAGTTCCATTTTTGGTACTTATGGCGACAAATGGATATATAGTTTTTATTGATAAATTTAGAAAAAAGGAAAAAATTTATAAAGTTATTGCCAGCCTTATTTTGTGCAATTATATAATTGTAGTAATAAGTTTTGTATATGATTATTCTTTCGATAAGAAAATTATTTGGAAGGATAATATTGTAAAATATCGTATGGTATGTACAGATCGGGGAAAATTTTTACAAGAAAAATTTCCTGCGTATAATGCGGTTGATTATGCTTCAAAACTGCCAGGAAAAACTTATGCAATGCATTTGGAGTATATTAACTATTACGGCAAGGGAAAAGTATATGGGGATTGGTTTGGCAAATACAGGTATGCAGATGTTGATGATTTATTAAATGCAAAAGAATATGAAAAATTAAGCATACATTTAAAAAACTTGAAAATAGATTATCTTTTAGTAAGTAAATCAAATAATATTGTCCCCAATATATATATGAGTGAAGTTTACAATGATAAAAAATATGCTATCTATAAGATAAATTGATAGGATTTAATTATATGAAAAATATAGGAAAAGGCTACGATAAATATGATAAAAAATTGTATTATGCTGTACTCAAAGAAATTTATTAATATTTATCGTGAAATATTAAGTTTCTTATTAGTTGGTGGATTTACTTTTATAATAGACTATGCAGGACTATATGTATTGACAGAAATATTTAATATAAATTATCTTATTTCATCGGGAATATCGTTTACGGCAGCTGTTATTGTAAACTATTATTTATGTGTTAGATACGTATTTAAAAATACAGGAAAAATTGGGAAGAAGGCAAAAGTTTTATTTTTAGGTTCTAGTATAGCAGGATTAGGTTTGAATCAGGTTTGTATGTATTTCTTCGTTAGTGTAGTGGGGATTTATTATATGATAGCAAAATTAGTATCTACTGCGATTGTTACAATGTGGAACTATATTATGAAGAAAAGAGCACTAAAAAATTAAAAAAATTATTTATATAATGTTTTTAGGAGGGTATAGGTGGCAGATAAAAAAAAGATAACAATTTTAGTTCCCTGTTATAATGAAGAGGCTGTACTTAAAGAATTTTATGGTCGTGTGAGTAGTGTAATAAGTGATATAAAAAGCGGTGATTTTTCAATATTCTTTGTAAATGATGGCAGTAGTGATAGAACATTGGAAATAATGAAAGATTTAAATAAAAAAGATAAGAGAGTACACTATCTTGATTTATCACGCAATTATGGCAAGGAAATTGCAGTGATTGCCGGAATTGACTATATAGATGCGGATGCCATGATATTAATCGATGCAGATTTGCAGGATCCACCTGAGCTTATTGAAAAGATGATTGAATATTGGCAGCAAGGGTATGATGATATTGCGGCTAAGCGAAAATCACGGGCGGGTGAAACATTCTTTAAGAAATGGTCATCGCATATGTATTATCGTATTTTGCAGAGTGTGACCCGGATTTCTATTCAGACGGATGTTGGCGATTTCCGGCTGCTTAGTCGTCAATGTATTGAAGCTTTAAAGTCTATGCGTGAGTTTGAACGTTATAATAAAGGCTTATGCAGCTGGATAGGCTTTAATAAAAAAGAAATTTTATATGATAGAGATGCCCGCTTTGCCGGTGAAACGAAGTGGAATTATTTTAAACTATTTAATTTGGCAATAGATGGCATAACAAGTTTCACGATAGTTCCGTTAAGACTGGCTACTATTATGGGATTATTTACGGCATTGGCAGCGGTTATCTATATGTGTGTGATAGTTATAAAGACCATTTTGGGGATAGGTCATACAGTTCCGGGCTATCCGTCACTTATTTCGGCTATTTTATTTATTGGCGGAGTGCAGCTTTTCTGTATGGGAATAATGGGAGAATATATTGGCAGAATTTTTACGGAAAGTAAGGGGCGGCCGCTTTATTTTGCTAAAGAGATGGACGGAAAAAAGATTATTGATTATACAATGATAAAAAATAGTTGATAGATTAATTTCTATCAGCTGTTTTTTATAGAAAATAAAATAAGTTAAAAATTATATTATGTGGAATATTTATATAAAATATTCTAAATATTCCACATAATATATTTACAAAGCTGAATCATAGTGCTATACTTTATTCATAAGTTACATTTTTTATATATTACAAAAGAATAATATTAAAATTTTAGGAAAGTTGGCGACAATATGGATATTGTACAGGACAGAAGTATTATGGCTCTTTTACCACAGTATAGCGATTTGGGCGATGGAACAGTTGTTGTGGACAGTATGAATAAGGATGTTTTTTATTCAATGGGGCAGCGGGCGATGTTACACAATTTATGCAGTCGCTGTTGTAAGGATATTCATTTATTACGGACATGGGCGAGCCAGCTGACCGGACAAAAGATATGGATGCCGCTAGGGATTAGCTATGAACTGGTATTAGTACCACTAAAGATAAGGGAAGCTAAAATTAATGGTGATGCCACAGTGGGATATTTTAATTTTAATTATATTAAGGATATACGGGAAAATAAGGACGAAACAATTTTGATTATGAATGATGGCAGGGAATATATAATTTTGTGGCAGATTAGAACGGTGAGGAAGCATTTGCGTGATGCAATGATTATACATTCACTTCTTATGAAAAAATTGGATGATATGTTGTGGGCAAGGCTGCAAAAAGGGATTTGAAAGTTGATAAATGTATTATAAATAAGATAATAATATAAATTTTATATAGATATAGACTGATAAAATGAATAGAAGGGAATAAACCCTTCCGTCACTGCTTTGCAGTGCCACCTTCCCTAAATGGAAGGCTTATAGATGCAAAAGAAAATAACTTGATATTAAAATCTGCTGTGCGGTATGGTTACGTGCAGCAGATTTTTGTTTATAAAGAGGAAAATGTCATAAATAAATGACATTTTTGCCTTAGTTTTGTCAAATTCTTTTTATATTATATAAACATACCGAAACAACAAACGAGTAAGTAAATCATATAGGGAGGAATTTAATATGTTTAATAATTTATCAAGAAAAAAATGTGCCGCACTTGCACTAGGCGCAGTGATGACAGTCGGAGCAGCATTTCCGGTTTTAAGTGAGGTAGCTAATGCCAATGAGGCAATGACACCGCCAACGCAGCAGGAAATGCATCAAGGTCATCATGGCCATCATCAAGGTGGGCCAAGAATGTTTTTCCCAGGGATTGAACAACAGCTGGGCATCAGCAAAACAGATATGGATAAATACTGCAAAGATGGCACTCGCCCCGATGATGTAGTAGCTGCAGCACTTGTAGCTAAAGCTGGTAATACTTCACTTGATAAGGTGATGAGTTATAAAACTGGTGATAATTCATGGAAAGAAGTTATGGAAAAAACTGGAGTAACTTTTGAACAAGTACGCCAGACACGTGATGAATTAGCTGCTAATGTTATTGCTCAAAAAACTGGTGCTAATAAAAATGCTATAGGTGTTCTATTTAAACAAGGTTACCATGACCGCGATATTATGATGGCAGCAGAGCTTGCTAAACTGTCTTCAAAAGAGGTCAATGAAGTAATAAATATGAAGAAAATAAATAATAGCTGGCATGATGTCGCTCAGTCACTTGGAGTTGACGATTCAGCTGTAAGAGAGGATATGGGGCCTATACAGCATAAAGCTAAATAAAAAACTGAATATAGGATTTGTTATACATTAAATTATCATATATGCCTAAACTGTTATCTAACCCCTATGGATAATAGAATTGAATATAGTGATAAGTTCTTTCTCAGGTAAAAATGCATAAAAAAAGCAAAAGCCGTTAATAATTTGGCTTTTGCTTTTTTTTAACCCTTCCGACTCAGCTGCGCTGAGCCACCTTCCCTTGCTATAGTTTTTTGTGCTTTAGCGCTTATGCTACAGTTCTTTGCACTTCAGTGCTTAGAAATGTAGTAGGCAGAGCAGAAATATAGTACACACAGTGCTAGGGATGGCTTTAAAACCATAGGTAAAATAAACTTAATATATTTTATTGAAAAATTGATATATGTTCATGGTTTAATGGCTCCCATATAGGGGAGCTGGCGGCGAAGCCGTCTGAGGGGTTATTATTAACCAGGTAAAAGAATAACCCTTCCGACTCAGCTGTGCTGAGCCACCTTCTCTAGAGGGACGGCTTTGAGACCATTTTCTACTATTAGTACTACAATAAACAACATAATATAGTTTGTCATTATTGCAATAGTAAAAAATATATGCTATTATAAAAACAATAAAAGGACAGTTGATTTATGCCTCTGGCAAGGCACAGCTTTCCTCAGGTAGATTTAAACAAGTTGAAAGAAAAGCTGGGTCTTAACCAAAGGTCTGGCTTTATTTCATTTTAGTACAAGAAATAATAGCAACGATAAGGATACAGTGATATATACTTTTTCTTTGGCACAAAGAAAAAGTATCAAAAAGAAATATTTCGCTATCATAAATATTTTTGACCAAAATGTCCTGTTCTGATACGGATTTCAAACTCGCTACGCTCAGACAACATAAATCCATACGTATCATTCCAGTAAATTTTTGTCTAGGCCAATGCCTACCAAAATATTTATAAGGCGAAAAGACCATTTTAGACTATCGGGATAGAATATGTGAGCTTTATAAGTTTAGCAGTGCAACTGAGCGTCATAATCGGTAATACCGCGAGAGATTGCAGCAGCAATAGTATCTTGTTTATTAATAAGCAATAAAGCATCGTTATCATTATCAATAAAGGCCATTTCTATTAAAATTGCGGGCATTGTGGTACAGCGCAGTACGGCAAGGTCAGGTCGCTGTTTAATACCACGGTCAGGCAGGGCTGCATCAAAATTTTGCAGGGAATTGATAAGCTGCAGCTGGATAAGTTGTGCTAGGGCACCAGCGTTGCTATTTTTATTATAGCAGAGCGTTTCAGTGCCGCGGGCTTTAGTATTAAAGGCGTTGCAATGCAGTGAGATAAAAATATCGGCTTGCCAGTTATTGGCTATAGCACAGATATTAGGATAATCGGGTGATTCGCCGCAAAGGTTATTGCTTTGGAGCAGCTTAACTTTATGACCAGTGATTTTTAACTTGTGAGCCAGTAAATTACCAATGGATAAAGCTATGTCACATTCTCGCAGTATAAGATGTTCATTTACAGCACCGCTGTCGACATTGGGCATATGACCGGGATTGATAAATATTTTCATAAATAATACCTCCTAAATATGTTTTCATATATATACATGTTGTTAGGAGGTGATTTTACTATTATATATTAAGTTTTTAACCCTTCCGTCATTGCTGGCGCAATGCCACCTTCCCTAGAGGGACGGCTTTAAAACCACAGGTAAAATAAACTTAATATATTTTATTGAAAAATTGATACATATTGATGATACTATGGCTCCCATGCAGGGGAGCTGGCGGCGAAGCCGTCTGAGGGGTTATTATTAGAACAAGGTAAAAGTATAACCCTTCCGACTCAGCTATGCTGAGTCACCTTCCCTGAAGGGAAGGCTTTAAAAGCACTATTTTTACCAGATAGTATTGTTGCAATGGGAAAAAATATATGTTATTATAAAAACAATAAAAGGATAGTTGATTTATGCCTCTGCTAAGGCACAGCTTTCCTCGAGTAAATTTAAAGGTATGAAAGAAAAGCTGGGTCTTATTAAAGGTCTGGCTTTATTTCATTTTAGTACAAGAAATAATAGCAACGATAAGTATACCGAAGCTTATCATTAAAGATAAAACTTGGAATGTACTCATTGTGCCACCTCCCTAAGGAGGAAAAGCCGAATCAACTATCCACAAAATAATTATAACATAGAGAAATAAAACCCTCTATCATAAGCGATAGGCGGTTTTTATTGGAGAAAAGAGTTGTGAAAACCCTTCCTTCATTGCTGTATAATGCCACCCTCCCTATGCTGTAGTTCTTAGTGCTTTAGCACTTTAGAAATACAGTACACACAGTGCTAGGGACGGCTTTAAAACCACAGGTAAAATAAACTTGATATATTTTATTGAAAAAGTGATATATAGTGATGGCCCTATGGCTCCCATGCAGGGGAGCTGGCGGCGAAGCCGTCTGAGGGGTTATTATTAACCAGGTAAAAGAATAACCCTTCCGACTCAGCTACGCTGAGCCACCTTCCCTAAAGGGAAGGCTTTGAGACCATAATAATACAATAAATAATATAGTTTGTCATTAGTGATGGTGGTAATTATTGCAATAGTAAAAAATATATGTTATTATAAAAACAATAAAAGGATAGTTGATGCGTGGTTGCTCGGCTTTCCTCACATAACGTTTGTTTTGAAAGAAGCCGGGCTAATCACAGAGTCGCGGCTTTATTTCTTAGTATTACAACAAGAAATAACAAGTACTATTAGACTGGCAAAGCTTATCATTAAAGACAAGGTTTGAAAAGTAGTCAAGTAGTACCACCTCCCTCCGAAGAGGAAGAACCGAAACATCAACTATCCATGAAAATATTATAACATAGAGAATTAGCACCGTCTATCGAGAGAGAGAGGCGGTTTTTTATTGGGATAAGAGTTGGGAAAACCCTTCCGTCATTGCTACGCAATGCCACCTTCCCTTGCTATAGTTCTTTGCGCTTCAGTGCTTAGAAATGTAGTAGGCAGAGCAGAAATATAGTACACACAGTGCAAGGGACGGCTTTAAAATCACAGGTAAAATAAACTTAATGTATTTTATTGAAAAATTGATATATAGTGATGGCCCTATGGCTCCCATACAGGGGAGCTGGCGGCGAAGCCGATTAGAACCAGGTAAAAGATAATCCTTCCGCTATTGCTTTGCAATGCCACTTTCCCTTGCTATAGTTCTTTGCGCTTTAGCGCTTATGCTACAGTTCTTTGCACTTCAGTGCTTAGAAATGTAGTAAGCAAAGCAGAAATATAGTACACACAGTGCAAGGGACGGCTTGAGATACGGTTTATAAGATAGTATTATTGCAATAGTAAAAAATATATGTTATTATAAAAACAATAAAAGGATAGTTGATTTATGCCTTTGCAGAGGCTCAGCTTTCCTCGAGTGAATTTTAATAGTGTGAAAGAAAAGCTGGATCTTAGCAAAAGGTCTGGCTTTATTTCATTTTAGTACAAGAAATAATAGCAACGATAAGTATACCGAAGCTTATCATTAAAGATAAAACTTGGAATGTACTCATTGTGCCACCTCCCTAAGGAGGAAAAGCCAAATCAACTATCCACAAAATAATTATAACATAGAGAATTAGTACCGTCTATCGAGAGTGATAGGCGGTTTTTTTATTGGAGAGAGAAGTAGGAAAACCTTTCCGTCATTGCTAGCGCAATGCCACTTTCCCTGAAGGGACGGCTTTAAAACCATTATTTTTACCAGATAGTATTATTGCAATAGTAAAAAATATATGTTATTATGAAAATAATAAAAGGATAGTTGATGCGTGGTTGCTCGGCTTTCCTCATATACTGATTAGTTTGGAAAAAGCCGGCTTACACACATGAGTCGGTTTATTTCATTTTATTACATGAAATAATGGCAACTATAAGAATACCGAAGCTTATCATTAAAGATAAAACTTGAAATGTATCCAAAGTACCACCTCCTCTGGAGAGGAAAAACCGAAACATCAACTATCCATGGAAATATTATAACATAGAGAATTAGCACCGTCTATCGAGAGTGATAGGCGGTTTTTTTATTGGAGCGAGAAGTAGGGAAACTCTTCCGTCATTGCTACGCAATACCACCTTCCCTATGCTGTAGTTCTTAGTGCTTTAGCACTTTAGAAATACAGTACACACAGTGCTAGGGACGGCTTTAAAACCACAGGTAAAATAAACTTAATATATTTTTATTGAAAAATTGATATATAGTGATGGCCCTATGGCTCCCATACAGGGGAGCTGGCGGCGAAGCCGTCTGAGGGGTTATTATTAGAACAAGGTAAAAGTATAATCCTTCCGTCATTGCTACGCAATGCCACCTTCCCTAGAGGGACGGCTTTAAAACTAAAAATATTTAAGAGAAGTTTTATTTAATGATTGTATTTTTTTAGGCTAGTGGCATGTATAGAAGTGAAAGGGGGAATGAAAGATGGCAGCAACAAAAACAGAGCAAAGCACAAAGCTTATTGTTAAGGTACAGACCGGACTTACTGCTAGTGGGGAACCAAAGTTCAGTCAGCGTAATTTTGCTTCAATTAATGCGGCAGCAACTGATGACAGTCTTTTAAGTGCTGGTAATGCATTAGGCGCACTGCAGGAATATCCTGTCGGCGCTGTTATGCGTCAGGATGTATGTACTTTAAGTGAAGCGTAAGTAAAAATAAGGCAGCAGAGGAGGTGAGAAAATGGCGGCAACTAAGAAACTTCAGATGGTATTTGCTTTAGAGGACGGTAAAAAATTGACCTATAGCTTAAGTAATCCTAAAGATGGTATTACTAAGGCTGAAGTTGAAGCGGCAATGAACAGCATGATTACCAATAATATTGTTAGTAAAAATGGTGTGGCGGCTTCAACAATTGCGGAAGCTTATGTACGGACAACGGAAAATGTGGAATTAGCATAACGGGATAGAAAACAGGTGCTGCGAAAATAATGCAGCACCTGTTTTGTTAACCCTTCCGACTCAGCTGCGCTGAGCCACCTTCCCTGAAGGGACGGCTTTAAAACCATTATTTTTACCAGATAGTATTATTGCAATGGGAAAAAATATATGTTATTATAAAAATAATAAAAGGATAGCTGATGCTTGCTCGCTCGGTTTTCCTCGAATTTATCATGTTTGAAAGAAAACCGGCTTGCAAATTGAGTCGGTTTATTTCATTTTATTACATGAAATAATGGCAACTATAAGAATACCGAAGCTTATCATTAAAGATAAAACTTGAAATGTATCCAAAGTACCACCTCCTCTGGAGAGGAAGAACCGAAACATCAACTATACATGAAAATATTATAACATAGAGAATTAGCACCGTCTATCGAGAGAGAGAGGCGGTTTTTTATTGGGATAAGAGTTGGGAAAACCCTTCCGTCATTGCTACGCAATGCCACCTTCCCTATGCTGTAGTTCTTAGTGCTTTAGCACTTTAGAAATACAGTACACACAGTGCTAGGGACGGCTTTAAAACCACAGGTAAAATAAACTTGATATATTTTATTGAAAAAGTGATATATAGTGATGGCCCTATGGCTCCCATGCAGGGGAGCTGGCGGCGAAGCCGTCTGAGGGGTTATTATTAGAACAAGGTAAAAGTATAACCCTTCCGACTCAGCTGCGCTGAGCCACCTTCCCTGAAGGGACGGCTTTAAAACCATTATTTTTACCAGATAGTATTATTGCAATGGGAAAAAATATATGTTATTATAAAAATAATAAAAGGATAGCTGATGTGTGAGAGCTCGGTTTTCCTAGAATATGTTTGAGTTTGAATGAAAACCGGCTTGTCACATGAGTCGGTTTATTTCATTTTAGTGCATGAAATAATGGCAACTATAAGAATACCGAAGCTTATCATTAAAGATAAAACTTGAAATGTATCCAAAGTACCACCTCCTCCGAAGAGGAAAAACCGAAACATCAACTATCCGTAAAAATATTATAACATAGGGAATTAGTACCGTCTATCGAGAGTGATAGACGGTTTTTTTTATTGGGATAAGAGTTGGGAAAACCCTTCCGTCATTGCTACGCAATGCCACCTTCCCTGAAGGGAAGGCTTAAAACCAGTATATATTTATATTCATGGTTGTGGCTCGTCTGTAGGGGGACTGGCGGGGAAGCCTTCTATCGAGAGAGGCGGCTTTTTGTTATGACAGAAACTGTTTTAGGTAGTTTAGGGCTTGTTTTTTATTAGCGGCAACAGCTTGTTGGGAAATACCTAATATTTTAGCGGTCTGTGCTTGTGTACAGCCATTAATGATAGTGTATTTTATTATTTTTTGTTGGCGTGGAGGTAATTGATTAACAGCATTTTGCAGTGATAGCTTGCTTACGATATTATCTTCAAAGATGGATTTGTCAGCGATGGTAAGCAGCTGATTTTTTAGATTGTCATCGTTATCAGCAGAAATTTCTCGCTGCCAATTGCGACGATATTTTTTGAATAATGTACGTAGATCACCATAAACTTTAGCTTTGGCATAGCCGGCAAAGGGTACGTGCAGTGACGTATCATAGTTTTGTACAGCTTCGTAAAAGCTTAAAACTGCATGGGCATAGGCTTCTTCATAAATCGTCTGTAAATGATGCTGTCGGGCGGCTTTGCATAGTAAGCCCTGATAATCATGGAAAAGTTTTTCAAAGTTATTTGTTTTATACATATTCTCACCTGTGGTGAGAAACCGGTTTCTCTTGTATTAGCGCTTGTTTTATAATATATGTTTAGAAAATATATATCAAAAACAATAATATAATTAAGAAAACTTAAAATAGTAAAAACTATTATTTAAGGCATGTATATAGTAGGGAGGTGAAAATAATGAACGATTGGATGAATTATGTTGCCAATGGCTATTTCCCTATACTGGTAACGGCATTTTTACTTGTTCGAATCGAAAGTAAAATTGCGGCATTAGACAGTAGTATTAAGGAACTGACACGCATCATAGAAAAACATTCATGAAAAAAGCCTGTGCTGATGTCTTGATGATAAATATTTATCACTAAGACGATAGCACAGGCTTTTTTGGGATATATTATTATAGCGAAACTAAATTTTGTTTAATTGTTTCGTTATGGGCGCTATTATTGGGCAATACCAGGGTGAGTCATTTGTTCAGGAGAAAGAATATGGTTAAGTTTTTCTTCTGGCAGTAGTCCTTTTTTTAGTACAATTTCACGGACCGGTTTGCCGGTAGCATATGCTTCTTTAGCCAGCATAGCGGAGTTTTCGTAGCCGATATGCGGCAAAAGAGCGGTGATAATGCCGACACTGTTATCGAGCCAGGTGGTGCATTGTTTGATATTTGGCTGCAAGTCAATAAGAAGTTTATCGACAAATGTATTTACGGCATTGGTCAGATAGTTCATGGAGTTAAATAAGTTAAAGGCCATTATTGGTTCCATAACATTTAGCTCAAACTGACCGTTTTCTACGCCAAGGCTGATAGCAAGGTCGTTAGCGATGACCTGATAGCAGGTTTGGTCAAGTACTTCGGCAATAACCGGATTTACTTTACCAGGCATTATGGATGAGCCAGGCTGACGAGCTGGCAGTTTTAGTTCATTAAGGCCGCAGCGTGGGCCGGAAGCCATAAGACGGAAATCATTGGCCATTTTTATAAGAACAAGTGCTGTTACTTTCATAGCTGATGATACATCGGCAAAACCATCAGTATTATTGGTAGTATCAATAAGATTATCAGCAGTGGTAAAGTTTTCACCAGTTACTTCGGATAAGGTTTTGGCAACCATTTTTATATATTCCGGTTCAGCGTTAAGACCGGTGCCGACAGCAGTTGCACCCATATTTATGGTATGAACGGAGCTTACGGAATTTTCGATGCGTTTGATACCACGGCGTACAGCAGAAGCATAGGAGCCCATTTCCTGACCTAGTGAGATTGGCACAGCGTCTTGCAGATGAGTACGACCCATTTTTAGGATATCTTTGTATTCTTCAGCTTTTTTATCTAATTCATCGGCAAGATAATTCAATGCTTTGATAAGTTTTTTGCTTTTATGGGAAATACATACTTTTATGCCGGTAGGGAAACTGTCGTTGGTTGATTGAGCCATATTAGCATCGTTGTTAGGGGAAATGATGTCATAGCGGCCTTTTTGTTCACCAATTATTTCTAAAGCACGATTTACGATTACTTCATTGACATTCATATTGATAGAAGTTCCAGCACCGCCTTGGATAGGGTCAACAGGGAATTGGTCGAGCATTTTGCCGGCAATTATTTCATCGGCAGCAGCAATAAGGGCATTACCGGTTTTTTTATTTAGTCTGCCGGTAGCAATATTCGCTATGGCAGCAGCTTTTTTTACTTTAGCCATTGATTGAACAAAATCATGATCTATTGTTTGTCCGGTGATATGAAAATTTTCTATAGCGCGAAGAGTTTGAACGCCGTAATAAACGTTATCGGGTACCTCTAATTCACCTAAAAAATCATGTTCTTTTCTCATCTTAGTTCACCTTTCTTATGTTTATCACTATGATAAAATTTTGTAATATTCAATAAGATATTTTGTATGTTGTATACAAAATACATTTTACACTTGTATTGTATAGCATAATTTTAAAAATAGCAATAAAAACTTTTTAGTATTTTATATATTAATTAAAACTATTTAAAAAAGCCTATCAAATTCATCCATGGCAGGCCAATAGCCAGCCAGACAATTATATGCAGGGTAGAAACAATAAAGCCTATTTTCCACCATTGTCCCTGCGGCATATAGCCGGCACCAAAGAATATCGGTGTTACACCACAGCCGTAATGGGTGAGGAATGAGCAGCTATTAGCAAGAACACCAAAGATAATAAGTACACCAAGAGCAGTCGCACCAGCAGCAATTAATATTGTGGAAAAAGCACCGAATAATGCCATAATATGGGCACTATTGCTCGCCAAAGCATAGTGAAGATAGACATAAATAATTGATAGAATGATAAGCATCATCAGCCAGGAAATATTGCACATATTGCTACTGATATGTACGGCAAGTGCCTTCATCAACCCTAATTTAGCTAAATAGGCAGCCATATTTACCAATACACCCATCCACATAAGCACATCCCAGGCACCTTTTTGGTTAAGGACATCATCCCAAGTAAGAATGCGGGTCACAAGCATAGCACTTAGTCCCAGTAGTGCTATAAAAGCTGAATTAATGCCATGAATACAGCTGGTAGCCCATAATAACAGTGCTGCAATAAAAATAACACAGAGAATTTTTTCGGCAGTAGACATGGGTCCCATTTCTTTTAAGTTATCAATGGCCAGCTGACGTGTTTTAGGAGTAGCTTTTAATTCTGGGTTTATTAACTTATATAATAACCAAGGTGTGAAAATACTTAAAATTATGCCTGGAACAATACAGGCTAGAAACCAGTCAGTCCAACTGATTGTTACATGGAATAATGTCTGGCTTAGTGAAGCGGCAAGTGCGTTGTTGGAGGCACCTGTAAGAAAAATACAGGCAGAGGTTATAACAGCACAGTAAGCACTGAATATTAAGAATGCACCTGTGCGTTTATTTTGTTCCTGTCCTGGTTCGGAGCCAATTGCTGAACAAATACTGCGCACTATAGGAAATATTATGCCACCACCGCGTGCTGTATTCGATGGTGTAAAGGGCGCAATAATGAAATCAGCAGCGCTCATTACATAGGCGACACGCAAAGTACTGCTGCCAAAGCGGCTGAGTAATTTATAAGCAATGCGTTTGCCGAGTCCTGTTTTTATAAAACCTTCAGCAAACATAAAGGCAGAAACAATCAGCCAGATGGTAGTATTACTAAAACCAGCCAGGGCTTCACCGGGTTTTAAAACATGGAAAAGTACTAAAGCTGTGCAGGCAATTACCGCAGTAGCACCAATTGGCAGCGGCTGTAAGATAAAGCCGGCAATAGTAGCGGCAAAGATGGCTAAAAGATGCCAGGCTGTCACATTTACTCCTGCAGGAATAGGACTAAACCATATTATTAACCCAATAACGATACAGATAAGACCGCGCAAAAATAGATTTTTGCCAGTAGATGATTCACTATGAGCCATGGGGAAAATCCTCCTTTAAGATTTTTATATGTAAAAATAGCTATTTTTATGCATTAATAAAATCTATGATTTAATTTATATATTATATATATTATGGCGACTATAAAATCCGACAATAATCTACAAATTTTTTTGATAATTTTAATAATTTATTTTAATTACAACGATTTATTTTAAAATAAATAGAAAATATGATAGAATCATATAGGATTTTCGTGTTGCGCTAGTTAAGGTCGGAAGGGTTAACCCCTCAGGCAGCTTTGCTGCCAGCTCCACACACACTGTGTACTATATTTCTAAGCGCTAAAGCGCAAAGAACTATAGCATACAGGGGAGCCTTTCATGCAACTAAAATTCAACTAGCACAATGCGAAGAAGTTATATATAATTTTAATATGATTGATTTTGAGGTGTTATCGTGTTTTTTCGAAAGCAGAATAAATGGTTGATTATGCTGTTAATGTTATTGTTTGTGCCATTAGCGGGTGAACTTAAATTTCATCCACTAAGCGGTGATTTTGCCAATTTCCAAGTTAGCCTGGGGTCACCGGTATTTTTATTATTTATATTATCTTTGCCTAAAAATATACTGGTGGCAACAGGGTTTAGTGCAGGAATAGTCGTTGTTTTATTTAGGTCAATATTAGATTATTATATTTTGGAAATTAATTTTATGATGGCAGTTATAAATCACTTGCCTACTTTTTTTTATTATTTTATTTATGCTAGTTTGTTTATGTTTATTAAGCTGGAAAAGGGCAGTATTTACAATAAAGCATTGATGATTGCAGGTTGGTCAATTTTAGCAGAAACTGCAGCCAGCTTTGCCGAATTGTTTGCTAATTGTATTGTTTTTAATTATCCTTTGCTTTTTGTCACTGGAGCTATGGTACTAAAAATAGTTGCTATTGCAGTACTTCGGTGCTTTTTTATTTTGAGTTTTTTCTTTTTGGCCCAAATATATACGATGGAGCTGCGTATGCAGCAGGAACGACAAGAAAAAGAAAAAATGCTTTTATTAATAACTGATATATATAATGAAATACTGCAATTGAAGCGGTCACAGAAAAATGCCGAGAATTTGACACGGGAGTGTTATAAAATATATGAGCAGATCAAGGCTCAGTCAGAGGATAAAGATGATATTTTATCGCAAAAAGTCTTGGCATTGGCAGGAGCTTTGCATGAAATAAAAAAGGATAATCAGCGTATACATGCAGGGTTCATGACACTAATGAATACCCAGCAGGAGCATATAGCAGATTATCTTGCAGTAGATGATTTATTAGATTTTATTGTCAATGTTCATAAACAGTATGGCAAATCATTACATAAAAGAATAAAATTTACAGCCAGCGGTGATAAAAAAATAAAAAAATTACATGCTTATACTTTGCTGGCTCTAATAAATAATATAGTTTCCAATGCTGTTGAGGCAATTACAGCTACTGGCAGTATTGAAATAAAGTTGCAGAGCAAAAGTAGAGAGTTATTAATAGAAATAAAAAACAGCGGCAGTTCCATTCAGCCGAAAAAGCTTGAATTAATATTTCAAGCCGGTTATACTACTAAATTTGCATCTGATGGGACGGCATCCACTGGTGTGGGCTTATCATATGTACAGCAGCATGTAAAAAGTTTGGGCGGTAGTGTAAAAATGGAATCAGATGGAGTTAATGAAGTAAAATGTACTATATATGTACCATTATCAGAGATTGAGGAGAAGTGCTGATATGAGATTTATGTTAATAGATGATGATAAGGCTGTACGCTATATGCTTGAGGATATTATTGAAGATTTTGAACTTGGTGAGATTGTAGAGTCTATTGATAATGCTGTAGATATTGATAATAATTATCTGCATATAAAAAATATTGATATACTGATAATTGATATGCTGATGCCGGTACGCGATGGTGTTGAAACGGTAAAAGCAATAAAAGAGAATTTCACTGGAAAAATCATAATGCTGTCCCAGGTTGAGGATAAAGAAATGGTAGGAAAAGCTTATGCTTTAGGCGTTGATTATTATATAACCAAGCCGATAAATCGCAATGAGGTTGTAGGGGTAATACACACTGCTTGTGAACATGTTAATCTGCAAAATTTTGTCAGTAATGTAAAAGATAATTTATCTAATATATTAAATAGTGATAAAAGCAGTGAGCAGAAAGATAAGCATTCACTGGCTATGGCGGGAAAAGTGATTTTGCGTGATTTGGGTATTGCCGGTGAAAGTGGTGGTAGTGATTTTGTACAGATGTTACAATGGCTGGACAATAATGGACAGCAGGTTGAACAATCATTTCCCGCATTAAAAGAAATTTTTGTACAGATAGCAAAAGAAAAAAACGTTGTCGATATAAAAAAAGAAGTAAAAGCAATGGAACAGCGCATACGAAGAACTATTTTTCAAGCTATGGTAAATATAGCATCATTTGGAAATGTGGATTGTGCTAATCCTAAGTTTGATGACTATGCAGCAAGATATTTTGATTTGGCAGAGATATATGCTGTTATGAAAAAGTTAGAAAAGGAAGAAAAAATTCAGATTTCACAGGTTCATATAAATAGTAAGCGATTTATTCGGACATTATATAGTGACAGTAATAAATAAAAAATAAGCTAGTTATAGCAAGGGGACATTAGATAAAACCCTTTCGTCACTGCTTTGCAGTGCCACCTTCCCTACAGGGAAGGCTTTAAAATAATATACAATATAAAAGTGATTTTGATAGAACTTGTTGAAAATAAGGGTATAGTTGTAAGGCTCCACTATAGGGGAGCTGGCGGCAAAGCCGTCTGAGGGGTTCATGGGAGATATATCTAAGTACAAATAAGAACTATTACATAGTGTAGCTTTGACAATATAGTAAGCACAATAAGAATGAAATGCACATGGATAAAAATTTAAAATTATAAAAACAAAGCCGTAGCGCATTAAAATTATGCACTACGGCCTTATTTTTCAAATATTTATATTAAAATTTTGGTCGGCTGAAAATATTATTCTTTATACAAAAGATAATTCCAATGATAAGTCCGATAAGCGCAGGGATTGTCCAGCCCATACCAATATCAAAGAAGGGAATATAACTGTGATAAAGACCAAGAATATTTTGTACGATGGCACTGCCTTTTATAACAGCAGGTGTGCTGTTTAAGGCATCACCTAAAGCAGCAATGGCAGTAAAAATTGTAGTTATTACATAAATGCTGCGGTCGTGGCGAAATATAGGGGACAAAAATGTCAATATTATCAGTGTTATGCATAGAGGATATAAAAACATTAATACAGGGACAGCCAGACTGATTATTTCGGTAAGACCGACATTACTGACTACAAAAGATATAAAGGTAAAGATAAATACATATTTTTCGTAGCTGATACCATTAGGAAACATTTTATGAAAAATATCAGAACAGGCGGTAATAAGTCCGATAGAAGTTTTGAGACAGGCAAGGGTTACAATAATAGCCAGAAGTATAGCACCAGCAGTACCAAGGTAATGGTCGGCAATTTGAGCCAGCGCAATCCCACCATTGGCTGAAACGGCAAATTGATTGGAACTGTATGCGCCAATATAAGTCAGGCAGGTATAGATAATACACATTAAAACAACAGCAATTATACCAGACTTTAATGCCCCCATGGTCATTTCACTAGGTGTACTAAGGCCGAGATTGCGAAGGGTATCGATAACGATAACACCAAAGACTAGTGAAGCTAAAGCATCCATAGTGTTATAACCTTCAGTAAAACCATGGAAGAATGGCGAAGTAGTATAAGCACCCTGGGCGGCATGCAGATGTCCCTGTCCCATGGGATGGATAAAAGCTACGATAATCAGTACCGCTAAAAACATTAAGAATAATGGATTTAATATTTTACCTATCCAAAGGAGTATTTTATTAGGTTTTAGAGAAAATATAAGTGCAACAATGAAGAAAATGGCAGTGAAAACCAATAGAGCGATAGTTTGATGAGCTGGCTCTATATAAGGAGAAAGTCCAATTTCATAAGATACTGAGCCTAGACGCGGCAAGGCGAATATAGGCCCGATGGTAAGGTTTAAGGCGATAGTAAGAAATAAGGCATAGCCAGGATGTACACGGCTGGAAAGTTCATATAAGTCATCACATTGAGAAAATCCAATGGCGATTACACCAAGAAATGGCAGACCAACACCAGTAAGCAAAAAACCAGCTATTACCGGCAAAATGTTAGTACCAGCCTCTTGCCCCATATGTACTGGGAATATTAAGTTACCAGCACCAAAGAAAAGACCAAATAACATTGAACCGACAAATATGTACGATGATAAGGAAATTTTATTGTAGGTCATTATTACACCTCTTTAAGATTGTTGAATATATTAAATACAGGCTATATTGTACCACAAAAATACACCTATCGTCTAAAGTATAAATTAAAACGATAGGTGTATTGTAATTTTATTTTATTACGATGGTATTGCGGCCATTTTCTTTACCTGAATAAAGTGCAGCATCGGCTCGTTTTAGCAGGTTATCTGCGGTATCATTGACTTGTACAGCTGTTATGCCAAATGTCATGGTAATATGTAATTGCTGCAGATTATATGTCCATATTTTTTCTGCTAATGTCTGACGGAATTCATCAAGCACTGCGGCAGCCTCAGTGACATTTGTTTCGGGCATTAATATTACAAATTCTTCGCCACCCCAGCGTGAAACAATAAAGTTATTGGGAAGTAAGAAGCGCATTGACTGGGTTATGGATATTAGTACAAAATCACCAGTGTCATGACCGTAAGAATCATTAAATTTTTTAAAGAAATCAATATCGGTTATGGCTAAAGAAAAATTTGTATGGTTAGTATTGTAATTTTTAATAAGCTGTTTAAGCTTTTCTAGAGCATAACGACGATTGTAAAGCCCCGTTAATTCATCGGTCATAGCTTTTGTCTGTAACTGCTGATTTAATTTTATTAAATATTTGTTGGTTGCATCCTGCGTGTACTTTATATTAGTTAATTCAGCAATAGTAGCTTGTAGCTGGGCGGTACGCTGATGAATGGTATTTTCTAAATTATTATTTAGATTTTTTATTTCCAGCTCAGCTTTTTTCCGTTTTTGGTAGGTAAACAACAAAAACGCAATAAAGAAAGCCTGAACTATAATAATACTGCAGCCAATGATCAGCCAGTGTTTATAATGCTGCCAAAAAGATAGAGGCTCGAATTTTACTTGGGAATTAATAGGTAGAACTTGAGTGCTTATATTCCAGCGATTTAATTGATTCCAATCAAAAATGTATTCATTAATGGGGGCGATAGTATATGAATTTTTATGGCTGGGATTATTTAAAACATCCAAACTGATAGTGGCTGTTTGCTGTCCTAGCTTATCCCAATGATTTATATAGCCGCCGATAGCACCATTACCTATATAATAGGGGTTGAGTGTAAAAATAGGGAAATTTGTATTTTCCTTTATATGATTGAACATTTGAATTGAGGAGAGGTGTTCATCATGCAGATAGCTGTTCCAGCCTAGGAAAAAGATGACTGTATGGGGTGGAGAGTAGCTGATTTCATGAATCATTTCGGCATAATGCATTTTATTGGTAAAAACAAAATTGACGGTATTTTTATATTTGTTGCTTGATAATGATATATCTTTTATGGCGCGTTTACCAAAATAGGAGTCATTGACAATAACAATAATTTTTTTTGTTTCAGGAAAAAGATTTAAAATAAGTGGAATGTTTTTTTGGTATTCATTGCCAAAGCCTTGTATAGGAATAATATTGGCAGATTTATTATAAGCGGAAATTTTATCACAAGATGGGTCTAAGCATAAAATTTTTGTATTTGGAAAAATTTTCTCCAAATAGGAATTAAAATAAGATAGCAGGTAACTGTCACTAATAATTAAATCTGGTGGGTGCTGCTTGTACTTACTGGCAATATGCCGCGCCATTTCCTGTAAATAGTCAGGCTGCTGTCCAAAATATAAAAGATGAAAATATTCATTGGAGTAGGTAAAATTAATATTTTCATTGTTATTCAAGGTGTTTTTTAAACCGCTAAACCAGTCTGAGGTAGCGGGATAGTCGGCTTCATAGCTATTTAAAATTAAGATATGCTTACTGGAAGCAAAACCGTCAATATTAAAAAAAAGAATATTAATAAAAACAAATAAGACGGTAAAAGGTCGTAATAGGCGTATAAAATACATAAAAAATCCTTTATAAAATAAAAATGACAGAGTTAATATATATATATTTAGTAGTCTAATAATTCTATCGTATATTTCTCTTAAAAGCAATTGTGAAAGAGATTATGTTAACGTAATATTAATGTGTTTTTGTAAATATAGTCTTTGTAGCTTATAATAAAGGATATATAAGTAAAAAGGAGAATAAGTAATAATCATACTTTAAAAGCAGTAAATGTGGGGGAAATATATGAAGATTTTGGTAACAGGCTGTTCAGGACAGCTGGGGTTTGATGTCTGTCGTGAGTTGGATAGAAGAAATATAGCATATTATGGTGCTGTGCGCAGTGATTTTGATTTAACTGATAAAAAAGCGATACAGCAATTTATAGAAGGATATAAGCCTGAGGTAGTTATTCATTGTGCAGCTTATACAGCAGTAGATAAGGCCGAAGATGAAGTGGATTTGTGTCGGAAAATAAATGTTGATGCAGTAAAAGCTATAGCTGATGGCTGTAAGTTAATTGATGCCAAATTAATATATATAAGCACAGATTATGTATTCCCAGGGGATGGCGAAAAATTTTATAATATCGATGATGAAAAAAATCCGCCAAATGTATATGGAAAGTCCAAGCTTGACGGAGAAGAAATTGTAAAAGATTTATTGGAGAAATATTTTATTGTAAGAATATCCTGGGTTTTTGGTATAAATGGACATAATTTCATAAAAACAATGCTGAAATTGGCTGACAGTCATGCTGATTTAAAGGTAGTTGATGACCAGATAGGTTCACCTACATATACAGCTGATTTAGCACCGTTGCTTTGTGATATGGCACAAAGTGAAAAATATGGTACATATCATGCTACTAATGAAGGAATATGCTCATGGGCACAGTTCGCTGCGGAAATTTTTAAATTAGCGGGAAAAAATGTTGAGGTAACAGGTCAGCCTAGTGAGGCTTATCCAACTAAAGCTAAAAGACCACTAAATTCACGTTTAAGTAAAAAATCTTTGGATGAAGCGGGCTTTAAGCGTCTGCCAGATTGGCATGATGCCTTAGATAGATATATAAAAGAACTCAATGGATAATAACCCCTCAGACGGCTTTGCCGCCAGCTCCCCTATAAGGGAGCCTTACAACCAATAGTAATTATATTAAATTTGCATAAATTATTAGTGAGGTTCTAAAAGCAGTCCCTTGCACTGTGTGTACTATATTTCTGCTTTGCTTACTACATTTCTAAGCATTGAAGTGAAAAAAATGGTATACGGAAAAAGCTGTTTTGATGAAGCGAACCCGTGTATGATAATCACCAAAGGCTCCCATGCAGGGGAGCTGGCAGCTTTAGCTGACTGAGGGGTTTGACTTATTATATAACCATTCCGTCACTGCTTTGCAGTGCCACCTTCCCTAAAGGGAAGTCTTTAAAAAACTAAAAATAAGGTTGAATCCATTATTTATTAATGTACGATAGTCTATTTATAACTATAATGATTGGAGAATTTATATATGAAAGTAATTATTTTAGCTGGTGGTGGCGGAACACGTTTATTTCCACTGTCACGCAAGAAACGTCCTAAACAGTTTTTGCATATAAATCAGGATAAATCACTTTTAGCGGAAACTATTGATAGATTCCGCCAGATTGTAAAGGTAACGGATATAGTTATAGTAACTGGTAAGGATTACCTTTTTTCAGTAAAAAGTGAATTAGCTGAATGCAATGCATTAGAGGCGCATATAGTTATTGAAAATGAAGCCAGAAACACTGCACCAGCCATTGTTTTAGCAGCTCAATATTGTAAGGATATTTTAAATAGCCAGGACGATGAAGCATTGTTTATAGCACCTTCTGACCATATTATAAGACCACTAAAAATATATAATGATATAGTAGAAAAAGCGGAAAGGGAAGCACAAAGAGGTAGTTTTGTAGCATTTGGAGCAAAAACAACAAAACCGGAAACTGCTTTTGGTTATATTAGGACAGGTATAAAAGAAGAAAATGGTTTTTATAAAATATCTGGTTTTACAGAAAAACCAGATAAAAAAACTGCCTTAGAATATACAGAAGATACAAAATATTTCTGGAACTCAGGCATGTTTTGTTTTACATGGCAGACTTATTATGAGGAATTGCAGAAATACGCTAATCCTATAGTTAAATATATTGGCAATACTTATGAGGAAACGGCAGCAAATTTTGCTAACATGCCAGGAATTTCTATTGATTATGCTGTAGCAGAGAAAACACAGCGTGGTGTAATGATTCCGCTTGATTTATATTGGAATGATGTAGGCTCTTGGGATGCATTATACGAGGTACTAGAGAAGGATTCTAGCGGTAATGCTGTAAAGGGTGATTGTATAAGAATAAATTGTAATGATAGTTTACTGTGGAGTCAAAGTCGCTTGATTGCAGGGATTGGCTTAAAAGATATTATGGTTGTCGAAACTGATGATGTAATTCTTGTGGCGCAAAAAGGTGAATCTCAATATGTAAGGGAAATAGTAAATACTTTAAAAGCGCGTGGACGGCGGGAAGTTGATGAACATACGACTATTTATTATAAATGGGGACAGGCAGCATTATTAAATGAAGGACCAGGTTATTGTATGAGAAAATTAACAATAAATCCGGGCGGAGTTTTACCAGTAAGAATGCATTATCATCGGGCAGTGCATTGGATTGTAACCAGAGGCGCTGCTTTTATTGGTATTGATGGAGAAAATCGAATGATGCATGGCAATGAAAGTGTATTCATACCAATGACAACGCCATACAGTTTGGAAAATCCTGGAAAAGTGCCTTTGATAATAATTGAAGTAGCCAGCGGGGAATATCTTGCTGATGATGATGTAGAATATATGGATAATACCAAATAGCAAAAACCTCGGATTTTGCTATCCGAGGTTTTTTGCTATTTGCAATCAACGGTAATCCATTTCTCTGCCCATGCTTGTACAGCATGCAAAGTTTGTTCTAAATCGCGGCCCTGCTCAGTTAATGAATATTCAATTTTTACTGGAATTTCAGGATAAACAGTACGATTGACTAACTTCAATTGCTCAAGTTCTTTCATTCTGTCCGCAAGGACTTTGGCACTTAAATGGGGAATTAACTCAGACAGGTCAGAAAATCTTTTTGGACCATCTAAGAGGCATCTTATAATAAGACCTGTCCATTTTTTACCTAATATAGAAAATGCTATTTCATAACGAGGACATAGTGAAAACTTATTCATGATAAATCAACTCCTTCCAATATAATAATAACATATTTACTTGACAAAAGTAAGTACGTATATTATGATACTTACATAAAGTAATTAAAAAATAAAAAGAAAGTAAATAGAAAGAGGCTATTAGTATGAAATACAGCTATTATGAAGTTAGTTTATTGGTTTTAAGACTAGTATTTAATATATTTAACAGCAGCAGTAGCACTTATATTGTCAGGCAGTTATTTGTTTAATATAGATAATTTGCTGCAGAAAAAATTAAATAAAAATTAACTTTACGTTTAAACATTACTAAAACGATGTGGATAATATGGAAAGAATGCCGATTTTTTAAGGTAATTGACTTATTATATGATTAATAATACGGGCAGTTAATCCCCAAATAATACCTTCTGGTGTTTTGTAAACAAAAATAGGCTGTTTAAAAGTTCCCCAGGCATTATGATAACGAGGCGGCAAGCCAATTCTTTTCGCTGGTAGAAATGTAATAATTTTATGGGGTGAATTTATAAAGGGATGATTTTTTACCATAACACTATATTTTTCTGGTGGATTGTTTTTAAAATACGATAACGGTAAAGTAAAGGCATGATCAACTTCATTACTGTCAATTTGGACATCTGCCAGAGTATAATCAGCAGTTCCAATAAATATATCGATAGTTTTGCCAATCGATAAACATAAGGTGTCTAATTGACCAATTATGGAGATGTTTTTAGCGTTAAGACCAAGTTCTTCTTCGGTTTCACGCAATGCAGTATCCTGCATGGAGTTATCTAAACTGCTGTCAAACTTGCCGCCGGGAAAACATATTTCATTGGCTTGGGAAATAAAAGCACTTCGCTGCTGCAATAATAAATGGTATTCGTTATTTATTGAAAGCAGCAGTACAAGTACAGCAGCATTTATGTAATCATCTTTTCCCAAAATACCAGGCACAGCGGGTATTATTTTTTTTATATTTTCTAAATCGCTATTTAACATATGTATAACCTCTGGAATATATACGTATTTATAAAATAACCCCTCAGACGGCTTAAGCCGCCAGCTCCCCTAAATGGGAGCCTGTTGGGATAGAGCGTATATGTAATAGTAGCTAAAATTATAGCATTGAATCAAGTAGTATTTTTTAAGTGAATACTACTTGATTTGGTATATATGGTTTGTAAGCCGTTCCTTGCACTGTGTGTACTACATTTCTGCTTTGCTTACTACATTTCTAAGCACTGAAGTGCAAAGAACTGTAGCAAGGGAAGGTGGCTTGGCGTAGCCAAGTCGGAAGGGTTAAATTAGTGTATGTAAATTTATTCGGTAATAATCAATGCCATAAATACAAGATTGCTGTCACCGGTGTTTTCAATGCCATGATATTCACCATCTGGGCAAAAGGTGGTATCGCCAGACTGCACAGTAATTTCTTTGCCATTATCATTATAAAGGCCGGTTCCTTCAATTATATGATAGGTTTCGTTATTGCCGACATGCTGGTGATAACCGAGCGAGCAATGCGGTTCTAAGGTTACTTTGGCAAACATTTGGCATTTATCTTTCATTTCAGCAGGAGTTATTAAATGCTCGATTAGTATATGGCCTTTACCGCCAGCTTTTTTTTCAGCACGGATGATTTCTTGTTTTTTCATTAACATAATACAACGCCTCTTTACTAAATTTTATTAATTTGTGATAATATAATATATAATATTTCGTGATTGGCGAAAAATATCCTTGTGGGGGAATTGGATTAATGATTTATTTGTTGAAATTCGGGGCGAGTTTTATTTTACCGCCGGGAATTTTTATAGTAATGTTTATGTTGCTGGCTCGATGCTGCTATAAAAAAGGAAAGAGCAGAATTGCTGGGACAATTTTTATTATAACATTTCTTTTGTATGTATTATCAACAGGCTGGGTGGCAGAAAATTTGGTTGGAAATTTAGAAAACATATATAATCCGCCAGCATATCCTACGGGAGATGCTATTATTATGCTGGGGGGCGGAGCTACATTAGATAGACCTGATGTAACAGGGGTTGGAGAATTGCGTAGTGTGCCGGCAAATCGTCTGCTTACGGCAGTTAGACTGCAAAAAATACTGCATGTGCCAATTATTGTATCAGGCGGACAGGTTTATGAGGATAGTGGCAAGGAAGCTGTTATAGCTAAACGTGTATTGATGGATTTAGGTGTGCCGGAGAATAAAATATTAGTAGAAGATAAAAGTCTTAACACTAAGCAAAATGCTGTTTATTCTGCAAAAATTCTGCAGGAGCATTGTTTGGAAGAGCCATTGTTGGTAACATCTGCATTTCACATGCGCCGGGCTGTGCTTAATTTTAAACAAGCCGGTGTTGCTGTGACACCTTATCCAGCAGATTATTTCAGTAATAAAGAGCACGTATTTCATTATAATAAATTAGCACCGTCAGCCGCGGCTTTAGCTGATACGGAAATGGCACTACAGGAAAATCTCAGATATATTGTAGCAAAATATTTAAAGTTTTAATTATAAATTTATTGTAAAAAAAAAATAATTTTGCAAATTTTACTTCTTTATGCTATTATGACTCAGATAATAAATGATTATTTACAATAAAAATATATTGGACTTGGTGAATATAATGACAAGAGATTTGACAGTAGGCGGACCGGCTAAGCTTATTTTTTCTTTTGCTGTCCCGCTGATAATAGGTAATGTTTTTCAACAGATGTATGCATTGGTTGATACATTATTAGTGGGAAGATTTTTAGGAGTAAGTGCATTGGCCGCTGTGGGCTGTTGCGGCAGTCTGATGTTTTTAATGATCGGTCTTGTTTTGGGTTTCACCAATGGATTGGCTATTTATACAGGTCAACGTTTTGGTGCAGGTGATATGGCTGGTGTACGTAAAAGTGCAGCAGCATGTTTGGCGATTTGTATAGTTACAGCGATTATTTTGACGAGTATTGGTATGTTTATAGCAAAGCCGATGCTGCTGTTTATGAATACCCCAGCAGCAATACTGGACAATGCCTATTCTTTTATAAGCATTATTTATGCAGGTACGACGGTAACTATTATGTTTAATATGCTGATGAACTTTATAAGAGCATTAGGAGATAGTCGTACGCCTTTATATTTTTTGATTTTTGCAACGGTTATTAATATATTATTGGAAATCATATTTATATTATCTTTGGGGCTGGGAATTGCCGGTGCGGCTGCGGCAACGGTTATATCTCAGTTGTTGTCAGCAATTTTATGTTTTATTTATATTGCAAAAAAAATGCCGATACTGCGTTTTAAAAAAGAAGATTGGCATATGAATGGAAATTTTATTTGGCAGCATCTGCGTATTGGGATTCCTATGGGATTTCAGGCTTCAATAATTGCCGTAGGTGCGATTATTTTACAGATAGCCTTAAATGGTTTGGGTGAAATAGCAGTGGCGGCTTATGCTGCGGCCCAAAAAATTGACGCTATAGCAATTATGCCAATGATGTCATTTGGCATGGCCATGGCGGCCTATACGGCACAAAATTATGGTGCGCGAAAAATAGACAGAATTAATGACGGTGTAAAAAAATGCATGTTTATGTCTGGGGGCTTTGCGCTAGTTATCGCAGTTATCTTAATAACGTTTGGTCCTGTTATGTTGGAACAATTTGTTGGTGCCAGTGAACAAAAGGTTATAGAATATGGACATTTATATTTAATTATAGATGGAATAAATTATATTGTTTTATCATTTCTATTTATTTATCGTTTTACTTTGCAGGGATTGGGACAAAGTATTGTGCCGACAATAGCAGGTGTTATGGAACTTATTATGCGTGCTGCCGCGGCAATCTTTTTGGTAAAAATCTGGGGGTATACAGGAGCTTGTTTTGCCAATCCCTTGGCTTGGATTGGTTCATGTGTGCCGTTAGCAATAATGTATTATTATACTAAAAAACATATTTTGAATTATGATAAGTTATAGTAAACGTTTAACTTTTCTGCTATAATAGTAATGCGTATAAACTTTTAAAAGGAAATTTACCGTTATATAGAGAATATATATTAAGGTTTTTATGTAATTTTTTAATAAGATATATTTGTTTGAAAAATTAAATAAGAGGGGAATAATGCATAATGGAATTAAAACGTACAGCTTTTAAAGCATATGATATTCGTGGAAAGTATCCAGAAGAAGTAAATGAGGAATTAGCCTATCGTATAGGAAGGGTTTTCGCAAAGTCATTTGCGGCTAAGAAGGTAGTTGTCGGACATGATATACGTTTGTCTGGACCTGATATAAGAGATGCTTTGGTACAGGGACTTACTGATATGGGCTGTGATGTTATCGATATTGGTCAGTGCGGTACTGAAATGATTTATTTTGCTACATATTTTTGGCAGCTTGATGGCGGAATAATGATAACCGCCAGTCATAATCCTAAGGATTATAATGGTATGAAATTAGTACGCGAGGGAGCCCGCCCAATAAGCGCTGATACTGGTCTTAAGGATATAGAAAATAAAGCAATTGCTGGCGAACTTGGTGAAATAGCAGCAACAAAAGGTTCTGTAGAGCAAAAGGACATTATGGCTGATTATGTTGACCATATTTTGGCTTATGTAGATAAAAAAGATTTAAAACCGTTAAAGATAGTAGTTAATGCTGGTAACGGAGCCGCAGGTCCGATTCTTGACGAAATGGAAAAGGCATTGCCTTTTGAGTTTATTAAAATAAATAATGAGCCTGATGGTAATTTTCCTAATGGCGTACCTAATCCCATTTTGCTGGAAAATCGTGTAGCTACAGCTAAAGCTGTACGCGAAAATAATGCTGATGTTGGTATTGCCTGGGATGGTGATTTTGACAGATGCTTTATTTTTGATGAAAAAGGCGATATGATAGAGGGGTACTATATAGTAGGTTTCCTAGCTAAGGCTTTTCTTGATAAAAACCCAGGAGCAAAGATAATTTACGATCCACGCTTGATATGGAATACTATTGAGATTGTTGAAGAAGCTGGCGGAATACCAGTTATGTGTAAAAGTGGACATGCCTTTATTAAGGAAATGATGCGCAAGGTTGATGCTGTATATGGCGGTGAAATGTCAGCCCATAATTACTTCCGTGAATTCACATTTTGTGATAGTGGCATGATTACCTGGCTGCTTGTTTTAGAATTAGTGTCTAAAGCGAATCAGCCATTATCAAAGATGTTGGCTGAACGTATGCAGCGCTACCCGATAAGCGGTGAAATAAACAGCACGGTAAAAGATGGTGCTGCGGTTATGCTGAAAATGGAAGAATTATATGGACCTAAAGGACAGGTTGATAAAACAGATGGATTGAGCGTAGCTTTTGCTGACTGGCGCTTTAATCTGCGGATATCCAATACAGAACCGGTCATTCGTCTAAATGTCGAAGCACGCGGTGATAAAGAATTATTGGATGCCAAAACAAAAGAATTATTAGAAATAATAAGAGCGTAAAAGAAAATATAGGATTGGATTTGTAATTTATGCAGAAAAAGATAAGAAAAGCTATTATCCCGGCAGCTGGTCTGGGGACACGTTTCTTACCAGCGACTAAGGCACAGCCCAAGGAAATGCTGCCAATTGTTGATAAACCGGCAATACAGTTTATTATTGAAGAAGCCATTGCCTCTGGTATTGAAGAAATTCTGGTAATAACGGGACGTAATAAGCGTTCAATTGAAGACCATTTTGACCGTTCTTTGGAACTTGAACTGCAGCTTAAATCCAAAGGTAAATATGAAATGCTTAAGACTATTGAAGAGATATCGAGTATTTCCCTGCATTTTATTCGGCAAAAAGAAGCGCGTGGCCTTGGGCATGCTGTATTATGTGCTAAACAGTTTGTCGGCAATGAACCGTTTGCCGTATTATTAGGCGATGATTTAGTTGATGCGGAAGTGCCATGTTTAGCTCAATTGATAAAGGCTTATGATGATTTAGGCGGCAGTATTTTGGGAGTACAAAAGGTAGCACACGATCAGGTATCTAACTATGGTATAGTTGACCCTGAGCAGGTAAATGACAATGTTTGGCTGGCTAAAAATTTAGTTGAAAAACCAGATATTGACAAAGCACCTTCTGATCTGGCTGTATTGGGTCGCTATATATTAGATCCAGAGATTTTTAAAATTTTAGAGCATACCCAGCCGGGCAGTGGACATGAAATACAGTTGACAGATGCCATTTGTGAACTGGGGCGCAACCAGAAGGTTTATGCCCTTAATTTTGCCGGACGACGCTATGATATTGGCGATAAAGAAGGATTTTTAGAAGCCACTGTAGAGCAGGCGCTAAAAAGACCGGAATTACGTGATCGTTTTATGGCTTATTTAGTGAAATCTATTGGGCCATTATTGAAATAAATGTTCATCTATTAAGAAGAGGGGTATATTAGTAATGAGTTTAAAGCTAGAATCAGGATTTGAATTTGATTAAATGGGAGCCGCACACTCGTGACTTTGCTCGTGAGTTAGGCGACCAAACTAGTCAGTATGTATAGAAATATGCATATAGAGATTGGCAAAAAACCAATCCAATACTGCTTGAAATGCTGGAAACTCCTAAAGACAGTATAGCCACAACGCTAAGATGAAATAAACTCAAACGTGACGGCGACGAAAGTAGAAAAAATATACTGTATGGTGCAAGGTTAAACCCTAAACACTAAGAAAATGGACAATCAGCAGGAAAGCTCCGAACAGGAGAATCCCCAACGACTATTCCTCTTGAGGGAAGTACGGTCAAGCGACCGGAAGTGGGCAGACCTTAACGGATAATGCCGAAGGACAAGATATAGTCTGTGCTTTATGGAAACATAAAGGAGTTCATAAGAGAACCGCATAGGAAGCAGCGAACCTGTGTGAACGACACCTCCCCAATACGACTAAAAAAGAACTTACGATTCTTATATATGTTACTATGAAAAACTTGCTTTTCTAAAGCCTGCATGTTATTTTTAAGGTAATCAGGCGATAATCTTGTAAAGATGAAAAGAAAAGTGAGTACGTTATGGAAAAAGCCTTCAAATTTAGGATATATCCCAACAAAATACAGGAAATACTGATACAAAAAACATTTGGCTGTGTAAGATATGTCTTTAACCACTATCTCGCTATGCGAATTAAAGCATATCAAGATGATAAAACAACACTTACATTTTCCAAGTGTTCAAGAAATTTAACGCAGTTAAAAAAAGCGAACATCTGGCTGAAAGAGCCGGATAAATGTTCCCTACAAAACTCGTTAAAAGACCTCGATACGGCCTATCAGAATTTCTTTAAGCGTAAAAATACTGGCTTTCCTAAATTCAAGTCAAAAAAGAACAGGCATAAATCTTACAAGACAAACTTTACTAATGGCAACATTGAATTTTTGGGAACAAAGATAAAACTTCCCAAGCTGGGTAAAGTAAAAATAAGAGACAAACAAATACCACAGGGCAGAATATTAAACGCTGTAATATCACAAACGCCCGATGGTAAATACTTTGTATCTCTATGTTGCACCGAAGTAAAAAAACCTGTTTTTAAACGAACTGACAACTATGTCGGTATCGACCTTGGCTTAAAAGAATTTGCAATTACATCCGATGGCGATAAATATCCCCGTCATAAATACCTCAAACAGTCACTGGAAAAACTTGCCAAACTGCAAAGACGCTTGTCCCGAAAAACAAAGGGCAGCGCAAACAAAAATAAAGCAAGAATCAAAGTGGCCAGACTACAGGCACGTATTGCAAATCAGCGAAAAGATATGCTGCATAAACTCTCGCTCAAACTTATAGAAAACTATGATGTTATCTGCTTAGAAGACTTACAAGTAAATAACATGCTGAAAAACCACAAACTTGCCCGTAGTATTATAGATGCCAGTTGGTCAGAATTTATCCGCCAGCTAAAATATAAAGCTCAGTGGTATGGCAAAGAAATAATGCAAATAGATAAATTCTATCCATCAAGTCAGATTTGTCATAATTGTGGTTATCAAAATAAAGAAATAAAAGACATTACTATAAGACATTGGGAATGTCCTGAATGCAAATCGCATCACGACAGAGACATAAATGCCGCTATAAACATTCGCAATGAAGGATTAAGAATTTTAAACACAGCAGTGTAATAACATATATAAGAACCGTAGGAACTACGGGGATAGCCTGTGGAGATAATGTAAGACGTGTTTTTTGCGCAACTATCTGTGAAGCAGGAACCCCGCGACTTTAGTCGTGGGAGGTTCAGTATGACAATCTTTTTGGTGATAATGGTGTAACAAAAAATGATGTAGAAGAATTGATGCCAGAGATAAAAAAAGCGCATGAAGCTATGGATGTAATGCGTAAGACCGGTGTTATCCACGCGCATTTATCAAAAGATGGTACCCCAGAAAAAGTATTATTCAGCCAATTACCTTATATTGAAGAAGGTAATCTTAATTCCCCGGAATCAATTGCCCGCTTGAAAAAATTTGGTGAATCAGCACGTAATCGTGTTGATGCTGTTGTTTCACTTGGTATTGGCGGCTCATTCTTAGGCAATAAAGTACTGTTTGATGTACAATGCGGCAGTTATTGGAATTTAAAAACTAAAGAAGAACGCAATGGCTATCCAAAAGTGTTCTTTAGCGGCAATAATATTGACCCGCGCAGCACAAAAGATTTAATTGATTATATAAGCCATGCTGCTGATATGGCAATGAATCATGATAAAAAGAATCCGCACAAATATACAGTAATGCTTATTTGTATTTCCAAGTCAGGTGGTACACTTGATACCATGTCTAACTTTATGGTTATTTATAATGCTTTAAAAGATAATCCTAATGTGGAAATAGAAATTGTTGCTGTTACCGATCCTAATGAAAAGAAACCAACCTTACTTAAGAAAATGGCTATGGAAAATAATTGGGAAAGCTTTGCTGTACCAGATGGTATTGGTGGACGTTTTACTATTTTCTGTGAAGTAGGTTTGGTATTAGCAGCTGTTACCGGTTTTGATATTGAAGCATTTTTGGAAGGTGCTAAGCAGATGGATATTGCTTGCCAAAATGATGATATTTGGCAGAATCCGGCTATGCTTAATGCAGCACTTAAATATATTGCAGCTGAAAAATATGGACGCGATGAAGAAGTAATGATGCCATACGGTGATTATTTGGAATCTGTTTCCATGTGGTATATCCAGCTGCTTGCTGAATCTTTGGGCAAACAGTTTGATAAAGATGATAAAGAAGTTTGCTATGGTCGTACACCAATCGTAGCATTGGGTACACGTGATATGCATTCTCAGACCCAGCAGCATCAGGAAGGCAAGCTTAATAAAATTGTTCAATTTATCCGTATCAATGAATGGGATAATGATATAACAATTCCTAATGCTTTCCCTGAAGCGCAGAAATTATCCGATATTTCCGGTGTAACAATGGGTCAGGCTTTGGAAGTTGCCCGTCAGTCCAATGCTGATGCGCTTACTTCTAATAAACGTTTTAATGCGTTGTTCAGCATGCCTAAACTGGATGCATTTAATCTTGGACAGCTGCTTTATATGTTGGCTATGTCTATAGCTTATGAAGGCGAATTGGCTAATGTTGATGCATTTAATCAGCCAGGCGTTGAAGCCTATAAACGTATTATGGGACCAAAACTTCAGGAAGTAAAAGCACAAAATAAATAATATGAATTAACTTAAAAAGGCTGCCGCACATTAATAAATATGTGTGGCAGCCTTTTTTTGCAATTTGAAAGATATTTATGTAAAAGAGGAGGTACTATGAGGTAGTGATAAAAAAATTTATGTAATAAGTAGGTTAATTCCTCAGGCAATTAAACCTGTCAGTTATCTTGGAGTAGAGCTGTATATTGATTAGAAAAACAATATTAGTTATGATATGGTTTAAAAGCCGTCCCTGTAGGGAAGGTGGCATTGTGAAGCAATGACGGAAGGGTTAAGAAATAAGCTAGTTAACCCCTCAGTCAGCTAAAGCTGCCAGCTCCCCTATGGGGGAGCCTTTGGGTATTAAATAGTAATATGTATGCAGCAGACTCATTATTTTTTATCTTATAAAAAATTCGGTAATAAAAATAAATGATTAAATGTAAATTTATATAAGTTAACTATGGAAAAAGATTATTTTTTAATATATAATGTTCATATTAGAGTTTATTTATAGATGATTTGGGAGTGAATACTTTGCCGGATGAAATAAAAATAAAAGGCGCACGTGCGCATAATTTAAAAAATATAGATGTTACTATTCCGCGTGATAAGCTTGTAGTTATTACAGGTTTATCGGGCTCAGGAAAATCTTCTTTGGCGTTTGACACTATCTATGCTGAAGGTCAAAGACGCTATGTGGAATCATTGTCTTCTTATGCCCGACAGTTTCTTGGACAGATGGATAAGCCGGATGTTGATTATATCGAAGGTTTGTCGCCGGCAATATCAATAGACCAGAAAACAACCAGCCGCAATCCCCGTTCGACAGTGGGAACGGTAACTGAAATATACGATTATCTGCGTTTATTATTTGCTCGTGCCGGTAAACCACATTGTCCTAAATGCGGTAAGCCGATAGCACAGCAAAGTGTTGACCAGATTTTGGATAGTATAATGAGTTTACCAGAAAAAAGTAAATTAATGATTATGGCTCAGGTAGTCCGCGGTAAAAAAGGTCAGCATAAAAAATTATTGGAAGATATCAGAAAACAGGGCTATGTACGTGTCAGGATTGATGGTAATATTATTGATATTAATGAAGATATTGAGCTGGAAAAAAATAAGAAACATACGATTGAGGTTGTTATTGACAGATTAATTGTGCGGGAAGGCATGGAGTCAAGACTGGCAGATTCAGTAGAAACGGCATTGGAACTAGGCGATGACATTGTTTATGTGCAGGTAATCGATGGTGAGTTATTAATGTATAGCCAAAATTTTGCCTGTATTGACTGCGGTATCAGCCTGCCGGAAATTGCACCAAGGATGTTTTCCTTTAACAGCCCATATGGAGCTTGTCCTGATTGTGATGGATTAGGCAGTCGGCAGGAGTTTGATTTGGAACTCGTTATGCCCAATAAAAATATGCCCTTTGCTGATGGATTATTTGCCCCATTATCAAAAAATCCAGCGTCGTATGCGATGTGTCAGATAGATGCTGTGCTTAAAGTATATGGCTATACACTGGATACACCGTGGACAGCAGTAAAAAAGGATGTGCAGGAAAAATTACTGTACGGGACAGGTGAAGAACAGTATAGTTTTTCCTATGAAAACATGTTCGGCGAACTAAAGGAATATCATACAAGCTTCGAAGGTGTAATGCCCCTGTTAGCCAGACGCTATCGGGAAACAAATTCCGATGTGATGCGTGAAGGCTATGAGGCATATATGAGTACAACGCCATGTCCTACCTGTCATGGCGCACGATTAAAGCCAGAAGCATTATCGATAACTATTGGCGAGAAAAATATCAATGAAGTAACAAATATGACAATAGAGGAAAATCATAAATTTTTTGAAGCACTGCAATTGGATGAACGTGATAAAATTATTGCGGCGCAGATATTAAAGGAAATAGATGCCCGCTTAGGTTTTTTGCTGAATGTGGGGCTTGATTACCTTACTTTAAGTCGGGCGGCCGGAACTTTATCCGGTGGCGAAGCCCAGCGAATAAGATTAGCAACGCAGATTGGTTCAGGGCTTATGGGTGTTTTATATATTCTTGATGAGCCGAGTATTGGACTGCATCAGCGTGATAATAATCGTCTGTTAGCAACGCTTAAGCATCTACGTGATTTAGGCAATACCTTAATAGTTGTGGAACATGATGAAGATACCATGTATGCAGCTGATAATATTATTGATATTGGACCGCTGGCCGGAGCTAATGGCGGTAAGGTAGTAGCTCAGGGAACAGCTGAGGAAATAAAACAGGTAGAAGCATCCATGACCGGGCAATATTTGAGTCGTAAGAAGTTTATTCCAGTGCCGCTTACAAGGCGCCAGGGAAATGGCAAATATATTGAAGTGATTGGTGCAGCTGAAAATAATTTAAAAAATCTGCGGGTAAAATTCCCACTAGGTGTTTTGACGGTAGTTACAGGAGTATCTGGTTCAGGTAAATCAACCTTGGTAAATGAAATTTTATTTAAGGGATTGGCAACAGAATTTTATACAGCAAAAGGTAAGCCGGGCAAGCATAAAGAAATAAAGGGAATTGAAAATATCGATAAGATAATTGATATCGACCAATCACCTATTGGTCGTACACCACGCTCTAATCCGGCTACTTATACCAGTATATTTGATTAAATGGGAGCCGCACACTCGTGACTTAAGTCGTGAGTTAGGCGACCAAACTAGTCAGTATGTATAGAAATATGCATATAGAGATTGGCAAAAGACCAATCCAATACTG
>NZ_JACHFH010000023.1 GCF_014201835.1 Pectinatus brassicae | reverse complement strand
GCTACGCCAAATAGCCTGAAATATTGCTATTTAAATAACGCCAATTATTGAATTTTCAAGGTACATCGACTTTTATTGATGTGCGAAGTTTGAGTAAATAACTATTATAGGAGCGATGAAGATGAAAATAGCAGTTGCCAGCGAAAATGAAATGGTAACGCAGCATTTTGGCCATTGTGCCAATTTTAATATTTTCACGGTGGAAAATGGACAGATTGTCAGCAATGAGTCTGTAGCTAATCCAGGCCATAAGCCAGGATTTTTACCAGTCTTTTTGCACGATAAGGGTGCTGAAGTAGTAGTGTCTGGCGGAATGGGACAAGGGGCTATTGATATTTTTAATGCCAAAAATATTGAAGTAATCACTGGAGCATCCGGTAAAGCTGCAGATGCAGCTTTGGCTTATGCTAAGGGGAATCTTGTTTCTACAGGTTCTGTATGCCATAGTCATGAACATCACGACGAATGCAGCGAATAAGCTGCTTTAAAAATCTAAACTGTATATAAAAAGGACTGCTGCACGTTTTGGGTGCAGCAGTCCTTTTTATATACAGTTTGAGAGGGGATAAATCTAAAATTCATTAAGAAAAATTATCAGTATGTGAAGTGGTTGATAAAAGAAATTGTCCGATATCAGCCTTTAAAATATTTATGGCGGTATCAATATCCTTTTTTTCTAAATAATCAAGTATAGTTAAATGCAGACTTGTCGAAGCATAATGGCGGCTTTGGACAAAAAAGAGTGTTTGGATAGATAGGGAATTTTCTAATGAGGTATAAGCATAATCATTATTGTAAGTGGAAAATAGTTTTAAATGAAATTTACAATTATAATTCCAGCGAGTCATGAAATCATTAATAGGGCAGGCATCAAATAATTTACAAAGCTTATGCAGTTCATTAATAGTATCAGGGGTAATACAGGCATGATAT
This sequence comes from Pectinatus brassicae, assembly GCF_014201835.1. Lineage (GTDB taxonomy): Bacteria > Bacillota > Negativicutes > Selenomonadales > Selenomonadaceae > Pectinatus > Pectinatus brassicae. The sequence continues at coordinate 48,665 of NZ_JACHFH010000023.1, read as the reverse complement.
ATTTGTAAAAATGCTGGTTCTAAAGCTGTACGGAATTTCACGATATTGTGTATTTGTGTTAAGTTTGGTGAAATTATTTTATAACCCTGCCGTGGAATGCTGCATAATATAGAAGTGCCGGTCAGCTGCATAAGAGCCTCACGGATAGGTGCCCGGCTTACATTATAGGTATCCATAAGGAATTTCTCGGTTAATATTGTATTTACCGGATATTTGCCATTTACAATAGCAGTAAATAAATCGTTATAAATGTGTTCTTTTAAAGTAGTAGATGCTGTATTCATGGGAACCTCTTTATATATAAATAGTGTTAGTTATTATAAAAATGCTGATATGATTAGCAGATATATTTATTATAGCTTATATTATAGGGATTGCAAGTTATCACGAGCAATCTTTAATGACAATAGCTAAAATGTTTATTCATAAACATGAAATATGGTAAAATATGTGAGAAAACAGTTGTTGCAATTAAAATATATAATATAAAATAATTTTATAAGAATAAAAGTGTTTTAGAAAAAGAAAAAAATGTAATTTAAATAAATAAAAGTGTTGCGTTGTTTTCTCTGCCGTGATATGATTACGACAAAGAGATGAATATGAATCATTAATTTATTTAAAGCAATGGTACTGTTATTAGCATTTGATTCTAATCATATTAAAGGAGGAGACGGACAATGAATGATGACATTAAAGAAAATGACAAGGTGATTGATTTGCAAAGGGGTGCTATTGGCCATAGAGCTATTTGGATGGGGTTAACCTATGTGAAGGCCAGAGAGGCTGGCCGGGCTAAAGAAGCAGAAGAATATATTCGGGCGGCGATTGCCCAAACTGGAATAATACAGGGCAATGATATAAAAGATAAATGTGCTGATCCCAATAATGTGGAATGTTTTGCTGACACTTTTCTTACCGATACTACGGTAAAAACTTTTGCGGTGGAATTCGCTGTGAAAACTGCCGATAAAATCGAAATGGATTTTCATCATTGCCCGCTGCTTAAAGCGTGGCAGGATGCCGGCTTTGATGCAGGCACTTGTGAAAAGCTTTGTGATATGGCGATGGATGGAGATAGAAATATAGCTAAAGCTATGGGATTTGATTTTAAATTAACTGATACAATTGCAGATGGCTGTCCAACCTGTAAAATTGCTTTTTCCAAGAAAGCATAATAGTAATTATTGAAGGAGTGGGCTATGGAAAATAAGCAATATCAAAATTATATAAAAATTCTCCAGGGAGAATTACTGCCAGCAATGGGCTGTACTGAGCCAATTGCAATCGCTTATGCTGCTGCTAAAGCAAGGGAAGTACTGGAAAATATGCCGGAAAAAATGCTGGTACGCTGCAGTGGTAATATTATTAAAAATGTAAAAGGTGTTGTAGTTCCCAATTCCGGCGGACAAAAAGGCGTGGCAGCAGCTGCTGTTCTGGGCATGGTAGCGGGAGATGCTGTACGATTTTTCTTTCCAAAAGGAACTAATTTCCATAACGTTACGCAAAAAGAACTAGATGATGTTCTTTACCTTATTAATTCCAGACCTAGAAAATGTCTGCATTGGCTTTCTCCTATTGAGTTTATTAAGTGTTGCACTTAATTTGACAATCTGTCGTGTAATAGAAGAAAACTATGAAAAAAGTATTCGTAATATTGGCCGTATTGGTAAATACGGCATGAAGTCGACAGATGTAGAAATATTGAATATTATGCTGGGCCATTAAAAAAATATAGAAGAAACGTATTCAACGAAGAAGCCGTTAAAATAAAGTATGCATTATATTTAGATTAATTAAAGATGAGTACTTGTATTTTGACGGCTTTATATTTAAATTAATTAAATGAAAATTGCAAATATTGAAATGGAGTGGGAGAAATGGGCGATAAAACGATAGACATAAAAAAGGTATTCTTATTAGCAGGGGCATTGGCTGCTTATTGGATAGGTTCGGGCTTTGCTACAGGGCAGGAAGCTCTGCAATTTTTTGCGGTATATGGCATAAAGGGAATTGCTGGCGGGATAGTGTTTTTAGTGATAATGGGCATTATTACTTATATTTTATATGGTGCAGGACAAAAAAATAAATTTGCCAATCCTTATGATGTTTTTGAATATTATTGTGGAAAAGTTTTAGGCCAGATATATATATGGTATAGTTTGACGCTGATATATTGTATTTTTGTTGTAATGCTTGCTGGCGGTGGCGCTACTATAAACCAATATTATAATTTACCGACATATATGGGAACAGCTGTTATTGGTGTTTTGGCCTTGGGTACAGCATTATTGGGAGTAGAAAAGCTTATTGATATTATTGGTGTTATTGGCCCTGTTAAAATAGTTTTTTTGGCGATTATCGGGATAGCAGGACTTAGTCTATTGTATGGAACTCCACATTTATTGGCAGAAGCAGATAGTGCTATGCCGAATCTAGGCTTTAAGGCAGCATCTTCAAATTGGCTGTGGTCAGCTGTCTTATATGCTTTTTTGGCACTTATTGTAAGTATTCCGTTTCAGGTTAACTGCGGGGCTTCAGCCAATAGAGTGAAGGAAGCAAGGATGGCAGGGATTTTAGGAACAATAGCATTCGCGGCAGCCATTATATTATTGGTAATAGGCGAAATGGTTTATTATAAGCTGATAATAAACCAACAGGTTCCTACATTGGCGATTGCTAAAGATATTTCACCATTATTGGGATTGCTGTTTTCCATACTGATTGTAGTGTCAATATATTCGGCAGTAGCATCATTTTTACTTATGGTAGTAAGAAAATTTGCTGTTGATAAAACAAAGAAATTTAATATTATAGCTACAGTCTTGACGATGGTTGGTATATTTTGCGGCGGAATTATTCCTTTTGACGAATTAGTTAATATACTTTATCCTATTGCGGGATATTCGGCAATTGTATTTTTTGCTTTTATGTTGTTTAAGGAACTAAAAATGAAGATCATCGCTAAAGACTAATTTTATCCTATCGGGATTATTGACATATGTTATAAAAATGTTATTATTAATAATAGATGGCATATGTCGATAATACTTATATTGAAATAGTATATTTTACAAGTAGAATTACTAAATGAAAAATAATATAAAATAGCAGCCTGCCATGAAAGTAAAGTCTTTTGCGGCAGGCTGTTTTGCTGTAAAATATAGTAGTTAGAGGATAAAAATGATCAGGAATAAGAACATATAGGAGAAATGGATATGGCTAGACCAAAAAAATGGCGCAAAGTCTGTTGCCTGCCTAAGCAAAATCGTTTTGGCCCAATGGGAAATAAAACAACGGATATAGTAACGATGTCAATAGATGAATATGAAACAATTCGTTTAATAGATGCGGAGGCTTTTACGCAGGAAGAATGTGCTCGCCAAATGAATATCGCACGAACTACAGTTCAGGGGATATATAATGCTGCCCGGGGAAAATTAGCAGAAGTTTTGATTCATGGCAAAATGCTGGTGATAGAAGGCGGCGATTATAAATTGTGCAATGGCACTGAAGAATACTGTAGCTGCGGGGGATGCCATAAGCATCGCTGTAGAGATATGAGCGATGCGAATAGTATATAATTTAAAAAAAGGAAAATGAGGAATGGAAAAGTGAGTATAGCAGCAATATTTTTTTCGCCAACAGGAACATCGAAAAAGGGGGCAGAAGCAATAGCTCAAATATTACAGAATGATGCTGAAAGTATAGATATGACCCTTAATAAAGAATATAAAAAAAGAAGTTTTTCAGAAAATGATGTAATTGTTTTTGGTGCGCCTGTTTATAGTGGCAGGATGTTTAAGGGGGTCAAGGACAGATTAGCAGCAATAGAGGGTAATAATACGCCATGTATAGTCACTGTGACATACGGTAACAGGGATTATGATGACGCATTATTGGAGCTTTCTGATATGGTTAAAGCTAAGGGTTTTATACCTATTGCAGGAGCTGCATTGATTGGTGAGCATACTTATGGGAAAATTCAGGTGGGGCGACCTGATGGTGAGGATATCAAGGAAGATAGAGTTTTCGCTCAAAAAATATTGGCTAAATTGTCTGCTGGTGATAGGAGTGAAGTCGTTTTTCCCGGCAATATAGAATATAAAAATAGTGAAGGCAGCGCTGGTGGTAAATTTAGACCGCTTACTAATGATAACTGCACTAATTGTGGCTTATGTGCCGAGCAGTGTCCGGAAAATGCCATTGATAAAGGAGACTATAATCAGATAGATGATGATAAATGCATTGCCTGTTTTCGTTGTATTCGTATTTGTCCCGTGCAGGCTAAGCATATGGAAACGCCTGAATATATGACTTTTGCGGCGGAGTTTACTAAAAAGCTGGCACAGCCGCGTATTAATGAATATTTTATGTAATAATAATTTTTTGGTTGAAAGCTTTATCTTACATTTTTAATGATAAGATAGAGCTTTTTTATATAAAATAGTGAAAGGATTTTGTCTTAAAAAAAGAGAATAAAAAACTAATATCAATAAATTTGAAAATTAATAATTAGCATTTGTTGTATATAAATGGGGTTGGGCATATGAAAAAAATCATAAAAGGAGAAAAAATTAAGAAAATTTTTAAAATAAAAAATACTCGTGTCAGACTTCTGCTATTGGTGACAGCGATTATGATTGTGTCATTATTAATAATGGCAATAGTTAATTATATATTTTTTGATAATGTTATCCAAAAGAATGTTAATCGCAATGCTGCCTCAATTGGAGCAGATTATTCTAGCCGCATTTATGGTTTTTTAAATAGAATAATTGTATATGTAAATAATGTGGCAGTAGATACAGATTCGATAGATGTCAATGATAAAGCTGAATTAATAGCAATATTAGCTGAAGCACTGCACAGAAATGATAATTTTACAGAAATAAATTATATCGATATGTACGGCAATATGATACGGGCGGATGGTTTGGAAACAAAGGTAAATAAAGATTATTATCAAAAACGGGTTCAAGGAAAACGGATATCAATAATTACGGATTCAGTGCGCTCACGTGAATCAGACCGGATGTTTTTGGAAATTATATCACCTATAGTAAAAAATGGACAAATGACAGGAATAATACAAGGCATAATGCCTGTTGATAGCTTGATGTCAATTATTGGTGATATTAAATTTATGAACCATGGTTATGGTTATATAATAGATGAATCCGGTTTGCTGATAGCACATGAATTACGATCAAGTTTAAATGGCAGGATAAATGTTTTTGCACCATCTAAATCGGAAAAGGCAGCATTCCGTTCTATTGATACGCGATTGGTAGTATTGCTGAAAAAAGCATTAACGAGCGATAAACCTATATATGGACAATATAATGTAGATGGTACAGACGTTTTTACAGTGATTACACCACTGGATTTACCCGAAGGCTCGCGTTGGCTTATGGCAATCTCAGCACCTGATTCGGAAGTTGCTGAGATAATCAGCCGACATAATATGACTTTGTTGTTTACGGGGATTTGCTGTATGGCGGGCGGGATACTTATTGTTTTTCTTATAAGTAATATATTTGTCGAAACAGAAGAAAAATATTTTAAGACATTTCAAAAAGTTACTGATGTTGTTGGACTAATAGATAACAAAACAAAAAATGTTTTTGAAGTTAATGATGCATTCTATAAGGTTTTTGGTTACACAGAAGATGAAACCATTGGTAAAAAAATAGATTTTTTTTGGCAGGATCCTGACAAAACGACAGAAAATATCATCGCAGAACAAGAAGTTTGCTGGCAGGCTAAGGATGGCAGCAAAAGAACAGGTATTTTGTCGGCAGATACTATAAAAATAGGTAAAAAAACATATGAAGTATTTGTATGGCATGATATTACAGAGAAAAAGAAAAATGAGTTAAAATTGCAGCAGGCATATGATTTGTTGGAAAAGAAAGTTGAAGAACGCACACAGGATTATTATGCAGCTAATCAGGAATTGACAGCAATGAACGAAGAAATGATTGCGATAAATGAAGAGCTTGGTCAAAGCAATAAACAGCTGCATCAAGAAAATCATATTAGAAAGCAGGCTGAAAATAAGCTGCTACGCAGAGAAAAACAGTATCGGGCGACAACAAATCTATTGATAAAGACGGCTGATGCTAATGATAATTTACCAGAAATTGTTTTATTTAATGCCCTTCAGCTTGTAGAAGCCCAGGATGGTTTTATTGGCAGATATGAAAATGAAGGTCAGTATTTTATTTTGCATTGTGGCTTGGGTATCTATGAAGACAAATTCAATTATAAATTAGATGTTAGAGAAGGTCCATTGCAAAAAATATATGAATTGGGAAAAGTAATAAGCAAAATTGACAATGAGCAATATGGCGTATTGTTTACTGAAGTAAAGCGGGCAGTTGAGAGTGTTATATTAGTTCCTTTTAAAAAAAGCGGGAAAGTAAAAGGCCTTTTAGCCGTGACTTGGAGCAATAAAAAAAATATATTATCGGAGGATATAGAAATTTTGCGGCAATTTGCTGATTTGGCTTTTTTAGCTATGGAAAAAGCGCAGATTCAAAATCAAATTGAAAAGATTGCTTTTAATGATGCCTTAACAGGTTTGCCTAATAGAATAAACTTAAATATGTATTTGGCTGAGGAACTGGAAAAGGCTGAACAGGGAGATGCCAGCGGGATAGTATTTTCTGTGGATATTGACGAATTTAAAACAGTCAATGATACTTTTGGTCATAACGCTGGTGATAAGGTTATTATTCAGACAGGGCAGCTGTTGCAGGAATTTTTTGGTGTTAATACTTTTGTTTCGCGTATTAGCAGTGATGAGTTTATTATAGTTAAACGCGGTGAGTATGGGCAGGAAGATATGGATGATATTGCTACGGCACTTTCACAGAAATTGCGGCATAAATATGATGTGGAAAATGGACAAACGACGCAATTAGCGGCAAGTATTGGTATAGCTATATATCCTAGTCAAGGAAATAATGTAGAAGAGATTTTAAAAAAAGCTGATGCTGCTATGTATGCAGCAAAAACAGCTGGTGGAAGTTGCTGGCGATTTTTTATGCCGGAATTATTAGAAAAAACTACAGAAGATACTATTATGATTAATAATTTACATCGTGCTTTGGAAGAAAATGAATTTTTCCTGCAATATCAGCCGCAGTTTACAGCTGATGGCAGTAAATTAGCTGGATTTGAGGCGCTCATACGCTGGAAGAGCCAAAAGTATGGACTGGTTTCACCTGGCAAATTTATTCCGTTAGCAGAACGCAGCTGGCTTATTAATAAAATTGGTGAATGGGTTTTAGCCGAAGGCTGTAGGTTCGCCCAAAAATTAGCACAGCTGGGGCATGAGGAAATAAAAGTAGCAATAAACATATCACCGCGACAAATAAAAATGAATAATTTTGTTGATAATGTGCGTCAAATAATTGATGCAGCTCATGTATTTGCGCCGCAGATTGAAATAGAGGTTACCGAAAGCATGATTATGGAAAATCTGGACGCCAATATTCCCAAGCTGGAAACTTTGCAAAAAGATGGCATGAATTTGGCATTGGATGATTTTGGGACAGGTTTTTCATCGTTAACATATCTGCGGACATTGCCAGTAAACTATTTAAAAATAGATAAATCATTTATTGATAAAATTGCAATTAGTGAAACACAGGTAAAATTAGTGGCGACAATTATTGAGCTGGGGCATGCATTAGGCATGAAAATTGTAGCAGAAGGGGTGGAAGCGGAAGAACAGCTCGTGAAAATTCAAGAATGTGGCTGTGATTACGTGCAAGGTTATGTCTTTGGTAAGCCGTTATCAGAAGAGGCTGCTGTAGCCTTATGCAAGCAATATGACAAATAAAAAAGTTGCTATGATTGTAAAATCATAGCAACTTTTTTATTTAAGTATTTTAGATATTAGCAGCTGCCGCCAAGGTTTAATTTAGGTGCTTTAAATGTATTATTAGTTATATGAACATCATTGCTGTAACCGTACTGACTGTGGTTGTTGGAATTTACAAATGGTGTTGCACTTTTTTCCAGACCATTATCAATAGTGGTTTGTTTGGTTATATTACCATCAACAGCAGTATAAGCAATATTGTTTTTTACCCAGCTTTCCAAAACATGGCCGTTAACTTCACTTTTGCTATAAGAAGTAGGATTGTGGTCGATTACCTGAGTGGTACCATATTCACTGCTGCTCATATTATTCATGGTGATTGTTTCTAAACCATTATTAGCTACAGGATTAGCATATACCATACTGCTAAAAGCCATACCGATTAAAATTGATGATAAGGTAAATAATTGTTTTTTCATAAAAAAGAACTCCTTCATAATAAAAAAATATTTAATAGTAATTTGTTACCTAGTAACTAATTAACTATATACACATAATAAACTAGTACAATGAAAAAGTAAAGTAGTATATTTTAAGTTCCTAGATATTTAAAGTATACTAAGAGAGGAAATATTGGTAAAACTTGTTAGGTAGTGTATTTATAAATAGTAATAGTAGGGAACGAATATTAGAATAATACTTGATGTGGACTCTAAGTCAAGTGTTATATTTTTTTATAATCATGTAAATGTATACATAATTACTAATAAGAGAGCATAAAAGACGATTGTAATGGAGTTTTTTATATGATAGTATAATAAATGTATGCACGATATAATTTTTATGTATAATATTTTCAGGCATTAGTATTTAAAATATACTATAGGGGTGCTTTTATGAAAAATAAAAATTTATTTGGAACATGTCCTTATTTTACTGCGCAAAAAATTTTGGTAGGTAAATGGTCGTTATTAATTTTACATTATTTAGATGGAGAAGTTTTACGTTTTAAACAACTGGAACGCTTGCTGGCACCGATAGCGCAGACAACTTTGACAAAACAACTGCGGGGCTTGGAAGAACATGGCTTAATTGAACGAAAGGTATATACGCAGATTCCGCCTAGAGTTGAATATTCTTTAACGCAAGTCGGGCGGGAATTTAAACCAGTATTAGAAAAACTAGAACTATGGGGTGAGATTTATATAAAATATTTGGAAAATAAAAATAAAACCTGAATTTACTGTCAAAAAGCAGTAAAATACAGGATTATGATTTATAGCTAATTTTTTTGTTGAAATATGGGGATAGCTAAAAATATCGTAATAAATTACAATAGGTAAGGATAATATTTATCCAGTGGATAGTTAATTCCAGAATAAGTGATATTTTTTATTGCATTTTATTCTAGCTTATATGATAATATATGTTGTGTAATAATTAGAAAATTATATACTTACATAAGAAAGTATACTCTGGCAAAATGAGTATTCGTATAATTGCATTAAATTATTATATGATTTATTTTAGCTAAAAAATTTGATTTTGTTTGAAAATTATTAATTGCTATCCAATCTGTTATATGAATATATGAATTCTAGTGGGAGAGGTTTACAAAGTTGAAGGAAGGCTTTATTCATAATTCTCAGTTGTAAGTAATTGAGAAACAGATAAAATAAATAAAGAGGAGACATAGTATGAGTAATATTGATGTAAAATGTGTTAATGCTATTCGTGTGTTATCTGCTGAAGCGGTACAAAAAGCAAATTCGGGGCATCCAGGACTACCATTAGGATCTGCGGCCATGGCTTATGAATTATGGGCAAACCATATGAATCATAATGGGAAAAATCCTAATTGGGAAAATCGTGATCGTTTTATTTTATCTGGGGGTCATGGATCAGCATTATTATATTCATTGCTTCATTTCTTTGGATATGGACTTACTTTAGATGATATGAAAAATTTCCGCCAAGATGGGTCCCTTACTCCAGGGCATCCTGAATATAGACATACTGTAGGCGTTGAAGCAACTACTGGCCCATTGGGTGCCGGTATGTCGATGGCTGTAGGAATGGCTATGGCTGAAGCTCATTTAGCAGCTACTTTTAACAAACCAGAATTTCCTGTTGTAGATCATTATACATTTGCTTTAGGCGGCGATGGCTGTATGATGGAAGGTATTTCCTCTGAAGCATTTTCTTTGGCTGGAACATTGGGTCTAGCAAAATTAATCGTATTATATGATAGTAATAAAATTTCTATTGAAGGCAGTACTGATATTGCCTTTACTGAAAATGTACAAAAACGTATGGAAGCATTTGGTTTCCAGACAATTACTGTTGAAGATGGCAATGATTTAGCACAGATTGCTAAAGCAATTGAAGAAGCTAAAGCTGATAAAGTACGTCCTTCCTTTATTACAGTGAAAACACAGATCGGTTATGGCTGCCCAGCTAAACAGGGTAAAGCTAGTGCTCATGGTGAACCACTTGGTGAAGACAATGTAAAAGCACTCAAGGAAAACTTGAATTGGCCAACTCAGGATGCGTTTGCTATTCCTGATGATGTTTATGCACATTATGAAGATGTATGTAAAAAAGGCATTGACGCTGAAGAAAAATGGAACAAATTATTTGCTGATTATGCAGCTAAATTCCCAGAAGCTAAAAAATTATGGGATAAATTCCATGGTGAAGTTGATGCCGACGCATTATTAAGCGATGAAGAATTCTGGGCTTATGAAGATAAACCACAGGCTACAAGAGCTCTTTCTGGTACAATGATAAATCGTATAAAAGATTTATTGCCACAGCTTATCGGTGGTAGTGCTGACTTGGCACCATCAAATAAAACTCATATGAATGATGAAGGCGACTTTAGCAAGGAAAATTATGCTGGCCGCAATCTGCATTTTGGCGTAAGAGAATTGGCCATGGCAGGTATGGCTAATGGCCTTGTTTTACATGGCGGCTTGAAACCATATATTGCTACTTTCTTTGTATTTAGTGATTATATGAAACCGATGATGCGCTTGGCAGCATTGATGAATATTCCGGTTACATATGTCCTTACCCATGATAGCATTGGTGTTGGCGAAGATGGCCCAACACATGAACCAATTGAACAATTAGCAATGCTTAGAGCTATGCCGAATATTAATATCTTCCGTCCAGCCGATGCTACGGAAACAGCTGCTGGCTGGTATCTTGCTATTACCAGTAAAACAACACCAACAGCACTTGTTCTTACTCGTCAAAACTTACCACAACTTGCCGGCAGCAGTAAAGATGCACTTAAAGGTGCATATGTTGTAGCTGATGCTAAGAAAGACATTCCTGATGGTATTTTCTTGGCTAGTGGCTCAGAAGTGTCCTTGGCTATTGAAGCTAAAGAAGTATTGGCTGCTGCTGGAATGGATATACGTGTAGTAAGTATGCCTTGTGTAGATTTATTTGAACAACAAAGCGATGAATATAAAGAAGCTGTTTTACCAAAAGCTGTACGCGCTCGCGTAGCAGTTGAAGCAGCTACTGATTTTGGCTGGGGTAAATATGTAGGTATTGATGGAACTACTGTTACCATGCAAGGTTTTGGCGCATCAGCACCAGCAGGAATATTATTCAAAAAATTTGGTTTTACCAAAGAAAATGTTGCTGCAGCAATGAAAAAAGTTTTAGCAAAATAAGCTGTTAGAAAAAAGGGATTGTACACATTTATGCTGTGTACAATCCCTTTTTTAAGCTGATTTATTAGTCATAGTCAATTGTAAAATAGGAAGATGTTTATTTGAAAAATGTTGCTGCTGGGAAAATTTTCTTTGAAAAATATCCTCTACTTTATTTATATATAAGGCGGGGATAGCTGCAAAGGGCATATTGCTTAAATGATAACGTTGTAATACGTATTGCAGAATGTGCAGATAATAAAGAGTTTTTTTAAATTCTGTCTGGACCAAGTGATTATTATTTATTATGGGCAAGGATAAGCTGTTATTATAAATATGGCAGGCAGATATATATTTTCCCTGTGCTTTGTAAATATTGGCAATGGAAATAATTATAAAAATGGCATAATCGTTGTTTTTATAGTAGATTAGAGCATTATGATAGAGATAAAGAGCTTTGTCATAATGCTTTTTATTTGCTTCAGTGAATGCAAAATTAATGAGCTGTTCGTTTAAATACTCCAGGCAGTAGTTTGTATGATTGCTATAAAAATATTTATGAACGAGTGTAAAAGATTGCTGAAGATATTTAGGCAGTCTGATTGATGATGTTTTTGCAGTGTTTATAGAAGGAAGCAATAAAATATTTTGTGAATGCATAGGAGTTTTTATGGCAGAGGTCGGTAGGCGTCTATGCTTTAAAAAAATTTTAAATATAAAGTAATTTTCATTATAATATGATACGCTAATGATGGTGATTATTAAAAATACTAGAATATTAACTAAATCAAGCACCTTGAATGAGGGGAATGCAACAAATGTTGAAAAATTGGCATAAGCTGCAATACACGCATATAGTAGTAAGGTTTTATATTTTGTTTTGATATTAAAATAATGAGTCAGTAAAACGATACAGGCTATGTCAAGTAAAGTAATTATGACTGTAGTATAGAAAAAAAACATATGAATCACCACTTTTTCAAAATATAAATAATTATTCTAAAAAAAATAACACTATATACATAAAAATCATAAAATTTAATAAATTCATAAAAAAATTGCCAGACTGCACTTATCTATGAGTGCAGCCTGGCAGTCATAGATAATAATATCGGTAGACCCATAGCTTTGCGTCACTGATTTTCACCAGTTTTGCTAAAATATAATAATTTTATACTAATGATAACATAAATAAAATTAAAAGAAAATAAAAAAATATAATATAAGGAAAGTGCCAAGTTATTAGTATAAAAATACTTATAATAGCAGGTAGCGATTATAAATGTGGCGAATTACTCTTAGTGTAAACTTGTTGCAAAGCTGAGAAAGGAATAAATCTCAATGAATGTATATGTAGCACGTCAACCAATATTGGATAAGAATAGGGAAACTGTAGCCTATGAATTGTTGTTTCGTGATGGAACAAGCAATTACATGAGTGGAAATACTGATGGCTATACAGCAACAAAAAATATTTTAACTAATAGTATGGTATCACTAGGTTTAAATACATTGACCAATAACAAAAAGGCCTTTATTAATTTTACAGGGAAAAATATTGAAGATGGGAACGTACAATTACTATCAGCAGAAACATCATATATAGAGATATTGGAAAATACAGAACCAACACCATCTTTGATAGAGTCATGTAAAAAATTGCGTCAAAAAGGTTATAAATTTGTTCTAGATGATTTTATTTATGATAAAAAATATAAGCCATTGATAGATTTAGTCGATATAATAAAAATTGATTTTCTAATTACAACTAATCCGACAGAACGGCGGATGATGCGCAGTATTATTCCATCACACATCAAGCTTTTGGCAGAAAAAATTGAAAATGAAGAAGATTATTATCAAGCGGTAACATTTGGTTATGAATTATTTCAAGGGTATTTTTTTTGTAAGCCACTCGTTATTTCTCGTAAAGCGTTGCCAACAAAAGAATTATCACAGTTGTTATTATTGCGGGAAGTAAATGCGGAAAATATTGATACCAAGAAATTGGAAAATATTATTAAACAGGATATTTCATTGGTACATAAACTTTTAAACTACATAAATTCACCGGGAGTCGGTTTGTCCAATAGCGTATATAATATTAGGCAGGCTATAGTATTGATGGGAATAGAAAAAGTGCGCAATTGGCTTAATTTGATCTTTTTACAGAAATTTATTGAAAACAAACCAAATGAAATATTTATAATGTCAATTATACGGGCAAGATTTTGTGAACTTATGGCCGGCAATATGAATTGCTCGGAAACAGAAAAAGATGCAGCTTTTTTGGTGGGTGTATTATCATTAAGTAATATTGTATTGGATGAATCATTGGAACAGGCTGTGATAGATTTAGGTCTTAGCGATAAGATAAAAGAAGCATTGTTTAATGAAAAAAGTTTTTTGGGTCAGTTATTGGAAATTGCTGTAATATATGAAAAAGGACAATGGACTAAAGTGGATGAATGGTTGAAAAAATATTCTTTTTCAGCGGTAAAAATAGCACAACTGTACAATAATGCACTGGTATGGGCTAACGGCATAAATACTGATTAATATATGATAATAAACATATTGGATATGAGCTAGGGGTAGATATGTTATAAATAAAACTTGTAAGTTTTATTACAGTAACTAATTATAAAAAATTTAGTATATTAAAATGGGAGGTATTTTTAATGCTCGACAAAAAATTGGCAGCAATGCTAAACAAACAAATTAATTTGGAATGGTACTCAGCGTATTTTTATCTTGAGGTATATGGTTATTACAGTGAGCAAAGTTTAGATGGTTTTGCTAATTGGTTCAAGATACAGGCGCAGGAGGAACGCGATCATGCAATGTTGTTTATGGAGTATGTTTTAAACAATAATGCCCATCTTGAACTGCAGGATATTAAAGCACCAACTATGAAATTTAAGGATTTTAAGGAACCATTAAAAGAAACATTGGACCATGAACTAAAGGTAACAAAATCTATTAATGAAATATATGCTAAAGCTTATGAATTAAAAGATTTTCGTACTATGCAATTTTTGGATTGGTTTATAAAAGAACAGGGCGAAGAAGAAAAAAATGCTGAGGACAATATCAGTAAATATGATTTATTTGCCAAAGATGCCAAAGGACTCTATTTATTGAACTCAGAATTGGCAGCACGAGTGTATACTCCAGCAACACTGACATTATAATGATAATTGAAAAAATAATGGGGCTGTTTGATTATTAATAATCAAACAGCCCCATTATTTAAATGTGTATTAAATTGCTGAATTAAATAAAGAACCAGCAGTAGTGGCAGTACTGGCAGAAGAATCATTAAATTTATCAAATTGATTCGAAACTAATGCAGAACCAACTTTTCCTTGTTTACTGGAATTTGAATCGGGAGCAGGTAGCTTTGTTTCGGATATAATGGTATCACCTTGACTTACAATTACTAAAGTGGAACCATCCGCTAAAGTTTGAGTTGTAGTTGTGGTATCATTGCTGCTGCTGTTATCTCCAGAAGATGATGAGGAGGACGCAGCTGGTGTGGCACTGGAAGTACTGGAAACATTTGAGGAACTGTCAGTACTTTGAGGATTAAGAATACTCAGCAGAGATGAAGCTCCGCTAATAGGAACAATACTACTCATAATTTAACCTCCTTGATATTATTGTTATATATAGAATATCGTAATCTTTAAAAAAATATTAAATAAAAATAAAAGACCTCGCAGCAAAATGCCGTGAAGTCTTGAGTTTCCTATGGAGCGGGCGATGGGAATCGAACCCACCTCTTAAGCTTGGGAAGCTCACGTTCTACCAATGAACTACGCCCGCGTAACTAACTTAATTATTCTAGCATATTAATCTTTATTTGTAAAATATATTTGGTAAAAGTTATGGCTATTATAAATTTTTTATTAGGTTATTTAAGAACAGGCGCATGGTCGTCTAATAAATGTTCTAACTGGGCTTGGCTGATAGACTGCTTAGCCAGTAAACCATGGATTAAGGTTGTATAGGCAGGCAGCTTTTCACTGTTCCATAAAAGTTTTATATTTAGGATATCCTGCGTGATTTGACTAAGATCGATGCCAAAAGCATCTAAGGAATAGCGCATTTTTTCTGGTTTGCGGCAGGGTTCGTTTTTAATACGGCTGCAACGACAGCAAAAATCACAGCCGCCAGCTGATATGGATAAGGTTTGTGGGAAGATTTTTTCAGCAGTTAGCAATATTTCACTGATTTGTTTTTTTAGTGATTTGGCTGTTTTTATGGGAAAAGCAGTGACTTTTTCTGTAGTATTTACAGCAGCGATAGTAGCATCATCATAAAAATATTGAATGCCAATAAGATAAATATAAGGATAGGGCTTTAGATATTCATTAGCAGAAAAATTAAGCGGGGGACATGACCAGCGGCTATTATATTTGTGACACTGCTTGCAGTATGCCATGAATTTTTCTTGCTGCTGATAATTACTTAGTAAATCATTTACCGTAAATTTTTTTATAGTAATTTGCAAATTATTCATAATGCCTCTCCTATATACAAAAATTGTTTTATAGAGATTAATATACAGTTATTTTATTTTTGTTGCAAGATTGACAAAAAATATATGAAGTGCTATTATAAGAGAAAATTAATACCGGGGGATTAGGCGTCAGAAATGACTTAATAGGGAAATCGGTACAAGCCGATGCGGTCCCGCCACTGTAACACGGAGCAAACCCGCAAGCTATCCATTAAGAGAAATCTTGAGAAGGAGCGGTAAGGTTATGATGTGAAGCCAGGAGAACTACCTAATCAGCAATCACCGTTTATGCATTTTATTGCATAAGTACCTGCGAGCGATGGGAAGGGGATTATTGAATAAATAATTTGGAATATTATTTTACCCTCTTTTAGCTTTTTAAAAGAGGGTTTTTATTTTATCCAATGACGAACCTCTGTACTCAGAACTTTTATAGGTAGTGAGTATTAGGACGGTTGTCCCAAGGTAAAAATTTTTAAAGCCTTTATATCATCAGCTAATATAGAGGTTTTCATGCTCATAGAGTCTTACTTTCCTCTAAAACACTGCAGTAGCAGGGCCTTGCTTTTAGCAAGGCTTTTTTTTATAAAAACAGCAGGGCATAGTAATTTTACTAAGCTCTGCTGTTTTTATAGATTATAAGGTTTCCATAAGCTCTTTTAAGTGAGCGGTAAGTTTTAAATTTTCATCATAATCAACACGACAATCAATGATGGCAGGAACATCTAATTTAAATGCTTTTTCCAAAGTAGGCAGAAGTTCTTCAGCTGATTCAATACGGAATCCGGCTGCATGCATGCTTTCGGCAAATTTAACAAAATCAGGATTGGTGAAATCTACCCCATAAGAGTGATTGTATTGGTTTTCCTGTTTCCATTTTATTAAGCCATAGTTACTGTCGTTAAAGATTAAAGTAACGAAATTTGTACCAAGACGAATAGCAGTTTCAAATTCCTGGCAGTTCATCATAAAACCGCCGTCACCACTAATGGCAAGGACTTTTTTATTAGGATTGATGAGTTTGGCAGCAATTGCGCCGGGAACAGCTATACCCATGGTAGCAAAGCCATTAGAAATGATGCAGGTATTTGGTTTATAGCAGTTGTAATGGCGGGCAATCCATACTTTGTTGGCTCCGACATCGGAAAGAACGATATCATCGGGTCCCATTACTTTGCGTACATCATTTAAAATACGCTGTGGCTTCATCGGGAAGGAATTATCATCAGCATAGCTTTCATGTTCGGCGACCATTTTCGCACGCAATTCTAAAGCTTCTTTTGGTTCCTGCAGGCGGGCTGCCCGTTCGGTTATACGTTTTAAGGAATCACGGATATTGCCGACAACCTCAATTTCGGCTTGATATAATTTATTTATATCGGCGGCTGAGGCATCAATGTGGATAATATCGACATTACCGTTTTTATTCCATTTGGATGGAGCATATTCAATAATATCATAGCCAACAGCGATAACCAGGCTGGCTTTTTCTAGTAATTTATTTTGATAATCGGAGTGTGGAATACCAATAGTCCACATAGCGTATTTGTTATCGAAAGGAATGGCACCTTTAGCCATCATAGTATTAATTACTGGGATTTTTAGTTTTTCAGCAAATGCAGTTAATTCTTTGGCAGCATGTGCGCGAATTACGCCACTGCCAGCGAGAATTACTGGTGTTTTAGCGTAAGAAATCATTTCGGCAGCTTCGTCTATTGTATGGACGGCAGCATATTCCTTTATTGGATATTGTTTTTGTAATGGTTTTTCGTCATCGGGAATTGGCATCATACCAATATTAACTGGTAAATCAATATGGCAAGCACCTGGTTTTTCTCTTTCAGCGTATTTAAAAGCTAAACGAACAATTTCATTGACAGTATCAGGACGGACAACCATTTTAGTGCGACGGGTTATCGGTTCAAACATTTTTACAAGGTCAAGAAATTGATGGGATGTAATATGCATACGTTCGGTACCAACCTGTCCGGTTATTGCTACTAATGGAGCACCATCACTGTCAGCATCGGCAACGCCGGTAACGAGATTGGTAGCACCAGGTCCTAAGGTAGCAAGGCAAACGCCGGCTTTACCAGTTAAGCGGCCATAGACATCAGCCATGAAAGCGGCACCTTGTTCATGACGGACAGTTATAAACTGTATTTTAGAATTTTCTAAAGCCTTCATAACAGCAAGATTTTCTTCACCGGGAATACCGAAGATGTATTTGACACCCTCTTCTTCCAGACATTCAACTAATAAATCAGCGGTACAACGATTCTTTTTTTCACCCATAATATTTTTAGCAAAGCCTCCTAAGAAAATAAATAGTAATATCATACTTATGATAACGACTAAACAAAAAATTATCAACAGTAAAATGCCAATAAATTGTATTATATTAGAAAAAAATCAGTAAATATATATTTTTTTAGATAAAACAGA
The DNA here is from genome assembly GCF_014201835.1 of Pectinatus brassicae. Lineage (GTDB taxonomy): Bacteria > Bacillota > Negativicutes > Selenomonadales > Selenomonadaceae > Pectinatus > Pectinatus brassicae. The sequence goes on along the minus strand of NZ_JACHFH010000023.1, from coordinate 30,193 downwards.
GATGAGACCTAAAAAATATAAAGCGTATAAATGAAATCTCATTATCTTTTTAGTAGAATTATTGTTATTATATAAGTATATTTTAATGATGCCAAATAGGAGGATGACTATGAATAAAATTGGTTTTATCGGGACAGGGATTATGGGAAATGCTATGGCTGAACATTTACTGGCTGCTGGCTATGAACTCAGTGTTTATAATCGGACTAAAGCGAAGGCAATGAACTTAGTGGAAAAAGGAGCTGTATATTGTGAAAGTGCCGGTCAATGCGCTAAAGACCAGGATGTAGTCATAACTATTGTAGGTTATCCCCAGGATGTGGAGCAACTATACTTGGGTGAGGATGGAATTATTGCTAATGCTAAAGAAGGTGCATATCTTATCGATATGACAACATCTTCACCGGTATTGGCAGATAAAATATATAGTGAGGCAAGTAAAAAAGGACAGCAGGCATTAGACGCACCAGTAACAGGTGGAGATAGCGGTGCTAAAAATGCATCATTATCAATTTTAGTCGGTGGCGATGAAGCGGCATATGAAAAAATGTTGCCAGTTTTTTCCTGCATGGGAAAAAATATTGTTTATGAAGGCAGTGCTGGTGCTGGGCAAAAAACCAAAGCCTGCAATCAGATTGCTATTGCTGGAGCCTTAGCCGGAGCGTGTGAGGCTTTTGCTTATGCCAAGGCATCGGGACTTAGCATAGAAAATGTTTATGATGCTATTTCGCAGGGCGCGGCAGGTAGTTTTCAGATGAATAATGTGTTAAAACGAGCATTTTCTGATGATTTTGAACCGGGATTTATGCTGAAACATTTTATTAAGGATATGAAAATCGGTACCGATACAGCAGAACAGTTTAGTATTAAATTACCAGTATTAAGTCAGGTGCTGTCTGAAGCGGAAGAGCTGCAGCAAGATGGCATGGGGGAAAAGGGTACACAGAGCTTATTTAAATTTTATGTAAAATAAGTTTGAAAAAATATTAGATATATAGGGTTGTCGCATGTATTATATATTAATGTTTCATCCCAAAAGGCTCCCATATATGCTATAGTTCTTTGCGCTTTAGCGCTTAGAAATATAGTACACGTTGTGTGCGGAGCTGGCAGCTTTAGCTGACTGAGGGGTTAAGTTATAAACCCTTCCGTCACTGCTTTGCAGTGCCACCTTCCCTGAAGGGACGGCTTTAACAGCATAAAAGATGGAAGCAGACGCACATAGTTATTAATATGCATCTGCCTCTTTTAGCAACGAGTATAATAGAAAATTACAAGATTTGTTCCACATATTCTTTGATGAGTTTATTATCGCTGGTCTGTGCCAATATTACCATAAGACGGATGGTAAGTTCTTCGGTAGTGAGGGTAGTGCCGGAGATAGCACCAAGGCGGGCTGCTAATATGCCAATGGGATATTTATCCAAATGGACACCATCGTATAGGCACTGTGTGGTGCAGACGATGCTGACATTTTTAGCAATTGCTCTTTTTATAGCAGGAAGGAAATTATTAATGGCTTTATCAGTGGGGACACCGCCGGCACCATAACCTTCAATGATGATGGCTTTATAGTCATGCTCAACTAATATATCGAGAATGTCAGGCTTTAAGCCGGGGATTAGTTTTAATATATATATTTTTTCTTCTAATTTATCAATTAATTTTAAGGAAGGATTTACTGTAGAAATAGTAGAATAAGAACTGAGCCAGTTGATACTGTTTTGAACGATTGTTCCTGCGGGTTGTTCATTGATACTGGCAAAGCCTGCAAAGTTTTCGCTGTAGACTTTTTTCACGACGGAACCTTTGTGGATGTTGCCGTTGAATACGAGAAAAACGCCGGGAATTTTGTCGGCAGCCGTAATGAATGAATCAATGATGTTTTGTGCAGCGTCGGTGGGGGTGGCTTGCAGTGGCTTTTGTGCGCCGGTTAAGATAACAGGTTTATCTAGATTGATTAAAAGATGGGACAAGGCAGCTGCGGTATAGGCCATGGTATCGGTGCCGTGGGTTATGACGAAACCATCATATTTATCGTAACTTTCATAAATAGTTTTAGCCATAAGCAGCCAATTGTCAGGACAAATATTGGAACTGTCTAAATTCATTAATTCGAGACATGTTATATTGCAGATGTTTTTTAAAGCAGGAATCATTGTGAGCATCTTTTCGCCGGAGAGTTTTGGCACAAGACCATCAGCAGATGGTTCACAGGCGATGGTGCCACCAGTAGCCAACATTAGGATATTTTTCATGAGAAGTCCTCCTGATAATAGTAACGATTTTCTTATGTAAGTATATCATTAGGAAATAATTATGGAAATAGAAAACACCCTAAGCATAGGTTATTATGCTTAGGGTGTTTGGCCAAAGTAATTAGTTGATAAGATTATTAGCTTTTAAAACAGTTTTTATACTGTCAGCGCTTTTGTGCAAGTCAGTTAATTCACTGTCAGGTAAATTAATAGCCAGGCGTTGCTCAACACCATTTTCGCCAATAATACTAGGCAGACTTAAAGCAACATCATTTAGACCATATTCGCCATTTAATGGCAGCGAAACAGGGGTAATGCAACGGCTGTTAAATAATACTGATTTTGCCAAATAGCAGGCTCCCATTGCAATGCCGGTATTAGTCCAGCCTTTTGATAATAAAACATCATAAGCTGTCTTTACTACTAAATCGGCAGAAGCAGCTTTATCGAATGGCATTGGGGGATTATAGTACTTATCAAGCTCGTTAAAAGGAACGCCACCGATACTGATGGTGCTCCAAGCAGGGAATGCTGAATTTCCGTGCTCACCGAGCATAAAGCCCTGCACATCTTTGGCATTTACATTGTAATGATTAGCGATAATGCGTTTTAACCGCAAAGTTTCAAGTGTAGTGCCAGTGCCAAAAAGTTTGCCCGGTGCATAATCAAATTTGCTGGCGGCAAGATAGGTGGTGATATCTAATGGATTAGTTATCATAATAAATATAGCATCTTTAGTATAAGTGGTAACTTCAGTCATGATATCAGTGATGACCTTTATATTGCGTTTAGCCAAAATAAGACGATCAAGTTTTTCGTCAGGCAGGATGCTTGGGCCACCGGCACAGATAATAATATCGGCATCCTTACATTCTTCAAATCCGCCTGAACGGACACTAACTGTTGGGCTGCATAATGCAGGGGTAGCATGTGTCATATCAAGAGCTTCACCATGAGCCTTTTTTTCATTAATATCCACACAGACTATTTCAGCGGCTAATTCCTGTGCTACTGCTTGTACTAATACAGCTGAACCTACATTTCCCATTCCGATGATTACAAGTTTATGCTTTTGCAATATAAACGTCCTCCCTAAAGATAAAAATGTCATTTATGACATTTTTATTTTACCAAAAATTTTCATTAATGTCTTTAGGGATTGCCCAAGTTCTTTGATTTCTTTTTCACTGAGTGTTACCATGTCACTTTCCAGATGTTCTTTAACCATGGATTGGTGACGATTTATAAATTCATGACCTTTGGGAGTTATTTTAATGTTAGTGCGGCGTTTATCATGTGAATCAGGCAGGCGCTGCACCAATTCATTAGCTTCGAGACGATTTATTAAAGGTGATAATTGTTGTTTAATGATAGCTAAGCGTTTGCCAATTTCAGAAAATGTCAGACTGCCTTCATCTTCTAGGATACATAGTACGACAAATTGGTTAATAGGAAGTGGTATGGAAATATGCCGAAAAATACGATGGCGCATTAAAAAAAGCATTTCAAGAAAATCATTGGAAATTTCATTTTTGTCAATCATTATATAAACCCTTTCATTCTAATAAAGTATTGACTTTTCAATAAATATACTATACTATAATGTTCATTGATAGTAAATAATTATTTACTATGTTTCAATGTGATAACGGATTAAAATGTTAGTAAAATAATATTTTGGATAAAATCTATCAATTGCTTTTATAAGAGTGTAAGACAGATTATACTACTATTTATAAGGACTATTTAATAATGTATGGGGGTAGAACAAAGTGATGGTAAAAAGCTGGAGGAAATTTGTCGGTGCATGCACATTATTAATGGCGGTGCCAATGATATTTGCTGGCTGTGGAGCGAATAAACAGCAGGCTGCTGGGGCTGTACAAGTAAAGACAATGGCAGCTATTCAACAGAATACACCACTTTCTTTTGAATATGCAGGTACGGTAAAAGGAACAAATGAAGTTAGTGTACAGTCAAGAGTTTCAGGCTCAGTTGTGGCTAAGTATATTCATGGTGGGGAGCAGGTTACAGCAGGGCAGGCGTTATATAAGGTTGATGATGGTAATTATATCAATTCATTAAACCAGGCTAAAGCAAATTTAGCGCAGGCACAGGCAACTCTTAGCAACGCTCAGCAGGATTTATCGCGTTATGCTCAGCTGGTAAATAATAATGCAATTTCAGAACAGACATATACAAATCAACAGCAAACAGTTGCGTCGTATCAAGCTGCAGTGGAAGCTGATGAAGCATTAGTGGATACAGCAAAGAAAAATTATAATGATACGATTGTTCGGGCACCTATTTCGGGACGACTTGATGTTAATGATGTTGCTACTGGTACATATGCTACTGGCGGCAGTACAACGCTTGTTACACTTGGTGCAGTAGATCCAGTATATGTGCAGTTTAGTTTGAGTGAAAATGAATATTTAAAATTCAATCAGGTATTTAACGGGCAATTTATTGGTACTGCTGTAAATATTGTTCTAAGTGATGGCAGTAAATACCCAATTGCCGGTAAAGTTGCTCAGGTTGATAGATCAATGACTGATAATACAGGAACATTAACAGTAAAAGCAGTATTTGACAATCCTAATACATTGTTATTACCAGGGATGTTTGCTCGTGTTGAATTGACAGGTGAAACAGTGCCTAATGCTATTTTGGTTCCACAACGTGCAGTACAGCAGGTTTTGGATAAATCATTTGTCATGGTAGTAGGTGCTGATAATAAAACAATATCACGCGCTGTAAAACTTGGCGAAAAAATTGGTAGTTACCAGATTATTGAAAGCGGTATTAAAGCTGGTGATAAGGTGATTGTAGAAGGTCTTACCAAGGTTAGGGATGGTGTTCTTGTAAATCCAACAATGACAACAGCAAAAGAACTGGGGTTGACAATGCAAAATAGTGCAGATATAAAGGATGCTTCTTCTGCAGGCGCTAGCCAAAAACAGTAAGGGGTGAGAGATTTTGTCAAGATTTTTTATTAACAGGCCGATTTTTGCTATCGTAATATCGTTGATAATCGTCTTATTGGGATTAATTTCAATGTTTAGTTTGCCGATAGCACAGTATCCGCAGATATCACCGCCGACTGTCAGGGTTAGTGCTACTTATAATGGTGCTAATGCCAGTGTTATAAATGAAACAGTTGCGCAGGTTATAGAAGAACAGGTAAATGGCGTTGACGGAATGGATTATATGTCCTCAACATCAAGTGATAATGGTAGTTACAGCTTGCAGGTTGTCTTTAAATTAGGTACAGATGGTGATATTGACTCAGTAAAAGTTCAAAATCAGATTTCTGCGGCTAATGCCAGTCTGCCAAGCGATGTTCAATCAAATGGTGTAACGACAGCTAAAGCGTCTACCGATATGGCATTTATTTTCGCTTTATCATCACCTAAGGGAACATATGATAAAACTTTCCTTAAAAACTATGCCGATGTTTATTTGAAAGATAAAATAAAACGAGTTTCTGGGGTAGGGGATCTTAATGTATTCGGCTCGGATTATTCGATGCGTGTTTGGATAAATCCGGATAAAATAGCTGAATTGGGACTTACCGTAAGTGATTTGACAACGGCAATTACTGAGCAGAATAAACAGGCACCAGCAGGTAGCGTAGGCCAGCAGCCAACACCGGATAAACAGGAATTCCAGTATACCGGCAGAATTGAAGGACGTCTTTCAACACCGGAACAATTTGGCAATATAATTGTAAAATCTAATTCTGATGGATCTTTTATAAGATTAAAAGATGTTGCCAGAATAGAAACAGGTGCTAAGGATTCCAGTATAGTTTCTAAAATGAATGGTGAAAATGCTACAGGTATTGGTGTTATGCTGACAAATGATGCTAATGCTATGCAGACTGTAGCCGGAGTCAAAAAAGTAATAACTGAAGCGGAAGCCAGCTTCCCACCAGATTTGAAATATAGTGAGATTGTTGATAATACCAATTATATTCAAGAATCCATTGTAGAAGTTGTGAAAACCTTTGCCGAAGCATTGCTTTTGGTTATGGTTATAATCTTTTTGTTCCTGCAGACATGGCGGGCAACTCTCATACCAATGCTGGCAGTTCCGGTATCACTTATTGGTACCTTTGCTACGTTTACGGTATTAGGGTTTTCAATTAACACGTTGACGTTATTCGCAATGGTACTGGCGATAGGACTGGTTGTCGATGATGCGATAGTTGTTATTGAAAATGTGGAGCGTCATATTCGTGAGGATAAACTCAATGCTAAAGAGGCTACACGCCGTGCGATGGATGAGGTATCCGGGCCGGTTGTAGCGATTGCTTTTACTTTGGCATCCGTATTTATCCCGGTAGCTTTTTTAAGTGGAACAACAGGGGTCTTGTATAGACAGTTTGCCTTGACCATTGCAATTTCCATGGGTCTGTCAGCGTTTGTGGCACTGTCGCTGACACCGGCACTATGCGGTATTTTATTAAAGCCGCATGATCCTAATGCTCATGCTGGGAAATTAGCTAAGTTTTTTGATGCTTTTAATAATTGGTTTGATAAAATTACACGCGGCTATGTAAAAAGAGTAGCTGTGTTTATTGGCAAAGCTAAGTTCTGTGTAGTTTTCCTTGTTATTATCATTGGACTGATGGGCTGGTTGTTTAAAACACTGCCGTCGACTTTTGTTCCTGATGAGGACCAAGGCTTTTATATAGTATCAATAAATTTGCCGGAAGGCGCATCGGCTAATCGTACACAGGCGGTTATTGATGATTATACAAAATTGATGCAGAAAATTCCTGGCGTAAAAAATGTAATGGGTATATCAGGTTATGATATACGCTCCAGCGCAGCAAAATCAAGTGCTGGTACATTATTCATTGGACTTGAGCCATGGAGTAAAAGAACAACACCGCAGACACAAATAAAAGCTGAAATTGGCGCAGCTTTCCAGACGGGAGCTAAATTCCCGCAGGCGTCTATTATCGCGTTTAGTATGCCATCCTTGCCTGGTCTTGGCTCTGTAGGTGGATTTAATATGCAGCTGCAGGATATGAGTGGACATACGGATGAAGAATTAAATGAAATAACGCAGAAAATAGTGGCGGCAGCTAATCAGCGCCCAGAGCTGGCAGGCGTTTATTCCACCTTTAAAACTAATACACCGGTTTATGATTTTGAACTAGACCGTGAAAAAATAAAGAATCTTAATGTATCACTTAGTGATGTATTTACGGCTATGCAGGTTAACTTTGGTGGTTATCCGGTAAATGATTTTAATTTATTTGGACGTACCTATAAAGTTATGCTGCAAGCGGACAAGAAATATCGTACTGGTCCAGAGTCTACCCGATTTATCTATGTAAAAAATTCTGCGGGTGATTTAATTCCTTTAAATACATTGTTAAAGCCTAAATTAGAAACTGGGGCATCGGTAATTTCCCGTTTTAATGCGGCAAAAAGTATAACTATCCAGGGGAATCCAGCCGATGGTTATAGTTCTGGACAAGCGATGAATGCTATTGAAGAAGTGACAAACCAGATAGCACCATCTGGTTTCCAGATTGAGTGGTCAGGACAAAGCCGTGAAGAAAAAGCAGCAGGTAATACTACGACACAGGTTATGATATTAGCATTGGTATTTGTCTTTTTATGCTTGGCAGCACTGTATGAAAGCTGGAGTGTGCCATATGCAGTATTATTGTCGGTTCCTGTTGGTATATTTGGGGCATTGCTGTCGGAATATATAACAAATCAACAAAATAGTATTTATATGCAGATAGGTGTTATCATGCTGATTGGCCTGTCGGCAAAAAATGCAATACTTATTGTTGAATTTGCGAAAGTCAGGGTTGATACGGGGATGTCAGTGCTGAAGGCGGCTTTGGAAGCAGCCAGACTGCGTTTGCGGCCAATATTAATGACTTCACTGGCATTTATCATTGGGTGTCTGCCGTTGGCGATTGCTACTGGTGCTGGTGCTGCAGCCCGTAATAATATGGGGATTGCAGTTGTAGGCGGAATGTTTGTGGCCACACTTGTAGGGGTTTTCCTTATACCGGTTATGTTTGTGGTAGTAGAAAAAGTAGCATCATTATTTGCCCGCAAACATAAAGTCCATAAAAAACAAAATCCTGACGAATATATGTAATTTGTAATTGACTTTTTTGCTGAATTAAAATATGATATGAATATAGGGGTGTATAGCATCCCTATATTTTTTTGTAAAGGAATATATTACTGGTTATTAACAGGAGGAATTACAGTGAAATTGATAAACATAGTAAAAACATTGGTAGGCGTTTTCTGTCTGTCCATTGCAGTGGGCACAATATTGCCGGCACAGGCCTCAGCATATACATATACCAGCAAAGAATATGGATATAGTATTGAGTGTCCGCAAAAACCATTGGGAGCAATTCCTTTGATTGATGCTAACCAAAAAGGCGAAATGCTTGTATTTAAAAATGAAGGATATACAATATTAAAGGGTTGGATAGTAGCAACAAATGCTTTCGATAAAAAGGATATACCTGACTTTGATAAAATGACCAAGGCTGATTCGGAAAAATACGCTGCTAATTTAATAGCTAACAGAGGCTATGAAACAGTTTTATTTATTCCTGTAAATGGACATAAAGTTATGTATGCTGTATGGCCTAAGGAAGTATATGTTGATTCGAATAAAGATGGAAAAAATGATAAAAAGCCACAGCAAAACACAAGCCAGCGAATTGATACATATATTCAAGGGCAAAAAACCAACTATGTTATAACGTTTTTTGCATCTGAGGCTGTAGATAAGCAGGATATGACGGATTATCAAAATGGATTAATGTCCTTTAAAGAAGTAAGTGCTGATGTTAAGACAACTGATAATAAAACCGAAACAAGTAAAAAAACAACTAAGAAAAAATAATATACGAAAAAATAGAGGCTGGTGCGCATTACTAAATATGTGTATCAGCCTCATTTTTGTGATGGTAAAGCTTGGTCATTTATTGCGTGGAGAGTCAGGTAGTAAGAAACTGAGATTTGCAGCAAGATATTTGGTAGTAGAGCATTGATGTATTGTGTTTGGACTAAGATTGTCTTTATTTCTTGTTGTTAATAATGCGCAGTATATAAGGCGAAGTGATTACTATTATAATGAAAAATACTGGCAGGATATAGCGTAAATATTCGTTAAAATCCAAGATAATATTGCCTATGGCAAAATCGTGGATGATCATAATACCGGAAGTGTAAGCGAGAATGCTGGCACCTATTGTGACCAGTAAGGGAAATCTGTTCATATAAGCGGCGATGATATTGCTGCCCCAGACAATGATGGGGACGCTTATTAACAGTCCTAATACAACTAAAAGGAGATTGCCGTGGGCAGCACCAGCGATAGCCAGGACATTGTCAATACCCATTGCAGCATCAGCAATTATAATTGTTTTGACGGCAGCAAGAAAATTGGCTTCAGAGTTTATTGTTAAGGTGTTTTTATCACTGGGATTCAATAATTTTATGGCAATTGGCAGCAATAATAATCCTCCGATGGCTTGCAAAAAAGGAATAGTCAGTAAATAGGCAGCAATGATGGTCATTAGAATCCTGATGATTATAGCACCGGCAGTTCCCACATAAATTGCTCTTTTTCGTAGGTTGTAGGGTAGACGGCGAGCTGCTAAGGCAATGACGACAGCATTATCACCTGCTAATACCAAATCTAAAATAATAATTGTTCCGAGGGCCGCGATAAAATCCATAATAGTTCTCCTTATATAGAATAAATATATTGTATACGGGCAGCTTTATATTAAAAAGAGTCTTCGATAGGCAATGAAGTATATCCTGTATATAAAAAAAGAGACTTTTAATGCACAATTTGTGCATTAAAAGTCTCACTTATCGATGAACGACGCCATTACCAGCTGGTTACAGCAGTGATGTTGATAATGACTATCAAGTTACTCCCTTTTAAATATAAACTAAATATACATAAATTATGAAGTAATGTCAAGTGTTTAAAAATTAAACTATGACAGGGATTTGCCGGCAGCTGTCAATAAAAGACTGCATCAGATTAGTAATGAATTTATCTTTGTGATAGGCAAGCCAAAAACAACGGGAGAATTTAATATTAGGGAGAGAAAAACTAATTAATTCACCGGAATGCAACTCTGTAAGTACAGCGCGTTTGGAAATAACACTAATGCCGAGATTGGCAGAAACCGCTTTTTTTATAGTTTCAGCACTGTTATAAATGCCGACGATATCATATGGTATTCCGGCATCCTGCATGTTCTTTTCAAATAATTCGCGGGTTCCGCTGCCAGCTTCGCGGACAAAGAATTTTTGTTTTTGTAAATCAATAGGGGTGATGTCATTCTTTATGGCTAATTGGTTATTGCAAGAGGCGATAAATATCAGTTCATCTTTCAGGAAGGAAAGCTGTTGGAGATGGTCTGAATGGATGCTGCCTTCAATTAGGGCAAGATCCAGCTTGTTGTTTAAAAGCATTTCTTCAAGAACGGCAGAATTATGTATCTGCGATAATATTTCTGCTTGGGGATATTGGGTATTAACCTTCTTTAATACATCTATTAATAACGATTCGCCAATAGTTATACTGGCACCAACACGGATTTTGCCAGTGGCATTAAAAGAATGCATTGCTTCTTCGGTTTGCAGATTAAGATGAATGATGTTTTGGGCATACGTTAGTAATCTTTGCCCAGCAGCTGTTAGGAAAAGACGACGCCCCAGACGTTCAAATAATAGTATATTATAATGTTCTTCTAATTCACGGATTGCCTGGCTGACAGAAGGCTGGGTGATGTGTAATTTTCGGGCAGCTGCTGTTATGCCGTTTTCGTGGCATACACAAATAAAAATTGAAAAATGTCGTAAAGTCATATAGTTTACATTACTCCTCGCTGGAAACAATATTTATTGTAAATTGAATATGCATGATTAGATAGTATGTGATTAAAATATAATAGTGCTTTAATTATAACTTAAAAAATACACTGTTGAAAGCATAAAATATTATGTTGGTAGTATACAAGACAAAAAGTAAAATGTATACAAAAAACAAAATTTACATTATATTTAAATATTTTACAAAATAATGTAAAAAAGCCCTAAAAGGGCAAATATTTATTTGACAATTCAAAAGCTACATGATATAGTAAAGCTGTATTCAGAGATTGGCAACGGACTCACATGCTCTTGTAAGTCATTGATTGATTCATTCGATGTTTTACAAGAGCATGTGTTTTTTAGTTTAACTCTATTGAATATATAATATTTTTTTAATTCTCAGGAGGACTCATACGATGACAGGAACAGTAAAATGGTTTAACGCTGGTAAAGGCTATGGCTTCATTACTAATGATGATGGAAGTGGCGATTTATTCGTTCATTTTTCCGCTATTCAGGTTGAAGGCTATAAAACCCTTGAAGAAGGCCAGAAAGTAACCTTCGATGCTGAACCAGATAGCCGTGACAGCAGCAAAATGCGTGCTGTAAATGTTTGCGTTGCCTAATTATATAGGAATACGAATATAAAATGCCGCCTAGCAATATATATAATATTGCTAGGCGGCATTTCTGCTATATAAAGTCATAGATTTGCCATAAATTATTGGTATATTTATTTTAATTTATTATTCTTGCTATGCTGATTCGTTGCTGATATATATATTATAATGGTATAATTATAGCTATCTAATGTTTATTATCAATAGGATAAGAGAGGACGATAAATTTGCAGGTTGCTGTATTAGCAAGTGGTAGTAAAGGGAATGCTGTCTTTGCCGAAATTGGCGGGACGCGATTATTAATAGATGCGGGAATAAGCACTAGGCGTATAGTTAAAGCCTTAGAAGGATTAGGCGAGGATATTAAAGATGTACAGGGTGTAATTATAACCCATGAACACCGTGATCATATAGCAGGGTTGACTACGTTGTGCAAAAAATATCATATACCGCTTTATTCACGTTTGGAAACTTTTAGATCAATGTATTGTTTAGACAAATTACCGCAGGATTGTCTTAATCCTATACAGGATAGTTTTAAGATTGGCCAACTGGCAGTAAATGCCTTTAACATTTCCCATGATGCAGCCAATCCGGTAGGGTATAGCCTTATCGGAGATAATAAAAAAATTACAGTGGCAACTGATTTGGGGTTTGTGACAAGTAATGTTCAAGAGGCAATTGATAATTCTGATGTATTGGTACTCGAAGCTAATCATGACCCTGAAATGCTTTCGGAAGGGTCATACCCCTGGATGCTCAAAAAACGTATTATGGGTAATCGCGGACATTTATCTAATGGTGATGCTGCTTGGGCATTGGTAAGAATGAAAAAAAGGGAATCGCATGTGTTTTTGGCACATATGAGCGCTGAAAATAATTGTCCTAAACTAGCCGCAGAAACTATTACTGGTATAATAAAAAAGCAAGGCATAAAATTGGGCTCAGAGCTTATGCTGCAGCTAGCGAAACAAAATGAGGTAGTAACATTGGATGGACAATTTATATAAAAGCTGGACTGTGAATTAAATAGTATATTTTAATGAGGGGGACGAAATATATGTTAAAAAAATTAAAAGAAAAAAAATATTTTTCCCAGACATTATCATTTCTGGCAGGAGCGTTAGTGATCATTACAATAGTGGTGGCAGGATGCTCTTTGGGGGCAAGTGATAGTAATAAAGGTGCATTAAAAAATTCCCCGAATACCGATAAAGTTGTTCAGGCTACACCGCCAAAAGGTCCGGTGTCGGATGCCCGTAATACACCTGTGGTTAGAGCTGCTAAGGCTGTAGGTCCTGCTGTGGTGGGAATAACTAATAAAGCTGTAGCACGTGATTGGTTTAACAATCAGGTGGAAGTAAAGCAAGGCGTTGGTTCAGGTGTTATTTTTAGAAGTGACGGCTATATCGTGACCAATAATCATGTTATTGCTGGCGCCAAGGAAATTACTGTATCACTTGCCGATGGACGAAGCCTGCCAGGAAAGCTGGTTGGAACAGATCCGGTGACAGATATAGCCGTTGTAAAAGTTGATGCCAAGGATTTGCCAGTAGCTAAATTTGGCAATTCTGATGATATTTTAGTAGGCGAACCAGCGATAGCTATTGGTAATCCGATGGGATTGGAATTTCAAGGCAGTGTTACTGCGGGTGTTATAAGTGCTCTAAATCGTACATTGGATATAGGTGAGGGCCGAGTCAAATTATTGCAGACGGATGCTGCTATAAATCCAGGTAATTCCGGTGGCGCGCTTGTCAATACTGATGGTTTTGTTATTGGGATAAATAGTGCTAAGCTGGCTGCAACGGGTGTGGAAGGAATGGGATTTGCTATTCCGATAAATACAGTGCAGCCAATAATAAAACAAATTATTGAACAGGGACATGTGGCCAGACCGTATTTAGGGGTAGGTGTATTTGATAAAAATACAGCAGCTAAAAATGGCTATTTGCTTAATATTGATAAAGGTGTATATGTAGTACAGGTTGAAGCCGATGGACCGGCGGCACAGGCAGGACTGCGGCGTGGCGACATAATCACAAAAGTAGATAATAAAGAAATTAATACTGTAGCTGATTTGCGGGACGCTGTTGCTAAACACAATATTTCTGATACGGTTTCTGTGGTAATAATTAGAGATGGACAGGAAACGACGGTATCTGCCAAATTGCAGGAAATGCCGGCGAAAAATTAATGAAAATAACAATAATAAGTGCAGGAAAGCTAAAAGAGTCTTATCTGCGTGAAGGCATAGCAGAATTTTCCAAGCGGCTGCGGCCTTTTACGCAGCTTGATATCATTGAACTTAATGAAGAAAAAATGCCAGATGCACCATCGTTGGCCGAAAAAGAAAAAATATTGCTGGCTGAAGGACAACGGTTGTTAAAGCGAGTTCCCGCCAATGATTTTTTATTTGTCCTTGATGTTTATGGCAAACAGATTTCATCGGAAGAATTGGCGGTAAAAATCAGTGATTTGGGATTGAATGGCAAAAGTAATCTTAGCTTTATAATTGGCGGGGCATTTGGCCTTTCTGCGGAATTACGGGAAAAAGCTGATATGAAAATCAGCTTTTCCCGCATGACTTTTACGCATCAGATGGTTAAACTATTGTTGGTAGAACAAATATATCGTGCGTTTAAAATAAATCGTGGTGAAAAATATCATTGGTAAAAATTACGATGAAACTATTTTGTGAGAATCGTTGTAAATAAAAAATATTCAGAAAAATACTTAACAAAATTACACATTGTACGATATAATATATATAGGGATAGTTTTATATTCATAAAGGGCAGCCAAGAGGGCTGCAATAAACTATCCTGTGTGAATGCTTTATAAAAAGGAATTTATAAAGGAGGAATTTGTATGGTACCGCGTGTTGAAAAAATAGCTAGGGCTGGCAATGTTATAATAAGGTATAACTATAAGCCGGTAGACAACCGATTTGATGACTCCGAGAAAGAAAAGAAAAAAAATCAAGTGCCATTTAAAAAAATGCTGAATAAAGCAATGGAAAAAAATAAGGCAGAGGATAAAATTAATACTGCTCCTTATAAGGTGGAGATACATGTCTCGAATTTCTCTAGATGAAAAAATGATGCGGCAGGCATTGCTGCAGGCTAAGCAAGCTCAAAATAAAAATGAAGTACCGGTTGGTGCAGTGCTTGTTGATGAAAGAGGCGAAATAATAGCCTTTGCCCATAATGAGCAGGAACAAAGACGTGATGCGACAGCACATGCGGAAATTTTGGTAATGAGAAGAGCTGCTGCTAAACTGCAGCGATGGCGGCTTACGGATCTTACTTTGTATGTAACATTGGAGCCATGCCCTATGTGCGCTGGAGCGATACTTTTAAGCCGGATAAGGCGTGTAGTATATGGAGCCCTGGATACTCGCATGGGTGCAATGGAGTCTTTGTTTGCTATACCGACACATCCGGCATTAAATCATAGAATTGAAGTCCGGGCAGGAGTTTTAGAAGATGAATGCAAAATGCTTTTACATGAATTTTTTACTGCTAAACGCAAAAAAGGGAGATAATACTCTTTTAGTGTTTAGCAGTTTTTTATAATATGATATAAGCTGGATAATATGTTGATAATTGCTGTACGTAATGGACAAATAGTATGAATTGCATTATAATTAAATCAAGTTCTATAATAGCGATGGAGGGGTTAATATGAATGATATAAAAACTATTCTTGTTCCAGTAGATGGTTCGGAGGGTTCTGATAGAGCGGTAGATTTTGCTATAAATTTAGCACAGATTTATAAGGCTAAATTGGATTTTTTATACGTCGCCAATATTAATCAGTTGGCTATTAATGCATGCTTATCGGATGCAATATTAGATGCTGTTACCAAAGCAGGTGATGCTGTTTTGGATGGGGCACTGGCTAAAGTACCGCAGGATGTTGAATCAGAAGCATTTTCAGAAACAGGTTCCCCGGCAGTAACGATTTTGGAATTTGCTGAAGACAACAAGAATGATATGATTGTAATGGGTAGTCGCGGCCTTGGTGTTGTGAAAGGCGTCCTTTTAGGAAGCGTTAGTCAATATGTAGTTGAGAATGCAAAAGTACCGGTTTCTATTGTCAAATAATCTCAAACCCTGTATTTTATTGTTAATAAAATACAGGGTTTTTGTTTTTTAGCAGGAATTTATTTATTAATGGGAAATAATATTATAGATAATATATTGCTAGGAGGCTAGGTTATGTTGAAAAAATATTTTAAATCAGCTAATGTAGCGGATTTACAAGATAATGATCCCTTTGAAGCTGAACTTTCCGTAAATGAATCGAGAAAAAAACTTATTGATACAATTTACATTGATGCTAATCAAATTAGTATGGATAAAATGAAAATATTTTTAGATGTTGAAGAAGGACCAGCATTGATTATTGGGTTTATTTCAGCAGACAATCAAATGGATACAATAGCTTCTAAGATAAAAGCAATATTATCGAAAGAAACTAAATTGTTGATGGTCTCAACTGCTGGGGAACTTGCTTCTATACCTGATAATAATAGTATATATTGTAGTGCGGATGAAAACAGGCATAAAATATTATTGCAGGTTTATTCAAGAAAAGTAATTAAAGATATATATATGATGAGCATACCGTTGCCGGATAAGGACTTAAGCAGTGGGAATATTAAACTGACAGTAGAAGAACGGGTATCAGCGCTGCAGCATGAAATGAGAAAACATAAGGTGCCATTTACTATAAATGTTAAAGATACTTTTGCATTGATATATGTTGATGGACTGTCAAACTGCGAAACTTTTGTTGTACAGGCTTTATATAGAGAAAAAGAGTTCCCGTGCCCTTTTGTTGGGGGCAGTGCCGGGGGCAAACTTGATTTTCAGCATACGTATATATACGATAACAATAATGTTTTGGAACATCACGCAGTAGTTACTTTTATTAAACTAAATAAAAATTATCGTTATAGTATTTTTAAGACTCAGTCGGGTGAGAGAACTGGTGATGAGTATACAGCTGTTGCAACGAATACTGCATTACGCTATATTGAAACAGTTGTAGATGAAAAAACACAACAGTCAGGATCTTTTATAGATATTTTAAAGAGTAAATTTAATTGCCGGACAGTTGCTGAGCTTAATGAGAAGATGCACGAATATACATTTGCGATAGATGTACAGGGAGAAAACTATATAAGATCTGTGGCATCGATAGATGAAAATAATAATCATATTAAATTTTTTTGCGATATATTTTCAGGAGAAAAACTGTATTTATTGAAAAGAACTTCTTTATTGGAAACATTTTATAATGACCTAGAGAGGTATTTTGCAAATAAGCCTAAACCAATTGGCGCTGTTTTTAATGACTGTATTTTAAGACGTTTGTGCTATACTCATGAAATAAATAAAGTTGGGAATATTAATGCTGATGCTATTGCAGGATTTTCCAGTTTTGGGGAAATAAGCGGACTTCATGTAAATGAAACTTTAACGGCGATCTTTTTTTATGATATAACTGATGAGCGTGATTTTGAAGATGAATATATTGATTCATTTCCTGTGATTTATGCGGCATGTCAAAGATTTTTCTTGGCTAGAATTATTGAAAGACAACAGCAAAGCGAAAATCTTAAAAATGAAATAATAGGAATGTTTAAACATTTACAGGGGAAACTGCCTGATATCATAGAAGTTATTACTAAACTATCTGATGATTCACGTAATATACAATCTTTTATGCAGGAATTATCTGGAAAAATAAAAGAACAAAGTGGTTTGTTTGATGAATTAATGCAGAGGAGTAATACAATTACACCTAAATTAGATATGCTTAATGACAGTACGAAAAAAATTGATGCTGTTATGAATATGATAACAGATATTTCTTCTGAAATTAATTTGCTGGCATTGAATGCAGCTATAGAGGCAGCTAGAGCTGGAGAGGCTGGCAGAGGTTTTTCGGTTGTAGCTCAAGAGGTAAGAAAATTATCTGAAAATACGCAAGCGAGTCTGCAGACATCAAATGAAGCTATCAATGTATTGCTCAAAGATGTAAAAGACATAGATGATATTATCAAAGAAAATAAGACTTTTGAAAAAGGTATAAGAGAATTTCAGGAAGACTTCACTAAACAGGCTGTAACGTTGAATGAAAATCTGGATGAAAGCATGAAACACATTAAAACATCATCACAGTCGATAAAAGAATTAAATGAGATAGGGACAATGACACAAGAAGGCTTGAAAAATTTAACAGATTTAATTCGCAATATCGAGATGGGAATATAAAAAGGCTGGTGCACAGATTTAATAATGTGCATCAGCCTTTTTATTTAAAGAGTATTGACTTTGTAATGAAGTGGTTTATTGGCAAAAAAACGAACGGTTTCTTCTGCAACCTTGCGATTCAGCTCCTTAGCAGCCTCTTCTGAATACCATGCCATATGTGGTGTTGCGATATAGTTGTCTAAGGAAAATATTTGTTGTCAAGAGACATGGGTTCACTGGCACGACAAACGCATGAATAAAAAATAAATATGTTCAAGTAAACATCCGGCCTTATGATTAGCTTAAGCACTGAAAAATATATCGAAAAAATTATGCAGATTTAAGTTCAATTAAAAAATTTATTATTTGCCATTTATTTGTTTGAATTTAATTCCATGCGTTTGTCGTGTATAATTGCGGTTCTTATGTTGACAGCAATTGTTGTTAATTATTTAGATAGAACTGTTATGTTAGCAGCACCAGAAATAATGAGAGAGCTAAATATTAATTCGCAGAAATGGGATATATAATGTCGATGTTCTTTTTTAGTTATGCTTTAATGCAAATTCCTGCTGGATGGATAGGAGATAAATTTTGGCAAAAAATAATAATGGCAATAGCAGTTGTATGGTGGTCTTTAGCAACAGCTGCAACTGCTGGATGTAGGTCAGTAAATGGTTTTATTGGAGCTAGAATATTTATGGGGGGCTGGTGTATATCCTTGTAATGCGAGGATTGTAGCAAAATGGTTTCCAGATCATGAAAGAGGTAAGATAACGGCTTTATTTGATAGTGGTAGTAAATTTGGAACAGCTTTTGCGATGCCTTTAGTAGCATGGCTCATTTGAATAAAATATTTAGATAAATGTAAATTGGATGGTAAAATGGGAACTTCATTAGTTAATGTGACAATCAATAATATAGTAGATATGTTAAAAAATAGGAATATGCAGCCAGGGGATAAACTGCCAACAGTTACAGAAATAGCTGCTAGATTTAAGGTTGGTAATAGTACTGTTAGGGAAGCGTTAAAATCATTATCAACACAAAATATTTTAGTTATAAGACAAGGCGCGGGTACATTTGTTTCTGAAAAACGAGGGATTGGAGTTGATCCTTTAGGATTAGGTCCTTTAGGTAATGATATATCAACTACGTTTGATATGCTTACTGTACGCCTTATTTTAGAACCAGAAATAGCATTGATAGCAGCGCAAAAAGCTAATTTAAAAAATATAAAACAAATAAATGATTTATGTGTTACGGTGGAGGAATTAATAAAAGAGGGAAAAGATTATGATGAAGAAGATAATCTTTTTCATACATCAATTGCAAGTGCCAGCGGCAATAAAATTATCCATAAAATAACACAGATAATACATGCATCTATAAAGAAAAATATTTTTATTACGGATAATTCATTATGTCAAGAAACGATTGTTGCACATAGACAAATTGCTAGAGCAATATCTGTTGGAGATAGTGTAGGAGCTAAAAATGGCATGATTTTGCATTTGAATGCACAAAGAGAATATTTATTAAAAAATTATGATTTGCAAATGTAAAAAATAAAAAAACAGCAAGTAGACAATTATTGCCTACTTGCTGTTTTTTTATTTCTTAGTAATTTATTTATAATAGGCTACGCCAGATTCAAATATCAATTGGTTTTTTTCACCAGGTATATTTATGGCTAAGTCTTCTGTTATACGTTCGGAATGCCCCATTTTACCAAAGACACGTCCATCAGGACTCGTAATGCCTTCGATGGCATTGATAGAACCGTTAGGATTGAATTTTATATCCATAGATGGAGTTCCTTGAAAATCAACATACTGGGTGGCAATTTGGCCGTTTTTACGCAATTTGCTGATCACTTCTGGTGAAGCATAGAAGCGTCCTTCGCCATGCGATACAGCAACAGTATGCATATCATTGAGATTAGTCTTTTGCAGCCATGGGGACAAATTGGAAACAACTTTTGTCTGAACCATGCGTGATACATGGCGGCCAATTTCATTATAGGTAAGTGTTGGCGCGTCTATATCAAGGTTGCGGATTTCACCATAAGGCAAGAGCCCTAATTTTATAAGTGCCTGGAAACCGTTGCAGATACCGAGCATCAGACCATCGCGCTGATACAGCAGTTTTTGGATAGCATCAGTAATTTGTGGGTTTCTAAAGGTAGCAGCAATAAATTTACCGCTGCCATCCGGTTCGTCACCACCGGAAAAACCGCCTGGCAGCATTACGATCTGACTGGAACGAATAGCTTTAGCAATTGCAGCTACTGATTCTTCTACTGCAGCTGGTGTTAAATTTTTAATGACTAAAATATTAACATCGGCGCCGGCACGTTCAAAAGCTGCTTGTGTGTCGTATTCACAATTTGTGCCAGGAAATACTGGTATAAAGACTTTAGGGCGGGCAATAGCAATAGCACGTCTGATAGTTTTCTTAGCATTATAAGGCATGTCAATGACTTTAGCAAAAGCATTATGACTGTGCAGTGCGATATTAGCGCTTGTGGTAGAAAACATTTTTTCTACTTCAAAGCCAACACTGGATTCTTCAGGTAATACAGGGCTTTTATCATGTGTTTTTGTTGCTTTTATTGCAGTTGGAAATATTTTTTCCAAAGGAGAATTAAAGGATTTATCAATATCATTTAGTGATATTGTGATGTTATCAAAAACAATATTAGGGGAGCTGGATACATGACCTAATAAAATTGCGCCAGTTTTCTTTAAATCATCGAGTTGAGCTTCCTTGGCAACTTCAATAAGAATACTGCCGTAATTGCTGCCAAATAGCTTGTGGTTGTCATAAGTTATATTATCATTAAATTTAAAGCCGAGATTTTCACCTAAACACATTTTACTTATCGCTGCGGCAACACCACCTTTGCCAACGCTCATAGCAGAATATATTTTTCTGTCGTTAGCAAGAGCATGAATTGAAGCAAAATTTTGTTTTAGTTTGTCAAATAAAGGAATGTCTTCTTCATCACGATGAACAGGCAATACATAGACAAGATTGCCTCCCATCTTAAATTCTGAGGAGATAACTTTGTCAGCAAGGATGGGGCAGACTGCAAATGCGATAAGAGATGGTGGAACAGTCATATCCATAAAGGTACCAGACATGGAATCTTTGCCACCAATGGCAGCTGTACCAAATTCATGCTGAGCTTTTAAAGCACCTAAGAGTGCTGCAAATGGTTTACCCCATTTTTCAGGATCTTTGCCAAGACTTTCGAAATATTCCTGGAAAGTTAAGCGGACACGTGTATAATCGCCGCCCATAGCAGCTATCTTGGCAAGAGCTGCTACTACAGAATAAACAGCACCATGATATGGACTCCAACTCATTAAGTATGGATCAAAGCCAAAGGACATAAGGGTAGCTGTATCGGTATCACCACCGATGACCGGAAGTTTTGCAGCCATACCTTCAGCTGGAGTGCGCTGGGTATAGCCACCAAATGGCATTAATATAGAACCAGCACCGATCGTTGAATCAAAACGCTCACTAAGGCCCTGTTGATTGCAGACGTTTAAATCCTGTAGGTTTTTCAGCCAAAGACTAGTGAAAGCATCATGATCAGCAGTGATTTCTGGCAGCTGGGAAAAATAGGTATTATCCTTATTAGGAGTACTTAGTTTTACATCAATATGCTGCTGCACCCCGTTTGTTTGCAAGAAGGAACGGTTTATATCAACAATAGTTTTATCACGCCATACCATTTGTAAGCGATTATTGTCGGTTACAGTAGCAACGATGGTTGCTTCGAGATTTTCGGCAGCGGCATAATCAATGAACTTTTGGGCATTTTCTTTATCAACAACTACAGCCATGCGTTCTTGAGATTCTGAAATAGCTAATTCAGTACCGTCAAGACCATCATATTTTTTCTTTATTTTATCTAAATTAATATGAAGGCCATCGGCAAGTTCGCCAATAGCAACAGCAACACCACCAGCACCAAAGTCATTGCAGCGTTTGATAAGCAGGCTGACATTTTTATTGCGGAATAAACGCTGTAATTTACGCTCGGTAGGAGCATTACCTTTTTGAACTTCAGCACCGCAGGATTCTAATGATTCAACAGTGTGTTCTTTGGAGGAGCCGGTAGCACCGCCGATACCGTCGCGACCAGTACGTCCACCTACAAGGATAATTACATCATCTGTTTGTGGAACTTCGCGTACCACATTTTCCTGTGGAGCGGCACCGATTACAGCACCTACTTCAAGACGTTTGGCTAAGAAGCCTTCATGATAGACTTCATGAACCTGGCCGGTAGCAAGACCTATCTGGTTGCCATAGGAACTATAACCATGAGCGGCATCACGGGTGATTTTCCGTTGCGGCAGTTTGCCGTCAATTGTTTCACTGAGGCTGCGGCGCGGGTCAGCGGCACCAGTAACACGCATGGCTTGATATACATAAGAGCGCCCTGATAATGGGTCACGGATAGCACCGCCAAGACATGTAGCAGCACCGCCAAAAGGTTCAATTTCTGTAGGATGGTTATGTGTTTCATTTTTAAACATAACAAGCCAATTTTCTTTTTTACCGTTAACCATAGCTGGTACAACTATACTGCAGGCATTTATTTCTTCAGAAACATCAAGATCATCTAATTTGCCGCTTTTTTTCAACACTTTCATGCCGATTACAGCAATGTCCATTAAAGTCATTGGGCGTTCCTGGGCATAAATACTGTCACGATAGTGTTTGTATAGCTCAAATGCTTCTTGCAGGCTTTTGCTGTAAGTACCATTTTCTATAGAGACATTATCAATAGCTGTTGTAAAGGTCGTGTGGCGGCAATGGTCAGACCAATATGTATCGATAACGCGAATTTCTGTTATTGTAGGATTGCGGTGTTCTTCTTCTTTAAAATATTTACGGCAAAATAAAAAATCCTCATAACTCATTGCTAGGCCTAATTTGTCATGAAGTAACTGTAATTCATTGTCAGCCATGCTAATAAAATTTTCAAGGTTAGCAACATCGGCTGGTTGGTTAACTTGCATAGCTAATGTTTCAGGTTTATCCATTGAAGCTTCACGACTTTCAACTTCGTTTATACAATATTTTTTTATTTGCGAAAAAGATGTATCATCTATATTGCCGATAAGGGCAATTATTTTTGCAGTTCGGATAAGGGGACGTTCTTTTTGTGTTATTAGCTGGACACATTGTGCGGCTGAATCTGCGGTTTGGTCAAATTGTCCGGGTAAAAATTCTACAGCAAATGTGCGGGCATTTTTCATTTGCGGCAATTCTTCATCATAAATGATATCGACAGGTGGTTCAGCAAAAACTACATTTTTAGCTTTAGTGAATTCTTCATTGGTCATGCCTTCTATATCATAGCGACGAAAGACACGGGCAATTCGTAAATCGGTTACATTAAACATGCTTTTGAGGTCGGCACAAAGTTTTTGTGCCGGAATATCAAAGGATCCAGGACGTTTTTCAACATAAATTCTCTTAACTGACATTATCCAGCCTCCATAATAAAGTAACTACAAAGATGACATAAGCATTGTTGGAAAAATAACTAACAATTAGCTTATACACTAACATTTTACATTAGAAATAAGCTATTGTCTATTCTTTGCCGGTAAAATGAAAATATAAAAAAATAGAATGTTTTTTGAAAAATAAAGAAAGTAAAATAGTGTTAACAAATAAAAAAAAGAGGTTTTTAAAAAAAAATCCTGGCAAAAAGTATAAAAAAATTACAGGTGCAATACTACGGGAATAAAGTAGTATATATTAAAACCTGCCAATTGAATAAAAATGTAAAATAGCATAAAAATAGCTTGCAAAACTAGTTTTAAATATGCTATGATAGTTAGCACATAAAGAAGTAAGCGATGAGCAAATGAGTATGATATATCTGTTTTTCAGAGAAGCGGCGGGTGGTGTGAGCCGTTAAAGCATATGTATCAGAAGGCTACTTGCGAGCTGCCATAAAAATTGGTCGTTTTATCTGGCGTTAACGGATACAAAGTGAGCTTTTTGCTAACTAAGGTGGTACCACGGGAATAATGTCTCGTCCTTTTCGGACGGGGCTTTTTTTTATATTTTTTTAAGGGAAAACCATAAAATATTTATGGTGGTCTTAGTAGGGTGGTGTGTACAGCCAGCTGCTAAGAATTGGTATTTATGAGGAGGATTTATTATGAAAGAATTACTGGAACTTTTAGAACATGATGCCCGTCGCTCGATTAAAGAATTGGCGGCGATGCTTAATAAATCAGAGTATGAAATAGAAGAAGCCATGAAAAGATTAGAGCAGGATAAAATAATTATGAATTACAATACTTTGATTGACTGGGAAAAAGCTGGAGAACATACGGTGACCTCAGTTATTGAAGTTAATGTGGCGCCGCAAAGAGAAGTGGGGTTTGATGCTATTGCGGAAAGAATATATCGTTTTGATGAAGTAAAATCGGTATATCTTATGTCGGGGAGTTTTGACTTATTGGTAATAATTGAAGGGCAGTCATTGAATAAAGTTGCTGACTTTGTTGCCCGCCGTTTATCAACTATTGAAGGGGTTACTTCAACACGCAGCCATTTTATGCTTAAGGCTTATAAAAAAGATGGCACGATTATGGATGATAAAGAAAATGACCGCAGGCTGGTGATGACACCATGAAAGATTGGCAAAAGACATTATCGCAGACAGTAAACCAAGTGCCGCCATCAGGAATAAGAAGATTTTTTGATGTCGCAGCTAAGATGGAGGATGTAATAACCCTTGGTATCGGTGAGCCGGATTTTGTTACACCATGGCATATTAGAGAAAGCTGCGTTTATGGTTTGGAAAAAGGCTATACATCTTATTCCAGTAATAAGGGAATGTTGCCTCTGCGTCAGGAAATCAGTAATTTATATAAAAGAGAATACAAAATAGAATATGATCCAGAAACAGAAATCATTGTGACAGTTGGGGTTAGTGAGGCCGTTGATTTGGCGATGCGGGCTGTTTTAGACCCAGGTGACGAGGTGCTTATACCAGAGCCTTGCTATGTTTCCTATAAATCATGCGTGATTTTAGCTGGTGGTACAGCTGTACCGGTACCGACAGGGATTGATAATGAATTTCGTGTAACGGCAGCTGACTTGGAAAAATATGTTACGCCCAAGACCAAAGTATTGCTTATAGGTTATCCTAATAATCCTACTGGTACGGTTTTGACTAAAACAGAAATGGAAGGGTTGGCGGCCTTTGCTAAAAAGCATGATTTAATAGTTATGTCCGATGAGATTTATGGCGATCTTACGTATGGCGGATTGGAGCATATTTGCTTTTCAACTTTGCCGGATATGAAAGACAGAACGATTGTTTTTAATGGATTTTCCAAGGCTTATGCTATGACGGGCTGGCGATTAGGTTATGCTTTGGCTAATCCAGTCTTTATTGAAGCAATGAACAAAATTCATCAGTATACAATGCTTTGTGCACCAATTACTGCACAATTGGCAGGGATTGAGGCACTGCAAAATGGTGAAGTTAATATGAAAAAGATGGTGCAGGAATATGACCGTCGTCGTCATCTTATATATGAAGGTTTTTGTCGTATGGGCTTGGAAACGTTTGAGCCTAAAGGTGCTTTTTATATATTTCCTAAAATTAGCAGCACCGGTTTATCATCAGAAGAGTTTGTGGAACAATTATTGCAACGTGAGCATGTAGCAGTTATTCCGGGAAATGCTTTTGGTGCCAGCGGAGAGGGCTTTATTCGCTGTTCATATGCAACCTCAATTGATAAAATTGCTGCTGCTTTAAAACGTATTGAAAATTTCTTGCAGCATATATGATTTTATAGTAAAATAGCTGTCCGTTCGATAAATAATCGAATGGGCAGCTATTTTTGCAGGATGCTTTTTTATTTGACAGCCATTTCGGTAGTTGTACAAGGCTGTTCATTGTTATTTATACAGATAGGCCGATTGTTTTCATCGACAATGACAATTTTTGGTTCGCAGGAAGTAGCTTCCTGCTCATTCATCATGGCGTAGGCAATTATTATTATGGTATCACCAACAGCAGCCTGACGGGCGGCTGCACCGTTAAGGCAGATAATACCACTATTTGGCTTGCCGGCAATAACATAGGTTTCGAGACGGGCACCATTATTGTTATTGACAATCTGCACACGTTCACCGGGCAGTATACCGGCAGCTTTTATGAGGGTGCTGTCAATTGTGATGCTGCCAACATAAGCAAGATTTGCTTCGGTAACTGTAGCACGGTGTATTTTGCCATGAAACATATTATATAACATATTCAGACCTCCAAAATGATATTATCAATTAAGCGTGTATTGCCAAATTTAACGGCAACAGCTAATAAAGCTGTTTTATCAATAATATCAGTAAGTGGAGTTAGGGCAGGCAGCCCATGTATTTCGATGTAATCAATGCTGCTAAGTGGCTCAGACTCAATTATTTGTTGTACTGTTTTTAAGATGTTGTCAGGATTTCTTTCACCGGCAGTAAAAATTGCTTTAGCTTTTTGCAGACTTTTATATAAAATAAGGGTAGCAGTTTTTTCAGCAGGGGTTAGATAAGCGTTGCGGGAACTTTTAGCTAGGCCGTCACTTTCACGTATAATTGGCATGATGCGTAGCTCTACAGGGATAAATAAATCGGATACCATTTTTCTTAAAACTTCGACCTGCTGGGCATCTTTTTGACCAAAATAGGCTTTATCAGGTTGGATTAGATTAAATAATTTAGTAATAATGGTAGTAACACCGCGAAAATGTATTGGTCGGGTGCGGCCGCACAATACTTTAGTGATATCTCCGGTTACTTCTACCCAGGTCATATCTTTGCTGGGATAAAGTTCATCAGCTGCCGGGGTAAAAATAATATCAGCACCGGCTTTTTCAGCAGTTTGGCAGTCTTTAGCAAAACTGCGGGGATATTTATCGTAATCCTCATTGGGACCAAATTGTGTCGGATTGACAAAAATACTGACAATACTAATAGTGTTTTCCTGATGACAGGCTTTTATTAAAGAAGCATGGCCTTCGTGCAGGGCACCCATTGTTGGTACAAGGCCAATCGATTGGCCTGTTGCATGTGCTTCGGTCGTCAGTTTTTGTAATTCGGGAATTGTTCGACATAAAATCATTTAAAATCTCTCCTTAAGATAGTGAAAGTTTTATTGATAGCGGCTTTATAGAGGCAGCTATTTATAGGCAACAAGGCAAAAAGACAAATAAAAAAGCGCACCTACAGAAAATGTGCGCAGATATCCTATGGCATTCGTCTCGGTCACAGTGATCCAAGCGCTATAATCGTATGATAGTTAAACGGCATATTGCGATACAGTTCATAAGATACTGTTCAGCCAATGCTTGTTACTCGCTTATAATAGCATAGATAAAATAAGGATGCAATAATATCATTTATCAGGATTAAGGCATGCGGCAAAAGCAGTACTGTATTTAGTAGGTTCAAATTCAATAATGTCATATTGGGCAGCGTCATCTTGATAAAAAGGATCATTTTTAATAATGTTATTTACCTGTGTAATATCAGCAGCATTGCATAAAATTATACCGCCATTGCGGAGATTTTTTCGACCAGAACAAAGAAAAGTATTTTTATCATAATTATAATTGAGAAATTTTATATGTTCAGGCAATAGTTCTTCAATACGCGTTAGAGGTTTTTTATAAGTTAGATTAATAATAAACATTTACAAGACTCCTTTATTTTAATATAATGACTATAGTCAGTGACTTTGGTCATTATATTAAAATAAATGGCATAATTTGTCAAGAGGATGAAATAGATGAAGCGTATAGAACAGGCAAAATTAACTAAGAAAAAAATTTTTACGACAGCAGTTGCAATGATAAAGAAATTTGGCTATGAAAATATTACGATTAGTGATATATGTCAGCAGGCTAATGTAGCAAAAGGAACTTTTTATGTTCACTATAAGTCCAAAGAGGATATAGTGAAAGAAAGCTACTATAATGATATGAGCGACTTTATGATTGAAGCATATAATAAATATTGTATTGAAAACGAAAATGCTGTTATTTTAGATAAGATAAAGATGTTTTTAATATTAGAACTGCAGTTTGCCCAAAATATGGGAGTGGAAATGACCAGTCGGGCATTTTCAATGAATTTTACCGAATGCGCTGCTGGTGACAGCCGGCATTTTATAAGACGGGAAGATTTTACGCGAATTTTATATGACTTATTAGAAGAACTGAAAAAGAGAGGGAACTATTTTAAAAAATTTACACAAGAGGACGTTTTTTTGTATTTGGAAACGTTTATTAGAGGCTTGATGTCATCATGGTGTTTTTCTAATGGTGTATTTAATTTAGTTGAGAAAGGAAGTGTTTTTATCGATGAATTAATGCTTAAGTAAAACTGCCAGCAAAAAATAAACATTCTGTATTGAAAATGTTTATTTTTTATACTATAATAATGTAAAAATATTATACTTATGAGCAATGGAGCTCCAAAACATAAAAGTTTTGGGGCTTTTTCTGTCTTTTTTAATAAGGAGGCCTCTGTATGGGGAAAAAATATGGTCTTATTTTAGGAGCATTAGTATTATTGGTTATATTATTCCTGCCGACGCCGGCTGGATTGACGATTGCTGGTCAGCGGGTGTTAGGAATCTTATTATTTTCAGTAATTATTTGGATGACGGAAGCCGTGTCATATCCGGTGAGTTCTATTATTATTATTTTATTGATGACGATTTTGCTGGGAATGTCACCTGATCCAGCTAGTCCAGCTAAATTATTGGGAACGTCACATGCCCTAAAATATGGTTTGTCGGGTTTTAGTACCAGCGCAGTGACCTTGGTGGGCGGTGCAATGTTTATTGCGGTGGCAATGGTAAAGACGGGGCTTGATGAACGTATAGCATTGGTGATACTATCAAAAATAGGAACCAAGACAAATCGTGTACTTATCGGGGTGATTGCCGTTGGATTTATACTGAGCTTTTTTGTGCCCAGTACAACAGCCCGTGTTTCTTGTATGGTACCGATAATTCTGGGTATTATTAATTCTTTTGGGGTATCGATGAAAAGCCGTTTTGCGGCAGTTATGATGATTGCCGTGGCTCAGGCGGATAGCATTTGGAATGTAGGGATAAAGACGGCAGCTGCGCAAAATATGATAGCACTTAATTTTATTGAAAAACAATTAGGCTATTATATAAGCTGGGGTGAATGGTTTATTGCTGCGGCACCATTTGCGGCAATTATGTCAGTCGCATTGTATTTTATCTTATTAAAACTTATACCGCCTGAAACAAAAGAAATTGTCGGTGGTAAGGAAGCAGTAGCTAAAGCTTTGCAGAAATTAGGGCCAATGTCGCGCGATGAAAAAAAATTAATGATTATTTCACTTGGCATGCTTTTTTTATGGGCAACGGAAAAAATTGTTCATCCGTTGGATACAACAACAATAACTATTTTGGCGGTTACTATTATGCTGTTGCCTAAAATTGGTATAATGGACTGGAAGTATGTACAAAATCGCATCAGCTGGGGTACATTGATGCTTTTCGGCACAGGTATCAGCTTAGGGTCAACAATATTATCAACGAAGGCGGCACACTGGATAGCACAGACTATCGTAAATAAATTTGATTTATATACGATGACGGCTTTTGGCATATTGGCAGTATTAAGTTTGTTCTTAATCGTTATACACCTGGGCTTTGCTAGTGCGACGGCATTGTCAGCAGCGATGATACCGATAATGATTTCCATACTACAGGGGGTAAATCAACATCATTCTGTTAATATCATTGGCATGACGATGATATTGCAATATGTAATTTGTTTTGGCTTTATATTACCGGTTAATGCACCGCAAAACCTTGTGGTATTTAGTACAGATACAGTTACTGCCCGTGATTTTATTCGCACTGGTATTCCAATAACAATAGTGGCATATTTGTTGATATTATTAATGGCAGCTACTTATTGGAAATGGTTGGGATTGATTTGGTGAATTTGATATAAATTAAATATATAAGGTTAATTGTATAATCAAATTGAACAGTAAATAAAAAATCCATAGGGACTATTCTCGTGTTAGAATGTAATCACCACAAAAACATCTACACGGGG
>NZ_JACHFH010000022.1 GCF_014201835.1 Pectinatus brassicae | reverse complement strand
GATGTTATCTGCTTAGAAGATTTACAAGTAAATAACATGCTGAAAAACCACAAACTTGCCCGTAGCATTATAGATGCCAGCTGGTCAGAATTTACCCGTCAGCTAAAATATAAAGCTCAGTGGTATGGCAAAGAAATAATGCAAATAGATAAATTCTATCCATCAAGCCAGCTTTGTCATAATTGTGGTTATCAAAACAAAGAAATAAAAGACCTTACTATAAGACAATGGGAATGTCCTGAATGCAACTCACATCATGACAGAGACATAAATGCCGCTATAAACATTTGCAATGAAGGATTAAGAATTTTAAACACAGCAGTGTAATGACATATATAAGAACCGTAGGAACTACGGGGATAGCCTGTGGAGATAATGTAAGACGTGAATTTTGCGCAACTATCTGTGAAGCAGGAACTCCGCGACTTTAGTCGTGGGAGGTTCAGGAAATTGACACAGGTATTGGCGGCAAGACAGCTCAGATGGTAGCAGAACGAATAGCCAGAATAGGTCTTTTTAAACAGGTATTATGCATTACACATTTACCGCAGATAGCCTGCATGGCTGATACCCAATTTTATATTGATAAATATACAGAAGATGAACATACAGTCACTAGAATTAAAAAATTAGTTGCCGGTGAACAGCTTAATGAAATTGCAAGAATGGCCTCAGGCAGTGATATAAGTGCAGCGTCATTGGAAAATGCAATGGAAATGCTGAATAATGCTAAGATGAAAAAAGGCAAATTAAAAAGGGAATTAACGTAAAAAATTGTAAGGGAGAATTGATTATGTACGAAGATCTTATCGAAAAAAAAATACACTCGACAGATGTATTTGATGGAAATTTGCTGCATGTAAAAAAAGATACCGTGGAATTGCCAAATGGACATAAAACATACCGCGAATGGATAAAACACCCCGGAGCTTCAGCCGTTATCCCCTATACAGCTGAAGGTGACATTGTAATGGTGCGCCAATATCGTTATCCAATTGAACAGGTAACACTGGAGATACCTGCAGGAAAACTCGATTTTAAAGGGGAAGATCCATTGGATTGTGCTAAGCGTGAATTGAGTGAAGAGACTGGTTATGCAGCACAAAATTATACTAAACTAATGACAATAGCAACTACTGTGGGATTTTCTGATGAATATATCCATATTTATCTAGCAGAAGAACTTACGGTGGGAAATATGCATCCCGATGATGATGAATTCATTAATTTAGTAAAATTACCTTTGGCAAAAGCAGTTGACATGGTATATAATGGTGAAATAATAGATGCTAAATCTGTTTCGGCTATTTTGATGGTTGATAGAATAAAAAATAATAAAAGCTAAATGTTTAGCGATAGGAGGATTTTATGCTAGGTTTTGGTCCCGAGATGATTTTTGGAATTCCGGGTCTTATTATTGCTTTGACAATACATGAATATGCACATGCCCGAGTAGCTACATATTGTGGCGATTTTACGCCGCGCATGCAAGGAAGACTTACCCTTAATCCATTGACACATATTGACCCGTGGGGCTTAATTATGCTGTTTCTTTTTCGCTTTGGCTGGGCACGACCAGTAATGGTGAATCCGCGTAATTTTCGTAATATGCGTCGTGATGATATTTTGGTTTCTGTAGCAGGACCTGTATCGAATATTCTTATGGCACTTATTGCGGGAATATTAGGAGCGTTAATTTATAAGATGGGTTATATGGAAAGTTGGCTGTATCAAATTATATGGATGACGATAATCTATAATGTAAATTTTGCGATATTTAATATGATTCCAATTCCGCCGCTTGATGGTTCGCGCATACTTATAAATATTCTGCCATATGAGATGGCTAGGCAATATGCCCAGATTGAACGGTATAGTATGGCGATATTTATTGGTTTTATATTACTGGCAAATACCCATATATTAGGAAGTATTTTAACTTTTTTCACAATGCCGATAATAGGTTTGATAAGAATTATAATGATGATGATTATCGGTGTGGGCTAAGTATCATCTAATAAAATAGTTATAAAAATAGTAGAAAATGATTTTTCTACTATTTTTATATAGAATATTAAGGATGAAGGGGCAGGGAAAAATTTTTAATAAAATTTATTCCTGGATTTAATTATGTCAGAAGAATATAAAGTGCGCTTAAAGGCTTTTGAAGGGCCATTGGATTTATTGCTGCACTTAATTGAAAAAAATAAGATAGATATTTATGATATTCCGATAGCAGTTCTCACTGAACAGTATTTGGATTATTTAAAACAGTTTAGGGAGTTTAACATTGAAGTTGCCAGTGAGTTTTTAATAATGGCAGCGACCTTACTGCAGATAAAATCGCGCATTTTATTGCCGGCAGAGGAAAAAGCAGAAGATGATGAAATAGACTTAGAAGATCCACGCCAGGAACTTGTTGACAGACTTATAGAATATCGTCGTTTTAAAGAGGTCAGCAATATTTTAAATGAACTTGAGGAAAGTCAGGCTCATTTGTTTTATCGGGAATCAATATTGCCGCCAGTGCAGCATTTACCTCCGCAGGGACTTGATATCAAAGTTTTGTGGGAAGCTTTTCAAAATGTGTTGGAAGGACAGCTTTCACAAAAAGTAATTCAGAAAGTCAGCAAAGACAAGTTTAGTGTGCAGGATAAGATGCTGGTAATTCTATCTTTACTGCAAAATAGTGTGGATTATATGATTTTATTTTCTGAAGTATTTTCAAATATAAACAATCGTCCAGAGCTTATAGCTTCTTTTTTAGCACTGTTGGAATTGATAAAGCTAAATAGAATAGATATAAAACAAAACTATTCTTTTTCACCAATATATATATATTTGAGAAATGAGGAATAAATGTTTTACGAAAAACTAAAGGCACCATTAGAAGCGATGTTATTTGTAAATGGCAATCCGTTACCGATAAATCAAATTATTGAGATATTGGGCATCGACAAAGAGAATGTAGAAATGCTTGTCAATGAACTGCAGGATGATATGATTAAGGCCAATCGCGGACTAATGATAAAAAAAATAGCTGATTCCTACCAGATGTGTACTAAGCCGCAGGTGTCAGGGTATTTGGAAAGACTGACGGAAATAACTGATAAAAAATTATCCGCACCGGCATTGGAAACATTATCTATTATTGCTTTTAAGCAGCCTATAACCAAGCAGGAGATTGAAAATATTCGCGGTGTTCGTGCCGACAGCATCATCAATAAATTATTAGAGCGTAATTTAATACAAGAAGTTGGACGGAAAAAAGTAGTAGGACGACCAATTCTTTATGGCACTACTAATATTTTTTTACAGTGTTTTGGGTTAAGTGATTTAAGTGATTTGCCGGCACTGCCGTTGTAAAAAAAGTCAATGGATTTTGTCCCGACCTACCATTTATTAGAGAAAAGTCTAGCAAATGGTAGGTCGTTTTTTATATTATAAATAGTATGAACTAATAAAAAATAATATCATATATCATATATTAGTATAACTATTAATATTGACTTTACAATAAATAATATGTTAATGTAAGACATTGCTTAATAAATACAATTTATGTTAACTGCTATATTTATTAAGCAGGATATTTGTTTGGGAGACAATAATTAGGGATGATAAGTAAAGGAAGGAAGTTGTAAATGATTCAGCAGCAAAATATTAAGTTTAGGGTATTAAAAATATTGATCCCTATGTTTGTTGTTTTTTTAGCGGTATTATCAATTTCAGGATATTATTTTGCTAAAAGTTCATTGCAGGATAGTATTAATGAAGCGGCAGAGGCTATCTGCAATGATTATGCTAAAAGAACTGAAGGTGATATGCAGGGGTTGATACTTAAATTATCGGGAATCGCCGAGCATCCAATAATTTTAAGTGACAATCTTGATGATATTGGCCCATTTTTGCAAAAACAAATACAGGAAAAAAAGAGTTTTGATGTCATTTCTTATATATCTTTAAATGGACAAGGCATTATGAGCAGCGGCAAACGAGGCAATTATACTGATAGAGATTATTTTAAAAAATGCGTACAGACACAAAAAGCCGTTGTTTCTAACCCCCTTGTTTCTAAATCAACTGGTAAATTATCAGTAGTAGTAGCTGCGCCAGTAAGAAAAGACGGACAATTTAATGGCGTTATTGTAGGCACGGTAGCTTTAGATCGCTTAAGTGATATGATGAAAAAGCTGAAGTTTTTACAGACGGGTTATGGGCAGATAGCTGATAATGCCGGTGTTGTTATTGCCCATCCAACTAGTCCTAATTTGGTGGGGAAATTAAACCTCAGCAGCACAACAATAAGCCCAGATTTAAAATTAGCTGATAAAGAGCTTGATAAAAATTTAGTGGATTTATTTATGCAGGCGCGTGATAATCATCAAGTGGCAGGAAAATATACTTTTGCCGGTAAAAAACGTTTAGCAGTAATGGCTCCAATAAATCTGCCAGGGGGGCAGCGCTGGGTAATATCAGTAGTTGCACCAGAAAGTGAAGTATACCAAAAGGTAACTCATTTAGGCTGGATGATGTTAGGGATATCGATACTATGCTTAATTATTGCAATAGGTCTGATAACTGTTTTAGCTAAGAAATTTTCTGAACCATTGGTAAAATTAAGCCAGGAAAGTCTATATTTGGCTGATGGGGACTTACGCGAACGTTCTCTGGATATAAATTCTAAAGATGAGATAGGCGAGCTTGCTAATGGTTTTAAAACCATGCAGAAAAATCTGCGTGAGCTTGTAACTAAAGTCAGCGGCCAGTCGGAAAATTTAGCGGCATCAAGTGAACAATTAACGGCACAGGCACAGCAATCGGCGCAGGCTGTTAATCAGGTAGCCGATTCAATTACTAAAGTTGCTGAAGGAGCTAACAATCAGCTGAAAGCTGCTAATGATACATCTAATGTTATGCGTGAAGTTTCACGACAGATAGACTCTACAGCTGACGCCAGCAATAAGATAGCACAGCATTCCAGTCAGGCTTCACTAAAGGCTGAAGAAGGCAGCAAAGCTATTAGAAAAGCAGTAGAACAGATGCAGCAGATACAAACTACGGTAGGAAAATCAGCACAGGTTATTGATGATTTAGGCGAAAGCTCCAAGGCTATTGGTCAAATTATTGAAACGATTTCTGATATTGCTGGACAAACAAACCTATTGGCATTAAATGCGGCTATTGAAGCTGCTCGTGCCGGTGAAAATGGTAAAGGGTTTGCAGTTGTAGCAGAAGAAGTAAGAAAATTAGCTGAACAATCACAAGAAGCCACAGAAAAAATTACCGATCTAATAAATAAAATACAAAATGAAACACAAAGTGCCGTCACCGCTATGAATTCAGGCACACAGGAAGTAGAACTTGGCACGAAAGTTATTCAAAATGCTGGTGATTCATTTAATGAAATTGTAGAGTTGGTAGAAAATATTTCTCAGCAGGTAAAAACTAA
This sequence comes from Pectinatus brassicae, assembly GCF_014201835.1. GTDB lineage: Bacteria > Bacillota > Negativicutes > Selenomonadales > Selenomonadaceae > Pectinatus > Pectinatus brassicae. Next base: position 46,421 of record NZ_JACHFH010000022.1, on the reverse strand, counting down.
TTCGCAAGCTATCCAAAATATGGCGGGTAACAGTAAAAAAGCAGCAGCCAGTGTAGTAACAATTGATGAACTCAGCAAAAAAGCGGCTGATGAAACACAGATGGTATCAGCTTCTACACAGGAACAATCGGCAATAATGGAGGAAATAGCATCTTCCAGCCAAAATTTGGCCAATCTTGCTACGGAATTACAAGCAGCAATCGCCCAGTTTAAATTATAATAAATAAGAACTTACTTAAAAAACATCTATTAAATAAAAAGCACCAATTCGTTCAGCTGCTAATAACCGGCTTTATTATTGCCCGGTTATTAGCTTGAACGACGGTGCTTTTTTTATGCCTATATTATTTAAGATAGGTTTCATGCTTTTTATCAATATTGCAAATATGGGTGATGACCCAATTCCTTAAAATAGTCATTAATTGATTGGTATGTAATAAGTTTTGTTGGTGTAACTTTTTATATTCGACAATTTTTAAAGAAAATTGATCATGTGCTCTTTTATGTTCTTCATAAAATGGATATCTTTTTAAAGTCATTAGTTTTTCTTCGGCACTAAAATGCTTTAAGGCATATTTTGTCAATTCGCTAAGCAGTTCAGGTATCTTTTCATTTCCTTTACCACTTTTCCTGCTCATGTGCAGGTTATTGACAAGTTCTATTAATTGTTTATGTTCGTTATCAAATTGTTCGATACCAACGCTGAAATTATCATTCCATTCGATTAATGACAAATTAATCAACTCCTTTTTATTTCCCTAAATAATTTAAACAGTGATGATTTTATTATAAAAATAATATTTATATAGATGAAAAGTATTATTTATAAATACGCTTATTTGATGGTATAATGAATATATAATAGAGATGGAAGCTGGTGAGGCTATGATTTACATAACAGGAGATATTCATGGAAAGGCAAAAGAGCGTTTTGAAAATTATATGTTTACTAAAAACGATATTGTCTTAATATGTGGAGATTTTGGTTTGCCATGGCATAATCCTGTTTCTGTCAGTGATATGTATCAGCTGGATTGGCTGGAGAAACAGAAAGCTGTTTTTGCCTATATTGATGGAAATCATGAGAATTTTTCTGTTCTTAATAGTTTGCCAGTTACTCAGTGGAATAATGGTAGGGTTCATCAGATTAGGTCCAATATTATTCACCTTATGCGCGGTGAAATATTTACAATAAATAATTATAGCTTTTTTTGTTTTGGCGGGGCTAACTCTATCGATAAGATGTATCGAGCCAGGAATATCTCATGGTGGGAAGAGGAGATATATAATGAAGCTGAATATAATAATGCAATTGGCAATTTAAAAAGATATGAGTATAAAGTAGATGTAGTGCTTACTCATACGGCACCTAAACAATTATTTTTGGATAATCCATATTTTATAAAGTATGCTCCGGCAATTAATCCAGAATTAACAAAAGATAAAACGAGTGATATGCTTACTATTCTATATCCATTTATTTCTTATAAAAAATGGTATTTCGGGCATTTTCATATGGAGTTTTTAAATAAGCAAAAAAAATGTCATTGCCTATATAAAGAGGTTGAAATTTTTCATTTATAATATATTGATACTATAAAAAACCTCTGTAGAGAAAAGTACAGAGGTTTTTCTAATGGAATTTTAAATTAAAACCCCATTGCAATGGTCAATTTCATGTTGGATAATTTGGGCAGTAAGTCCAGTAAATGTCTGTTTGTGTTTTTTGAAATTACTATCAAGATATGATACTACTATCGATTGATAACGAGTAGTATTTTTGCTGCCGGTAAGTGAAAGACAATTTTCTTCAGCTTTATAGGGTTTACTGGCTTTTTCAATAATGGGATTTATTAAAGGTATTATAATTTTGTCATCGATATTAACAGCAATGATGCGCTTATTAATGCCAATCATATTGGCAGCCATACCAATACAGGTTTTGTTGTATGAATTTAAGGTGTCAATAAGGTCAACTACAATTGGTAAATCTGACTTTATTGCCGGCTGGGATTTTTTTTGGAGAAAATGAATATCTTTACATATTGGTTTAATCATAAGAATCTCCTATAAAATAATTTTATGCTTATTGTTTATGTTAGATAAAGTTTCGTTGTTAAAAGAGAGAACTCCTCTAAAAATGGAACTATTACTTAAAATATCATAGATTTGCCACACTTTGATTTTGTGATGATGATATTATAAATATGTGAAAAATATATTTAATTAATTTTTAGATAAAAGAGGTGGTACACATCGAAAAATCACTATGGGCGGTAGAATTTTTATCGAATGTCGGAAAACTGGGGACAGGAATTGTTACTATTGATGGCAATGCCATATTTGGCGGGAATTCATTATATTATTATATAGGCGAATATAAATTAGAAAACGAAAATACATCTTCAATAATAGCAGTGACTAAATATGCAGCTGGTGAATCAGTATTTGGTGCAATTGCTTCTTTTAATTTATTATTAAAAGGTGTTTTTAGTACTGATAATATGTCATTAGTTGGGGAAATGATAGAAAACCCCCAATTTACGGTAAATGTTAATTTAAAAAAATTGCGGGATTTAATTTAAAAAGGCCGCGGGGTTATTCCCTGGCGGCTAATTTTTTTACTGTTTTTATAGCGTTACCTAGTCATTATATACTATAATAAAAAAAGATAAGTTTTATTATCATAAATGATATTATATCTAGAAAAAGTAATATCAATAAGAATATGAATGCGAGGATTAATCTTGCTGGACTTAAAAAAATTACATTATTTTATTACTGTAGCTAATGAGGCAAGTGTAACAAATGCCGCTAAAAAACTTAATATGACACAGCCACCGCTAAGTCATCAAATAAAAGTTTTGGAAAAAGAGCTTGGCGTAGAACTTATGCATAAGGTGGGGAGAAATATTGAGCTTACAAGTGCAGGGGCTATACTGCATGAACAAGGAAAAGAAATTTTAGAATCAATAAATATACTTGAGAAAAAATTACAGGATGTTCATAATGGGACAGCGGGAATATTAAGTATTGGCTCGGCAACATCATGGGGAGCACCATTTTTATCAGAGCAGGTATCTATATTTAATGAACGTTATCCGCAGGTACAATTTCGCTTTTATGATGATATGCAGCATAGTATTCTTTCTTTATTAGAAAAAAGAGTAGTAGACTTAAGTATAGTGTTCCCTCCTTTTAATCATAAATTATATAATTATATAGCAATGCCTAAAGAACCGCTTATTGCAGTTATGCGCAAAAAATGGGATACAGCCCCATTGAAAAAGACAACTACATTTGAAGAACTGGCTGATAGACCATTGATTATCAATATGAAAGCAGAGGAACATCTTACAGCTTATTATAAAAATAGTGAAATTAAGCCCAATATTGTTTGTGTTCATGATGATGTACGTTCGATGTTATTATTAGCAAAAACAGGACTGGGAATAGCACTAATTCCCAAAGCGGCAAATTGGGTTAAATATGAAGAAAATGATATGGTTTATAAAATAGTTGATCGTCCTACATCTCAAATAAATCCGCATATTATATGGCTAAAGAAATATAAATTATCTAATGTTGCGGATAAATTTTTAAAACTAATAATGGCTGAATAAAAAAACGAGAATGATTGATACATAAATTGTATTATTTCATTCTCGTTTTTGTATTATACATGTTTATTCTTATTTGGTATGATATGAATTATGTTCTTTAATTAAGCGGGAGGCATTATTATACATGCAAGGATACAGAAATTATATTTTAGCGGCTATTGTTTTTTTGTTTTTAGCGGCTGTCGTGCTTTCTGCAGGCTGTGGTTCTAATAATAAAGATAAAGTTATTTGGGGACGTTCAGATGCAACGGAAGTGGATATTAATACTAAGGTAGCTGGAAGATTAGTAAAACTTTTAGTAAAGGAAGGCGATCAGGTCAAGAAAGGACAAGTATTAGCATACATTGATAAGCGTGATATTGAGGCGCAAATCAATGAAGCTAAAGCCAAAATTAAAGCATTACAGGCGCAAAAAAAACAGGCGTCATTAACTACATTATTGCAAGGACAAACGACGAGTTTAGCGGTACAGGCATCTAATGCACAATTAGAAAAAGCGGAGTCTGACTTAAAGCTTGCTAGAAGTAATTATAATAGATATAATTCATTATTGTCGTCAGGTGCAGTATCAGAGGCAACAGTAGATACTTATCGTAATACATTGGAAGCAGCAGAATCTGCTTATAATCAGGCTCAAGCTAATTTAGCCAGTACAAATGCTGATTTATTGCAGAAAAATGTTGACGAAGCGAGCGAAGACAATGTTGATAAACAAATAGAACAAGCTCAGGCATCATTGCAGCAGATAGAGGTTTCTTTAGATGAAACGACAATTCGTGCGCCATTTGATGGAGTAATAAGTGCTAAATATGTAGATGAAGGAACGATGCTGTCAACATCTACACCAATTGTTTGTGTACAAAATCCGTTAGATAACTGGGTCAATATTAAGGTACCAGAGACAAATTTGTCTAAATACCCAGTAGGAACAGAAGTTACTTTAGCAGCTCGTAATGGTGATTTGAAACTTAAAGGTAAAATTGTTGATGTCAGCAAAAAAGCAGAGTTTGCTACCTATCGTTCGACAAGTGAACGAGGCGGGCAGGATATTATCACCTTTAATGTAAAAATACAGATAAATTCGCCTAAAATCAGACCAGGTATGCAATTTCATATTGAGGATTAGAAATTAATATGAAAATACCAATTATTTTTATGCGAGAACTATCATATTTGTTTTTTCAAAATAAATTTGGCTGTGTACTATTGTATGCACCTATTTTTTATGCGCTGTTTTTTGGTTCAATGTTTTCAGCCCAAACATTAAAGCATATTCCCATAGTGATTTATGATCAGGACCAAACCGCCAGCAGCAGAATGCTCAGCCAGGAATTTTATGATTCGGAACGATTTAAGATTGTCGGTATGGTAAATACACAAGACGATATGAAGCGATATATTGATAATGATGAAGCGTATTTGGCAGTGGAAATTCCTAATGATTTCTCCAAGAATATAAAAAAACATAAGGAAAATCATGTATTATTGGAAATAAATGCGAAAAATATGATGTATTCCAATACCATACAGACATATGCTACAGAAATAATTTCTACATATAATTCGCAGATCAGGCTGCCGGGTGTATCTTCACCGATAAGCTTTACTATGCGTATGTTGTATAATCCTACAGCAGCTTATACACCTTTTTTAGCGCCGGGTTTAGTTGCACATAGTATACAGATTGCGATTTTGTTGACAGCGTGTCTGGCATTTGTACGGGAATATGATGCCAGAAGATTTTTGAAAAAATTTTCTATTACTGCTATTGTAATAGGTAAATTAGCTGTATATTGGCCATTGTCAATTTTATCGGGTCTCATTGGTATGGGGATTTGTGTGGAGTTTTTTAATATAGTGATGCGTGGCAGCATAATAGATTTACTGCTTATTTATAGTGCGTTTACTTTTGCTATTTGCAGTTTTGGCTTTTTGCTTTCGGCAGCAGCTAAGAATCACCAGCAGCCAATATCACCACTTGTCCTGATGTATATTATGCCATCATTTATATATTCAGGATACACCTGGCCGGCTATTGCCCAGACTATGCCTGTACGTATATATTCATATTTTTTGCCAATGACATATATTTCCAATGTTGCACGTGATATTTTACTTGTGGGCTATTCTGGCGATTTATATATAAATAGCACGATTCTTTATGGTGCAGGAATGATTATGCTGCTGGCAACTATGTTTATTTGTAAGCGGCGTATTAATCAGTCCATAGAGGAGAATGCAAATGTCAGTAATTAAGAAAATTGTTATTGCGGAATTTAAATGGATGCTGACTAAGGCACCAAGAATAGCTTATATTCCCTTTGTCATTCCATTGGCATATTTTTTAATATTTAATACGTTGTTTTTAAAACATTCAGTGGATAATATTCCTATTATTATATATGATGAAAGTCAGTCGCACATCAGTCGTGAAATAGCACACTGCTTCGAAGACTCGGAATACTTTAAAGTTATTGGTTATGCTAATTCACAAGAAGACATGCAGGAATATTTACGACAGCGAAAAGCAGATGCGGCTATTTATATTCCGATAGATTTAATGAAAAGAATAAATACCCACTTATCAAGTCCTGTTTTGTTTGAAGCTGATGGAACGAATATGCTTGTTGCTAGTACAGCCATAACCAATGCCCAGAATATAATAAGTGATATTTCACAAAATATCGGGGTTAATTTATTATTGGAAAAAAATTATATGCCGGAGCAGGCGAATAATATGGTTACGCCTGTTCAAAAGGAATTTAGAATATTATATAACCCTTATTTAAGTTATACAAATTACTTTGTATATGCACTTTTAATGATATCTTTTCATATGGCGCTGTTTTTTTGTGCATCAGGTTCAATGCTCATGGAATATAATTTGGGTAAATATAAGGAATATAGTGCTAAGCAGGTTATGCTTGGTAAATTAATTCCATTTTGGCTGCTGGGAATTGTATATTATATAATTTTAGCAGCAATTGCTATATTAGTACACGGGACGCCATTTTCCGGCAGTTTATTAGAACTGCTTGCAATGGGAATAGTATTTGTTTTTGCGGTGACATCACTGGGGGCTTTTTTGATTTCTTTTTTCAGGGTAATGTTTTATTTTTACCAGCTGGGGATCATTATTGTCGTTCCAATTTTTTTGTCGTCAGGGGCAACTTTTCCAGTAACGTATATGCCATTTATTAATAAGATTTTTTCAGCGCTTATGCCGCTGAGTTATATGGCACCAGCTATGCGCAGTATGATACTTTCAGGTCATTCGCCGCATTTTATAACTAATGTTTCATCTTTATTGATCTATGGAATGATTGCGTTGTTTTTGGCGATAAGAAGATTGAAAAAAGTGCGTCTGCAGCGTCAGTATTAAAAAAAGCCGGCTCATCAAGAGTCGGCTTCTTTCGTGTAAAGATTTATTTTATAAGCATGCTTAGTAAGGGGATAGTTACAAGAGCAGCTGCAGTTGTAAGTGATACAGATTTAGCAGCCAGTTCAATATTATTGTCAAATTCATTAGCCAGCATTACAATCATTGAGCCAACCGGCATACCAAAGGCGATTGTGGCGATGCCGATGAGTATTTTATCAAAATGAGTAAAATTGATTAATAAAACATAAATAATTAAAGGCAGAATTATGAGCCTTATTACCGACATTATATAAAGACGTTGCTCGCGGAAAATGTCAGTTATACGAACTTCACGCAGTGAAGCACCGATAATCAGCATGGAAATCGGTGTAGTGATATTGCCCATTGTATAGGTGGCATCGACAATAAGTTTTGGCAGCTGTAATTGGGCAAGATAAATGATTAGAGCAAAAATGGTAAGAATAAGCCCGGCATTACATAGACTATGACAGCTGAAATTGTTTTGTTCATCACCCTGATGCATAAGGTAGATGCCATAAGAATATACTAAAATATCAAAAGGCATATGTAAAATAGCCGTATAAAATACAGCATCATTGCCAAAAAGTGCCTGAACGATAGGAAAACCTAACAGTGAGGTATTAGAAAATATAAACATAAATTGATAGGCACCGCCTTCGCTTTTTTGTACATGAAGAATGGCAGTACAAATACGGGCTAAAAAAGGAAGAAAGGCGTAAATGATAGTTCCTACACCTAAAAAAAGTAGTACGATTGACATGTCAGCTGTTTTCATACGGCAGACGGAAGCAATTACCAGCAACGGGCAGGTAATGTTGACGGCTAATGAAGATAATTCTTTAACGCCAGTATGCGTGAGCAGTTGTTTCCAGCGTAATATATAGCCGAGCAGAACAAAAAGCAGCAGTTTTTGCATGGCATTAATTAATACCGCAAGTTCCATAATGATTAAATCCTTTCCAAGGGGAAGGACATACAATGTGGACCACCGCCAGCTTTAAGTATTTCGGTTATCGGCAGCTCAATAACTTTCATGCCGCGTTTGGTCAGTTCTTCATTTACATAGAGGTTTTGCTGCAAAGAGAGAACACGGTGGTCACCGATTGATTGTAAATTACAGCCGTGCTCAAATATGGCTGATTCCTCTACCGGAATAATATCAATTTCCATTTTTTTGAGGCGGTCTAAAAATTCCTGAGGCATGCCATCTTTATAGGCAACAGCTAAATGATCATCGACAAGGTTAAAACACATGTCAAGATGAAGGTATTCAGGTTTTCCCGGTACGGGAATGACTTCATAACCATAAGGGGTAAGACCTTGCTGTATTTCTTCATAGCCTTTTTCATTAGTACGGGCAAACATGCCAAGGGCAATGGTATGTTCATTTAAAAACATAAAATCACCGCCTTCAAAAAGTCCTTCTCTACATTCGACGATGACAGGAATACCTAATTCCTCCATTTTAGCTTTATAATCAACATGTTCTTTATCGCGCAGATGTTCACGGAAACGTCCAAGAATAAAACCTTCTTGGACACAGCCGCCAAAATCACGGGCGAAAACAGAGTTGGGACGTACTTTATCAGCTGGAAGAAATTCTGTATCAACACCATTTTCTAAATAAGCTTCTACCAATAAGTTATGCTCGTGCATCATTTTATTGATATCAAGCTGTAAATCCCATTTTTTGGCAATTTCATTTATCGGGGCGGCTTGAAGATATTCAGGACGGGATAATAAGACTTTTTTTAAGGTACTGGTACCATTTTTTACAAACATAATGAACACTCCTATTATAAAAATTCATAGATTGTTTTTAAGATTAATTCGGGCAGTACAGAAAAAGAATATGGCTTATAGACACGTTCGGACCATTTGTGGGCATCTTTGCCATAACAGCCAAAATTTAATGCCGGAATATTCAAACTTTTTATTGAAGTAAGCGGCAGGGGATATAATTCACTCATTGCCGGCATATTTTCCTGCAGGCAACGCAGCGATTCATCGTCATCATTGATTTTTAAATAACTGCCGTCGGACAGACTGGGGAAAAATTGTTTGATTTGATAGTTTTCGTTATGAGATTGACCAAATTCAATTACAATTTTTGTTATTCTGTCAATAAGTGTTTTTTCGGTAGGTAATTCCTGACGCAATGTATTATAAGGACAATATGGTGCGGCAAAAAAGATTATAGCTAATGGTTCATGTTCATCCAAAAGATTAACGAGCTGTCGCACGAGGGCAAGACTGATTTCCCGTTTGTCTTCGCCTTGGGTATTTCGTTTTTGGGCATCAGCAAGAATCGCATCAGATAATTGTTTATTGGATTTTGCTTCGGCTTTTTTAAGTAATTCAGTAAAGGTCAGTACTTGTGGTATATGCATGGCTGGAATATCTTTTTGACTGCTGAGCTGAGCATAAGCCTGGCTCCCAGCAGCAATTTTAGCGGCAGTGTTTTGCATCGCTCTTTTTGTTTTTTGTTTCAATTTATCAAGAATAGCTGTTGTTGGTTTGGCATGAACAAAGTAGTTAAAATAAACAAAGGCTTCCTGGGCAGTTTGGACATTATAATGGTTTTTTAAATCTTTTAATTTCAGTACGGATGGCGGCAGAGTATATTCTCCATTATAATTATCACAAAAATCAGTGTTATAATTTATTTGTGTTACGAGCTGGGCAGCAGCTACAGAGGCATCAAAACCTTCAAAACACTGACCAACATGCGTTTCACAGCCTTTAATATAGATGCAGGGCAGCAATTTGCCGACAGCTCCCATATAAACATATTTATTAGTATCTCCTTCATATAATGGGCAGATATAATCATTGTTAATGGCAAAAAGATAATCAAAATTATGTTCTTTTTGCAGCTGTTTAAGTATTTTGATACCTTCGATAATGCCGGTATGCTGGTTTTCTTCTACAGGATTTATGGAAAGCAGTATATTGCCGGAAAATGTATCAAGGCGTGTGCTGAGATATTCCATTAAACCGATAAAAACGGCTACACCGCTTTTCATATCGCAGGCACCACGGCCAACCAGCCAGTCACCACTGCGAATTTCCTCATATATATTAGCAGGGAGCTCGATTTTTAATAATTCTTTAGCTAATCGCTCGCAATTCGTAGCGTAAGGCTCCAGTCGGCCGTAATCTTCAGTGCCGACAGTATCCATATGACCATGCCACAATATGGTTTTATTACTTGGGGACTTTAATCCGTGCAGATAGGCAAAAATATTGCTGCGCTGTAAAGCGTCATGGGCAAGAGGTTGGCGGATTACCTGGTCAGCGTGATCGGTAAAATAAGGTATTTGGAGCAGCCGGCCTTCTAAGTAATCGGCTGCGTCTTTTTCTCCTGATGTGGAATTAACACTTTTTACGGCAACAAAATCTTTGGTTATTTGTTCAATATTCTCAGCTATTTCCATGATTTTCTCCTTAGAGTAATTTGGCAACGAGAGCCAATAATGGTAATGCGATAATAGTACGTTCTAAAAATATAATAAATAATTTCTTTAAATTTAAGCCGACATTACTTTTGACAATTATACTGCCGACTTCTGTTAAATAGACAATTTGTACCAATGATAAACCGGCAATGATAAAACGGGTTTTTTCCGGAGTAGCAGCATTAGTGATTAGGGCAGGAATGAACATATCAATAAAGCCAACAAGTGCTGCCGGAGCAATATTAAAGGCATCAGAGATACCTAGTAAATTCATATAAGCTCCCATCGGATAAGATATCCAGTGAAAGATAGGCGTTTCGTTGACTAACAGGCTGCCGATTGTTCCCCAGGCAATAACAATAGGAATGAGATCCATTAGAATACCAATTGTCATCTTTATGCCATCGTACATGGCTTTTTTCAAGCTGAATTGGTCAGCACGCTGCAGTGCTTCCAGCATTGCCCAACGAAATAGCGAGGAATCTTTCGGTACTTCTTCATTGATTTTTTTCTCACCACGGTAGCTGTCGGGCAAATTTCCCAAAGGATATAGGCGGGCACCAATTACTGCCAGTAGTAAGCCGATAATAGTTACGGAGCTATACAGAAGTAAAAAATGTGCGGTAATATTTAATGTTTGTGCAACTACCATACAAAATGGAATGGATACAAGTGAAAAATTAGTCATGATAGTTGCGGCTTCGCGTTTACTGTAAAAGCCGCTGTTATATTGTCCGGCGGTAATCAGGACTGCCGTATTAGAAGAGGCCAGCCATGAGGCTATTAAATCAACAGAGGCACGACCGGGTACACGAAATAAAGGTCTGATTAATGGTTTTAAAAGAATACCGGTAAATTCCATAATACCGCAGTCGGTTAAAAACGGCAGAATAAAACTTAGGACAACAGCAATAGCAATAAGGGTTTGTGATAAAGAAATCATACCGGCACCTGTGGAATCTGACTGCAAAATGACAGGTCCCATTTTAAATACAACACAAATAGTTATGATAAGGGCAATGATGCGGGTGAGAAGATAAGTTTTGGAAACGACGATGAGTTCATAAAGCCATTTATATTTTTTTAATATTTTTGGTTTGTTAAATAAAGCAATTACAGCACTTAGGGCGGAAATGGCGACAATAGCTGTAAGTAGCCCAGGAATATTTTGCTGTAAGAATTTATCCAGCATATCGGTTAATAAGCTTAATCCGGTAGTAAAGCCTTCCTGCGTTCCGTTTAACGGGCATAAAAACATAAAAATACCAAAGCCGGAACAGCATAAAAATTTGCTTACAGCCGTAAAATTATTTTTTTTCTCGGTTAAATCTAGTGTTTTTTCCATAAAATACCTCTTTTTCGTAAAATATAAAATGCTTTTGGTTAGCTAGTAACTCTCCCCAAAAGCATCATTGCTTAATTTGTCAGATTATATAATTTTTTTGTTCATCCGTAAAAAAAGAAATAATATTTTCACAGGATCTTCGTGATAAATCTTGTAAAGATTCTTGGGAATAAAACGCAGCATGCGGCGTAATAATAACATTATTCATTTTTGTTAGTGGATTATTTATTAAGTCTGGGGTTTCTGAAGCCAAAACGTCAAGACCGGCACCGGCAATCTTCTTTGATTGCAGTGCACTTATTAGCGCGGACTCATCTACCGTACTGCCACGGCCGGTATTTAAAAATAATGGACAGTAATTCATTTTATTAAATATCTGAGCAGAAAAATAATTATGATTATCTATATTTGGCTGCATATGATTGGATATGATATCAGCTTGAGCCAAAGCTGTATCAGCATTAGCACATTCAACATGCTGTAATGCGGCTTGTTCTTCGGTAAGGTGCTGCGAAACTACAAGTGTTTTTATACCAAAGGCAGCAGCTCTTTTAGCGACAGCCTGGCTGATTTTCCCCCAGCCGAAAAGTGCCATCGTTTTTCCATAGAGACGGTAAATATCCGTCTGGGTCTGGAATTGCCAAATATGCTCAGTTGATATCTGCTGGTCATAGGTCTTAAGATGACGGGCAAGTGAGAGCATTAAAGCCATAGTATGCTCGGCAACTTCATTAGTACAGTAATCAGGAACATTCATTATATGTACGTTATGCTTCTTTGCGGCAGCAAGGTCTATTGTATCATAACCGGCGGCATTGACGGAAATAAATTTAAGCTTACTGGCAGCAAAAACATCATTGTTTACAGGAATAAAGGCGGTACGCAGTACATCAATGTTGTGTAAATCATTGATTAACTGCTGCTGGTTGTAATAAGGCCGGCATATTATGTTGGCAGCGGGTAAATGTTTTTTTAAATATTCTTTTTCATAGGTAAAATCTTGCTGCATTTCGCTAGGATAATCACAAAACAAAATATTCATAGTATCACCTTAGGCAGCAATTTTTAGCAGGATTTTTTTGGTTGCGGCAATAACGGCGGCCATTTCTTCTTTCGTTCCAATAGTGATACGCAGGAAATTTTTTATGCGTTCAGGGGAATTATAATGGCGGGCTAATATTCCCAAATTACGCAGCTGGGCATTATATTCAGCGGCACTCAGCCAAGGATGAGAAACAAAAATAAAATTAGTATGTGAGCTTAAAACATAAAAATCTAATTTTCTTAGAGCTTCTGTGGTATAGTCGCGGGTTTCTATAATTGCGTCAATTGAAGATTTCAGATAATCTTTGTCGTATATAGCGGCTGTACCAACAGCCATATTGATATCACTGAGATTAAATGGATTGAGTACGCCACGCATATTTTCTAAATCTTTTATTAAGGTTTTATGTCCAAGACAGTAGCCAATATGCGCTCCGGCTAAATTGCGTGATTTAGACATTGTATGGATAACCAATAGATTATCGTATTTATTAATTAATGGGATACAGCTTTCATTGCCATAGTCAATATATGCTTCGTCAATTACGACAAGACGGTCGGGCTTGGCGGCAACAATTTTTTCTATTTGACTTACTGGCAAAACATAGCCGGTTGGTGCATTGGGATTGGCTAATATTATGTGGCGGTCTGACTTTATATAAGCATTGATATCAACATGAAAATCCTGCTTTAAGGGGATTTCCTGTTGGTCTATGGCAAAAGCATCAGCCAAGGTTTTATAAAAGCCATAAGTTATATCAGGATAACAAATACGGGATCGTTCAAAAAAAGTTAGAAAAATATAACCAAGTAATTCATCGGAGCCGTTGCCGGTTATAATTTGGTCAGTTTTCAAATTATAATTTTGGGCAATTGCTTTTTTTAGCTCCATTGAAGATGGATCTGTATAACGGCCTAAATTATTCATGCGGGAGCTGGCTAAAACTTCCAAGACCTTTGGTGATGGCGGACAGGCTGTTTCATTGGCATTGAGCTTAATAAAATGGGAATCTTTGGGTTGTTCTCCCGGAATATATGGCGCCATATTAACATAGCGTTCACTGATAAATCTGCTCATGATAAATCTCCTTTTTGCAATAAAAAGAGCCGTCCAATAATTTACTTTATAAAAGTAAGCTATTGAGCGACTTTGCTCGTATTTATTTAATTTCTTGTATCGGTCTTGATGTGTCTAGTATAATAGATGAATATGAACAATACTATTTACATTTGACCAAAAATAAACCATTATTTTTTAATAAAGTAAAAATCGGATATGATTATAATAGAGATATATTTTATTATCAGGAGCTGATATAGTGCTGTATTTGAACGAACTGCTAGAGCTGCCAATATTTAACCATTTTTGTATCATAGCTGGTCAAAAAGGTTTGCACAGAGAGATACGCAATGTTGATATTTTAGAGTATGAATGGTACAACAAGAATTTTAATGTATTTAATAAAGATGATTTTGTACTGACATCATTATTTTTTGCTAAAGATGAGCCACAGATTATATATGAAAGTTTTAAAAAATTGATTAAAAGAGAAGTGTCGGCAATTGCCATAAAAACAGTATTTTATACGGAACTGCCGCCGGAAGTAATCAAGCTTGCTGATACATATGATATTCCGCTGTTTTTATTTGCCGATGCTTATATGGAAGATATTATTATTAATTTTAATGATTTATTAAAGACGAAACAGCAATTTTTATTTTTGGAAGAAAAAATTACCGAGCTTATTGCCCCCAAAAAAGATTTGTATAATATCGAAAATGCCGCACGGGAGATTAATAATTCATTTTAAATATACTTCTAATCTGCAGGAAACCTTGTTATGCTATGTGCGCTGTAATGGCGAGATATCAAAAACAGCCGCGGAACTTTTTCAGCATCCCAATACTATCCGGTATCGTTTACAAAAGGCCAAAAAAATTTTACGGCCATTTTTAGGAAATGAAAATTTTTATGAGCAGCTGTTCATATTAATAACGCTGTATCTATTACAAGGAAAAATTAATAGATATAATTTTCAGCAGTAACTGTTAATAAAAAAACACCCGCAGATGCGGGTGCTGATAGTTTATTATATAAGTACACAAATAAAAAAGAATAAGATAGAAAATCCCTATACTTATTCTTTATTACTATGCAATTTTCTTATTCGATATTATCATAAATATACCGGATAAGAAAATAAATATTGGGGATAACTCATTTATTATTATAAACAATACTTAAAAATATTTCAAGAAAAAAATATATAATTTCGAAAGAAAGAATATTTATTTTATAAAAAAACATAGGAGAGATTAAGTGAAATTACTTCTTACAGCTATAAATGCTAAATATATTCATTCATCATTAGCAATACGTTATTTGCAAAAATATTGTCAGGATTTATCCTATAATATTGAACTGGCCGAGTATACAATAAATAACCATTTACTGGATATTGCTGACCAGATTTTTGATAAAAAGCCGGATATTATTGGCTTCGACTGTTATATATGGAATATTGAGCTAATAAAACAATTAATACCGCTTCTGCATAAGATGCTGCCAAATGCTAAAATAATATGCGGAGGACCGGAGATATCATATTCTACTGCCGAATTTATGCAGGACTTCCCTATGGTTGATTATGTAATACGAGGTGAAGGCGAGCAGGTATTATATGATTTATTATTGGCTTTGGCTCAGGGAAAGCCTACAACTGATATTGCAGGACTGGCACAATATGATGCTAAAAGACAATTGCAGGAAAATCAGGCGGTGGTTTTGGAAAATATGGATGATATATCATTTCCTTATACTGATGAAGATATAAAAAATCTTGATAACCATATTATTTATTATGAAAGCTCGCGTGGCTGCCCATTTTCTTGTAAATACTGCTTGTCCTGTGCTACAAAAGGCGTTCGCTATCGCAGTCTTGATAAAGTATTAGCGGAACTGGCATTTTTTGTAAAACATAATGTCAAGCAGGTAAAATTTGTTGATAGAACCTTTAATGCCAATAAAAAGCATTTTATCCCTATTTTAAAATTTCTGGCAGAGCAAAAGTGCTGTACTAATTTTCATTTTGAAGCCAGTGTTGATTTATTGGATGACGAAGCCCTGGTAATTTTAAGAACAATGCCGGTGGGAAGAGTGCAGTTGGAAATAGGCATACAGTCGACTAATGATAAAACGCTAAAACAGATAAACCGCCATAATAATTGGGATAAAATTGTTTCTAATATAAATGCGATTGCTTCATTTAATAATATTCATATTCATACAGATTTGATAATTGGTCTGCCCAATGAAGATATGCAGTCACTGGAAAAATCATTTAATGAGGTTTATGTTTTATATCCGAATATGCTGCAGGTTGGCTTCTTAAAATTGTTAAAAGGGGCGGCAATGAAAGAGCTTGTTGAACCGCATAAATACCAGTTTATGGATACGGCGCCCTATGAAGTTTTGTCCAATGCCTATATGACTGTTGAGGAAATACGCAAATTACGCATATTTGTAGATGTATTTGAGCTTTATTATAATTCAGGACGTTTTGTGAATTCATTAAAGTATATTATAAAAAATTATGAGAATAATGCTTTTGCTTTTTTTAGAAGTTTTGCTGATTATTGGCATAAAAATGAATTGCATACCTTATCACATTCGCCCAAGGCTTTATATAAATATTTAGCAGATTTTATTGTGGAAAATAAAATTGCTATAAAAGATGTACTTGAAGATTTGTTGCGCTATGATGCTTTATCTGTGGAACATGGCCGGTTTAAGGCAGAGTTCCTTGACTGGTCAGAAAAAAAATATCATAAAAATATCGAAACATTTTGGAAAAATACCGAAATGGTGCGAAAATACATTCCTGATTACGAATTTATTAATTGGCGTACAGTAAAAAATAACTATCATATTGAGTATTTTGCCAATGATGTTTTGCATTTTTCGCCAACGACTGCTATAATCAGTAAACCTGTAATAATATTATTTATTTATACGGATGATATAGCTGCAAAAATATTGATGGATCCAGGTGATTTAAGATTATGACATATTATGCTTTTTCTGATTATTTAAAAGAACGTTATGGCGAGAAGGTTTATAAACTGCCTATTGCATTGCCTGTTACCTGTCCTAATCGCGATGGGACATGCGGCAATAATGGCTGCACCTTTTGTGGTGCTATTGGTACTGGCTATGAGAATTTACCAGCTTCGATGTCGGTGACAGAACAAATCAATAAAAATAAAGCTCATATCATACCAAAATACAAGGCTAAAAAATTTATTCCTTATCTGCAGAATTTTAGTAATACATATCTGCCAATTGAGAAATTGGAACAATATGTACATGAGGCAGCAGCTGCTGAAGATGTTGTTGCCATTTATATTGCAACAAGGCCTGACTGTATAAGTGAGTACTATTTATCTCGTTTATACAGTATCAAAGAAGAATATAATATTGATATTTGCATTGAGCTGGGGTTGCAGACGGTAAACTATAAATCGCTGCAGAAGATAAATCGTGGTCATACTTTGGCTGAATTTATTGATGCCGTTTTAAAGATAAAGCAATATGATATGCAGGTATGTGCCCATATTATTTTAAATCTGCCCTGGGATGATATGGCTGATGTTATTGAAAATGCCAAGATGATGTCGGCACTGAAAATTGATCAGGTAAAACTGCATGCTTTATATATTGTGAAAGGCACCAAAATGGCACAGCAGTATTTAAATAATGAAATTAAGCTCATTTCATTAGAAGAATATAAAGAAAGAGTAATAACATTTTTGGAATATTTGTCACCAGAAATTGTGCTGCAGCGCCTGATTGGTCGGGCACCGGCAGAAAATACGTTGTTTTCCAACTGGCATACCGGCTGGTGGAAAATTCGTGACGAGATAACAACTTATATGCAGGATAATAATATAACGCAGGGAATACGCTGTGACTACTTGAATGGTAAGGCTTTGAAAAAATTTAAATGATATAATTGATAATAATTTTAAAAAGGTGTATTATAATTATATGTTATTCTTATTCGCAGTGTATCATAAAATTATAAGTACAAGGGAGAGAATACGATGAGTAAAAAAATGAAGACCATGGATGGAAATACAGCTGCAGCTTATGTGTCATATGCATTTACAGATGTTGCTGCTATTTATCCTATTACACCATCTTCCCCAATGGCGGAAGTCGTTGACGAAATGGCTGCAAAAGGTACTAAAAACCTTTTTGGACAGAAAGTTAACGTTGTTGAGATGCAATCTGAAGCAGGTGCAGCAGGTACCGTTCATGGTTCTTTGCAGGCTGGTGCATTAACCACCACATATACAGCATCACAAGGGCTATTGTTGATGATTCCTAATATGTATAAAATTTCCGGTGAACTTTTACCAGGTGTTTTTCATGTTAGTGCCCGTGCTTTAGCGACATCTTCATTAAATATTTTTGGAGATCATCAAGATGTTATGGCCGTTCGCCAAACTGGCTGCGCAATGCTGGCTGAAAGCAGTGTACAGCAGGTTATGGATTTAAGTGCTGTAGCTCATCTCGTTGCAATAAAAGGGAAGATTCCTTTCGTCAATTTCTTTGATGGTTTTAGAACATCACATGAAATTCAAAAGATTGAAGTTATAGATTATAATGATTTGGGAAAAATGCTTGACTGGAAAGCAGTAAATGAATTCCGTCACAATGCACTAAATCCAGATCATCCTGTTACCCGCGGTACTAACCAGAACCCTGATATCTATTTCCAGGAAAGAGAAGCAGTAAATACTTATTATGATGCTATTCCTGATATGGTAGAAGAATGTATGCAGGATATTACAAAAATAACTGGTCGCGAATATCATTTATTCAATTATTATGGTGCAGCTGATGCCGACCGTGTAATTATTGCTATGGGATCTATTTGTGATACAGCAGCCCAGGCTGTGGATTATTTAAATGCCCAGGGTGAAAAAACCGGTATTTTAACCGTTCATTTATATCGTCCATTCTCCATCAAACATTTATTACAGGCACTTCCTAAGTCTGTTAAGAAAATTGCTGTACTTGACCGCACTAAAGAACCTGGTGCTCAGGGCGAACCTTTATATATGGATGTAAAAACGGCACTATATGACAGGGATATAAATCCTGTTATTGTTGGTGGTCGTTATGGTCTTGGTGGTAAAGATGTAACACCTGACCATGTTCTTGCTGTTTATGAAGAACTTAAAAAAGCTGCTCCGAAGAATAGCTTTACACTTAGCATCGAAGATGATGTTACCCATACATCACTTGCTAAATATCCAAAAGATCTTGACTTTACACCAGAAGGAACTACAACCTGTAAATTCTGGGGCTTAGGCTCAGATGGTACAGTCGGGGCTAATAAGAGCGCTGTAAAAATCATCGGTGATAAGACTGATATGTATGCTCAGGCCTATTTTGCTTATGATTCCAAAAAATCCGGTGGTATTACCATGTCCCATTTACGTTTTGGTAAATTGCCGATAACCTCACCATATCTTATTAATAAAGCTAATTTTATTTCCTGTTCACAGGAATCTTATGTGCATAAATATGATTTATTGGCAGGCCTTAAATCAGGCGGTACTTTCCTGCTCAACACTCATTGGACAGAAGCTGATCTTGCCAATGAACTGCCGGCATATATGAAACGATACTTAGCTAAAAATAATATTAATTTCTATGTTGTTAATGCTGTTAAGATTGCGCAGGAACTTGGTCTTGGCGGACGTTTCAATATGGTTATGCAGTCAGCTTTCTTTAAACTTACCAATATTATTCCAATTGATGAAGCTGTTAAATACTTAAAAGATGCGATTGTTTCATCTTATGGCAAAAAAGGCCAGAATATCGTTGACATGAATAATGGTGCAGTAGATAAAGGTATTGAAGCTGTTGTAAAAATCAATGTACCAGCTGATTGGGCAAATGCTGTTGATGAAGTCAAAGAAGAAAAGCAAGTACCAGCATTTGTCAAAGATATTTTAGTTCCTATGAATCGTCAAGAAGGCGATAAACTGCCTGTAAGTGCATTTAATAAAGGCATGGAAGATGGTACATTCCCAGTGGGAACAGCAGCATATGAAAAACGCGGTATAGCTATTAATGTACCGGAATGGCTGCCAGACAACTGTATCCAATGTAATCAGTGTGCGTTTGTTTGTCCGCATGCTGTAATTCGTCCGGTTCTTGTTAGTGAAGAAGAAAAAAATAATGCTCCTGAAGGAATGCAATTTAAACCTGCTCTTGGAGCTAAAGATATGTACTTTAGTATTGTTGTTTCACCTTACGACTGCAGTGGCTGCGGTAACTGTGCCCAGATTTGTCCTGCCCCTAAAGCTAAGGCTTTGGAAATGAAACCATTTGATACTCAGGCACCTAAACAGCCAATATTTGATTATGCTATGGATGCTGAAAAAGTTGCACCTAAGCAAAATCCAATGAAGAAAACAACCTTAAAGGGCAGCCAGTTTGAAAAACCATTATTGGAATTCTCTGGTGCTTGTGCTGGTTGCGGTGAAACACCTTATGTAAAACTTATCACCCAGCTTTACGGTGACCGTATGTTGGTAGCTAATGCTACCGGTTGTTCCTCAATTTGGGGCGCTGCTGCTCCTTCTATGCCTTATACAACCAATCATAAAGGACATGGTCCTGCTTGGGCTAACTCCTTGTTTGAAGATAATGCTGAATATGGTTTAGGCATGCATCTTGGCAGTAAGGCTGTACGCAGTACTTTAGCGGATAATATGAAAACAGCTATGGCTAATGGTGTAAGTGCTGAATTAAAAGCTGCTATGGAAGAATGGGTCGAAAAAATCGATGATGGTGAAGGTACACGTGATCGTGCTGATGCCCTTATTGCTGTTTTAGAAACAGAAAAAGGCAGTAATGAACTGCTTAACCAGATTTATGACCAGAAAGATTTCTTTGTCAAACGCTCCCAATGGATATTTGGCGGTGATGGCTGGGCATATGATATCGGTTATGGCGGACTTGACCATGTTTTAGCTTCCGGTGAAGATGTAAATGTTTTAGTAATGGATACTGAAGTTTATTCTAATACTGGCGGACAGTCTTCTAAAGCAACTCCAGCTGCGGCTATTGCTCAATTTGCTGCTACTGGTAAAAAGACCAAGAAAAAAGATCTTGGCATGATGGCAATGTCTTATGGTTATGTTTATGTAGCCCAGATTAATATGGGAGCAGATAAAAACCAAACCCTAAAAGCTATCGTTGAAGCTGAAAGCTATAAGGGACCATCTGTCATTATTGCTTATGCACCATGTATTAATCATGGTATTAAAATTGGTATGGGCAAAAGCCAGATTGAAGCAAAACGTGCTACTGAAGCAGGTTACTGGGCTAACTTCCGGTATAACCCAGAACTTCGCAATACAGAAAAAAATCCATTCAGCTTAGATTCCAAAGAACCTACAGCTGATTTTAAAGAATTCCTCATGGGTGAAGTTCGTTACAATTCCTTGAAACGCAGCTATCCTGATACAGCTGATGCATTATTTGAAAAAACCGAGCAGGATGCTAAGGAACGTCTTGAAGGTTATAAAAAGCTAGCTGGTAAATAAACTTTGCTTTATATAAAAGTTCCCATCTTTAAAATTTTAAAGATGGGAACTTTTTTTACTGCAAATGGCAGTTCTTTTTTAGGGAAAAAGCAGGGAATAAAATATTAAAATATAATAATATTATTATATAGTTGCTTATATTATTATTTTTAGATGCAGGTTAATATATTTTAAAAGGAGTTATACATAGATGAATAAATTAAATGCTTTTCAAAATAATTATGAGTGGCTGAAAGTAGTAATAGATTCGTCCAATGAAGCCATTATTGTGCTTAGTTTAAATGGAACGATAGTTAATTGGAATAATGGTGCAGTGAAAATATTTGGTTATGCTAAAGAGGAAATAATAGGTGAACGATTAGATATACTGGTTCCAAATGAATGGCGTGCGGAATTGAAAGTAAATTTTAACAAGATAAAAAACGGCGAAAAAATTGCTCACTATGAAAGTATACGATTGCATAAAAACAAAAAATATTTAAATATATCAGCATCACTGGCACCAATAATAAATGATGAAGACGTTTTAGGTGTTATAGCTATAGTTAGTGATATTACATATATAAAAAATATAGAAAATAGGATATTACAGCAAAATGAAAAATTAAAAGAATCTAATACAAAATTAAGAGAAATAAATTTACGATTAAAATTGATTGAAAAAATATTTGAGAATGCTACTGAGGGCATGATAATAACAGATTACAAAGGAAATATAAAAGCAACTAATCCAGCATTCATAAAAATGACAGGATATAGCAAAGACGAATTATTGGATAAAAATACCAGACTATTACGATCAGACAAACACGATGAAAACTTTTATAAAAATATCTGGGATTCATTATTAAAAAAATATAAATGGTCAGGGGAAATGTGGAATAAGGATAAAATGGGGAGATTAGCTCTATCCTGGGTGACGATAAATGCTGTGCCCAATGAAATAACCCAGAAAATTATGTATGTGGTAGTGTATACAGATTTATCAGAACGGGTTAAATATGAAAAAGAACTTTATAATCAGGCTGTGCATGATTCATTAACAGGACTGCCTAATAGACTTTTTTTTCAAAAACAACTAGCTAAAATGATAAATTTAGCTAAAAAAGAAAAAAATATATTGGCAGTATGCTTTCTGGATCTTGATGGATTTAAACAGGTGAATGATACTCTGGGTCATGATATCGGAGATTTGCTGTTAAAGATGGTAGCTAAACGGCTAAAAAATATCACTAGCAGGAGAGATTTTGTGGCCAGATTAGGCGGTGATGAGTTTACTATAATAATTTACGATTTTCAGGAAGAAAAAAATATTATTAAAATTGCTAAAAGAATTATTACGAATATTGGCAAACCTTATAAAATAGAGAATAATATAGTTGAAATAACAGTAAGTATTGGTGTAAGCATTTATCCATATAATGCGGTAACAGTAAAAGAATTGATGAAACAGGCTGATATAGCCATGTATAATGCTAAAAATTCAGGTAAAAATAAATATATATTATATAATAATGCTGATGAAAAAATATGAGAATTTTAGCGGGGAAATTTTATAGAAAATAAAATAAAAAAAAATCCTGCACCACAGAATAGATGCAGGAGAAAGTAAGATAATAATTAGTTCGTGATTATTATAGTTCTTATCAAGCTGAATTGCAATAGATAATTTAAATAAAGAGCATTTTTATTTTATGCTGCAGTATGTTAGTGAAAATACTGCCATTGTTTTATAGTTTAAAAGTGTTAATAGCTTGCTGCAACTCATCAGCCATTTGTGCCAAATGCTGGCTGGATGAAGCTATTTCCTCGATAGAAGCCGATTGTTCTTCGGTAGCAGCCGAGATGGTCTGAGTTTCTTCAGTAGCTTTTTTGCTTTCATCATCAATATCGCGTACAGCACTAACAATGCTTACTGTATGACCACTTACTTCCTGTATGGAAGCGGCAATTTCCCGAATCTGGTTGCTCATATCCTTTATCATATGAATAATTTGTTCGAAAGTTGAGCCGGTATCAGAAATAACAGCAGCACCCGTATTTACTTCATTTTTACTGTCATTCATAAAATTAACAGCATTAGTTGTTTTTCCTTGAATTTGCGTTATTAAAGTATTGATTTGCTTGGCGGCATCTTGTGATTGTTCAGCAAGCTTGCCCACTTCACCAGCAACAACTGCAAAACCTTTGCCAGCTTCGCCAGCACGAGCTGCTTCAATGGCAGCATTTAATGCTAATAAGTTAGTTTGACCTGAGATATCGGAGATGACATCAACAATTTGGCTGATTTGCTGTGATTTTTCTTCTAAATCATTTATAACAGCCGCAGTGTCATTGGTTTTATTTTCAATAATCTTCATCTGATCTACAGCTTTTTTTACAGCATCTTCACCATCATTGGCCATGCTGGTAGTTTTTTCAGCAGAACCAGCTACAGTCTGTGTGTTATTGGCAACTGTATTCATAGCAGATGCTATGCGCTGAACAAGTGTGTCGGCATTGGATGTGAGGCTAGCCTGTTTTTCGGCGCTGGTTGCAACATGAGTCACAGAGCCGGCAACCTGGTTGGAAGCTTGCGCTGATTGTTCAGCACTTGCTGATAACTGCTCGGAAGAGGCCGCTAATTGTTCTGCCAGCGTGGCAACCTTATGTAAAAGATTAACAATGCTTTTTTGCATAGCATCAACAGTACGGGAAACTTCACCGAATTCGCTGTTGTCCTGCATACTGTGTTCAGGTACTGGTTGCGAAAAATCACCTGATGCCAAAATATTTAAGAAATCAACGACCTGTTTCATGCGGGTTGAAATTTGTTTAATAATTAACCAGCCTAGTGAAAAACCAAGAAGAAGTCCAACGAGAATAATACCGATAAATAGTTTATTGGCAAAAGCAAAATCAACATTATTTTGCTGATTCATGGTATCGGCTGATTTATTAATATCCTTAGACAGTGAGGATAATTCACTCATGAATTTTTGGGAAATGCTTTTACCTTCAGCATGGAATAAAGTGTAGGCTTCCTGATTTTTATTTTGTGTAGCAAGAGCTAGTACGCGCTGTCGTACGGAACGATATTGGGCTAAATCCTTTTTTATTTCCTGCAATTGACTGCGGACACTATCGCTTAGAGGTAATTGTTCATACTTGGTTAAATTGCTGTCAAATTTTTTGGCATTGACATTTATATCATTTAGCAATTCCTGATTTTCATTTTCATCGGTAGTGACCATCAAGGCATGCATATCTGATTCAATGCGATGTGCAGCGGACATGTTTTCATTAATTAATTCAACAGAAATTAAATTTTCGGCATACATCTTGTGTAGGTTAGTGTTGGTTTTGTTAAGAAAGTAGTACCCAATTACGCCAACAGCAAATAATGCTGCCATCAATACAGTAAACATTACAAGCAATTTTTGCTTGACCTTCAGATTTTCAATAAAATTCAAAATACCCCATCCTTTGTTATAAATATTCCTAAAAATTTATATGTAAAAAGTTGTCATATAAGATCATATTATAGCACTTTTATATAGAAACTTAAATGTCATAAAAAATAAAAAAGAACAAGCAAAATATATAAATTTGCCTGTTCCTTTAGTAAAATTCAAGCCAATATGAATTTTATTGATTACAGCTTGGAAAAATTTTTTAATTTATCGAGCTGTCGTAATTTTTCTTTGGCGGGAATTCTTGTGGTACCCAAGTTGATTTTTTCACCATCACTTGTCACAAGTATATACATTCCGCCAGCACGAATTATATTTTCTTTGCCATTATCGCTCCAAATAGTTGGTGTTGCAGCAGCATTAGAGAAATATTCCATAGAGACCATCTCCTTCATAAATAGACAATTCGCCAAATAGCGTACAATCCCTGCAAATAAATAAAAAACAGCGTCACTTTTAAAAAGGATAAAAGTGACGCTGTTTTTTATAGTGTTGAGAAGGATAGTTCGCCATCAATAAGATTTATATTGGCAGTTTGCCCTTCGGTGATAGTACCTTTGATTATTTCTTTACTTAATTCGGTTTCAATAGTATTGGTTAATAGGCGGCGTAAGGGGCGTGCGCCAAAATGCGGATCAAATCCTTCTTCGGCAAGCTTATCTAATACTTCTTCAGAATAATGCAAAGAAATTTTTACTTGTTTTTGCAGGCGTTTATTTAAACTTTCTAATAGTATAGCAGCAATTTTTTTGACTTGCTGTTTGGCTAAGCCTTTAAATACTATAATATCATCAATACGATTTAAAAATTCAGGGCGGAAATAATTCTTTAACAACTCCATGACTTCTGTTTGCGCTGTGGTAAAATCAGTAGCTTCTAAAATATTATGTGAACCAAGATTGGAAGTCATGATGATAACAGTGTTTTTGAAATTAACTACGCGTCCCTTACCATCGGTAAGACGACCGTCATCGAGAATTTGCAGCAAAATATTAAAAATATCAGTATGGGCTTTTTCGATTTCATCCAACAAGATTACACTGTAAGGACGACGACGTACAGCTTCAGTTAACTGCCCACCTTCATCATAGCCTACATAACCGGGAGGAGCACCAATTAAACGTGATACAGAATGTTTTTCCATGTATTCAGACATATCAATGCGGATCATTGATTTTTCATCATCGAATAATGATTCAGCTAAGGTTTTGGCAAGCTCGGTTTTGCCTACACCAGTTGGGCCAAGGAAAATAAAGGAGCCAATCGGGCGATTAGGATCCTTTATGCCGGCACGTGCTCTTAAAATAGCTTCACTGACACTTTTTACAGCCTCGTCCTGTCCGATTACACGTTTATGCAGTTCGTCTTCAAGATGGATAAGTTTTTCTCGTTCACCAGTCATCATTTTAGCAACAGGGATACCAGTCCAGCGACTCACAACTTTAGCGATATCCTCTTCAGCAACTTCTTCTTTTAGTAGCTGACTGTCCTGATTTTCTGACATGGATTTTTCCTGGGCAGAAAGTTCTTTTTCTAGTTCCGGCAATTTCCCATAGCGAAGTTCGGAAGCTTTAGCTAAATTGCCATCACGTTCGGCCTGTACCATTTCAGTTTTTACGTTGTCGATTTCCTGCTTAATGCCACGGGTGCGGGTGATTAATTGCTTTTCATGTTCCCATTGTGTTTTTAAGGAAGCTTCTTCAGTTTCCGCTGTTTTTATTTCTTCAGAGATTTTTTCTAAACGAGTCTTTGAGGCTTCGTCAGATTCTTTCGTTAGAGCCTGTTGTTCAATTTTTAACTGCAGGATTTTGCGGCGTATTTCATCAAGAGGGGCTGGCATGGATTCAATTTCAGTACGTAGCTTGGCGGCCGCTTCATCGACTAAATCAATGGCTTTATCGGGCAAAAATCTGTCAGAGATATATCTGTCAGATAAGATAGCAGCTGATATTAAAGCGTTATCACGAATTCTAACACCATGATGGACTTCATAGCGTTCTTTGATACCACGTAAAATTGAAATGGTATCTTCAACATTTGGTTCGCCTACCATTACTGGCTGGAAACGACGTTCAAGAGCAGTATCTTTTTCGATATATTTACGGTATTCATTTAATGTGGTAGCACCAATACAGCGTAATTCACCGCGAGCCAGCATTGGTTTTAAGATATTACCGGCATCCATAGCTCCTTCGGCAGCACCGGCACCAACAACAGTATGAACTTCATCAATGAATAATAGGATTTGACCATCAGATTTAGAAATTTCGTTTAAAACAGCTTTTAATCTTTCTTCGAATTCACCACGGAATTTAGCACCAGCAACCAGTGCACCCAAATCGAGTGAATATAAGGTCTTATTTTTTAGTGATTCAGGTACATCCCCGGCAATAATACGGCGAGCCAGTCCTTCGACAATGGCTGTTTTACCGACACCAGGTTCACCGATAAGTACAGGATTGTTTTTAGTACGGCGGGATAGAATTTCAATAGTACGTCGTATTTCATCATCACGGCCGATTACGGGGTCAAGTTTGCCGCGGCGAGCTGCAGCGGTAAGGTCACGACCATATTTTTGTAAGGCTTTATATTCGCCTTCAGGATTATCCGAATTCACATTTTGTTTGCGGTTATTTTTTATGATGGATTTGATTTTAGAAGTGCTAAGATTAAATTCTTTACAAGCCTTTTTGACTTCATCATCAGCATCGTCAATTATTGCTAACATAAGATGTTCAGTGCTGATGTAATCATCTTTCATCGAATCAGCAATTTGCCGTGCACGGCCTAAAACACGAGCCATTTCTACACTCATAGAAAGACGATCCTGACCTTTTACAGCCGGAATTTTGTTGAGTAATTGTTCCAGACGAACTTTCAGCATTGGTAAATCCGTTTGGCATTCATCAAAAATTGTTGTTAATAAACCCTCGGGTTCTTTAACTAGTGCCAGTAAAAGATGTGTAGAGGTGATTTCCTGATGATAATGCATAGCGGCATTTTGCTGGGCACTTTGCAGTGCTGTTAAAACTTTTTGCGTATATTTTTCTTCTGCCATAATATGTCCTCCTGACAATAAGATAATTGATATAATATTTACTAACTAATATTATTATAATATAAAAAGTCAAAAAGTCAAATGTATTTTTTGACTTTTTGACTTTTTCTTTAAAATTTTGTTGTATAATATATTTTAATAATAAAATTAGGAGAGATATAACTTATGTCTTATTGTATAGGTTTTGAACCATCAGTTGATAATAACTCAAAAATTTTAATATTAGGGTCAATGCCGGGTATTAGCTCATTGCAGCAACAGCAATATTATGCCCATCCACAAAATCGTTTTTGGCGGTTATGGGCTTATTTGCTGCAAAGGGATACAGTTCCCCATATATATTCAGAAAAACTGCAGATGCTGCTTGATAATAATATAGCTCTATGGGACAGTATTGCTGCCTGCAATAGAGAAGGCAGCCTTGATAATGCTATAGAAAACGAGCAGTCTAATGATTTTAAGGCATTTTTCAAAAAATATCCTAAGATTTACAAAATATGTTTTAATGGCGGTAAATCGTATAATTGTTTCAAAAAATACAATAAAGACTTACTGCAAAGCAAAAAATATAAATTTTATCAGTTGCCATCGACCAGTCCTGCTAATGCCCGATTTAGTTTTGTGGATTTATGTGAAGCTTGGAAAAATGTTTTAGATTAATCGTTGTCAGGTAGAGGGAAAATTAAAGTAAAGGTAGTACCTTGGTCTAAGTGGCTGCTGACTAAAATTTTTCCGTCAAATAATTCTACCAGAAATTTTACTAAAGACAGGCCGACACCTGAGCCACCGATATCCTGCCGCAGGCGTGATTTGTCACTACGGTAGAATCTGTCAAAGATAAATGGCAGGTCATTTTTGGCAATACCGATGCCAGTATCCTGCAAGGTAAAAATAACATTGTTCTTATCAATGGTAAATGCTAGTGAGATTGTGCCTTTTTCTGGGGTGTATTTTATAGCGTTTTCAATTAAGTTTATAAAAATTTGCTGAAACAAATCAGAATTTGCCTTTATAGTAATTTTTTTATCAGGGAAATCAGTTGAAAATTGTTGCTGCTTTTTTTGCAGTAGAGGCAGTATTGTTTCTGTAATTTTACTAAGTGATTCTGCACAATCAATATTTTTTAGTGATAACTGTTTGCGATAGTCAGCATTGTTGAGTTTGGCTAATTGCAGTAAGTTTTTTACCAGATGCTGCATGCGGCAGCTTTCATCATAAATTATATTTAAAAAATGGCGGGTAGTATCAACATCTTTAAGATCTGTATCTAATAGTGTTTCACTAAAGCCTTTAATGGATGTAAGCGGTGTTGAGAGTTCATGGGCAGCATTTCCTACAAATATATTTTGTCGGTCATTAATTTCCTGCAATAAAGAGATGTCATGAAATACGCAAACGACAGATTGGTCATTTTCAATGGTAAATGGCGCAAAATAGACAATAAAAGTTTTTTCGGTAAAATGTTGTTTATCTGTGCTTAATTTCATGCGCAGCGTTATTTTTTTGCTGTTATTTTCCTGTGCGCATTGCTGGGCGGTATCACTGATAATGGTACTGCCAATACAATTTATGCTATAGGAATGTAAAATATCAGAAGGGATGTTGAAGACTTTTTTTGCTTGTTTATTTATTTGGGTTATAATACCGCGATTATCCAGCAGAATAACGGCATTGTCCATATTATCAAGAATTAAGGACAGTGTATGAGCTTTAGTCTGCGATTCATTTATTTTGCGCAATAAACGGCTGGTTAATCTATTAATAATGGCAGCAAAGAATGCTAATTCATCGGAGGTATTAACATGCATACGGGTACTTAAATCGCCATTAATAATTTTTTGGGCATCAACAGTCATTTGTTTTATTGGATTAGTGAAACGACGTGTTAAAAAAACGCTTACAATAATAGCAATAATGGTGACAATTAAAAATGCCAATAAAATATTATTGCGCATTTTATCATAGGAGGCTTCAAGTGGGGCGATACTTAAGGCTGTACGGCTGACTCCCAATAAAGTACCATGGTTGTAGACAGGGACAGCTACATACAGAAGGTTTATGCCTAAGGTTTTGCTAAAACGTATTGAGGAGCCAAGGCCGGAGGTTAAGGCTGATACTATTTCTGGACGTTCTGAATGGTTGTCCATGTCATAGATGTCATGTGAAGAGTCGTAAATAACCTTGCCCTTGGTATTTATAAGTGTTATGCGCAGGCCTGTATCAGAGCTTATAGAATGTAGTAAAGATAAATCCGGGGACGATTGAGTAAAGTAATCGTGTGAAAAGTCGGCAATGGTCTTAGCCTGATTTTGCAGCGAACTGGTTTTATCATTTATATTTATTTGATAAAAATAATCGACCATATAAATACTGCATATTAGTAATGGTAGTATTATCAATAGTAATGAGTAGAGTGTAAGACGTCGGCTGATGCTTGATTTTAGCATTATAGTGATGTCCTTTCTTAAAGATAAAGCCTATTTAAGTGTTATTATATAAAAACTGGCTGCTGCACGTCAATTGAAAACATGCAGCAGCCTTTTTATGTTTAGGGGAAAATCGATTTTACAATTATGTGTATTTAATCGGACAGTCTATTAGTTTTACGAATGCGCTCAGCAGTTTCCAGATAAATTACCCATTCAGCAATATTGGTAGCATGGTCACCAATGCGCTCTAAGTACCTTGAAATAAAACTCAATTCTGAAATACCTTTATTTTCATTAAAAGCGGCTATCTGTGTCAAGGTCTTAGCAAAAAGAGAATCGGCAGTATCATCTTCGATACAAACTTTTTCCGCCATATTAACATCAGCATTTTTATAGGCTGTTGTTGACATATTTATCATATTAACAGCACAATCAGATAGTTTTTTTATTGATGTTTCATCAAAATCAAAAGCTTTTTTTGAATTGCAGGTTATTTTGGCAATATCAAAAGCATGATCACCAATGCGTTCAAGATCTGTGGAAATTTTAAATGCGGTGGTAATGACACGTAAATCATGTGCGATAGGCTGCTGCTTAGCAATTAATAAGATACATGAATCCTCAATATCAATTAATAAATCGTCAATTATATCATCGTTTTTCATAACTTCAGCAGCAAGATTTTTGTCAAAATTCAATAGTGCTTCAATAGCATTTTTGCAGGCTGTTTCAGCGGCAATTCCCATTTCAACAACTTTTTCTTGTATTTTAGCTAATTCTTCAATATAGGCCTTTCTAGTGATTTGCTGTTCCATAAATAAAAATTCCTTTCTTAGCCGAATCTTCCGGATATATAGTCTTCGGTTTCTTTGTTGGACGGATTGGTGAATATAACATCAGTAATGTCGTGTTCAATTAATTTTCCATTAAGGAAAAATGCGGTGTAGTCAGATACACGGGCAGCCTGCTGCATATTATGGGTAACCATTACGATTGTATATTTTTCCTTTAGCACAGTTACAAGTTCTTCAATTTTCATGGTAGAAATAGGATCTAAGGCTGAACAGGGTTCATCCATTAATATTACTTCTGGTTCTACAGCTAAGACCCGGGCAATACAAAGACGCTGCTGCTGACCGCCGGACATACCCATTGCTGAATCGTTTAAGCGATCCTTTACTTCATCCCATAGTGCGGCATTACGCAGACTTTTTTCAACGATCTCATCTAATTGTTTTTTATTGCTGATGCCATGGATACGTGGACCATAGGCAATATTTTCATAAATAGACATTGGAAAAGGATTAGGCCGCTGAAAAACCATTCCCACGCGTTTACGTAAATGAACTATATCTGTATCAGGAGCATAAATATCGCTGCCATCTAAAAATATATCACCATCAATATGAACGTTTTCTACTAAATCGTTCATGCGATTTAAGGTTTTTAAAAATGTTGATTTACCACACCCGGATGGGCCGATTAAAGCAACGACTTTATTAGTAGGGACATCTAATGAAATATTATATAAAGCCTGTTTATTGCCATAATGTAGATTTAAATTTTTTGTCTGCATTTTATATTGCATTGCATTTCCGTTGCCAAAACTCTACAAAAATATAGTAAAGCTTGTTTAATTCCCTATTCAACATGCTCCATTTTGTCATAAAGACTACTTTGGTTTATATAGCATTCCAAGGGCTTAACTTCGGATACAACGAATCCTACATCTCAATCTTAATCTTTAAAGTGACTAAGCTGAATATCTGCTTAAATTAATTGCTGCATTTAAATCTCTATCTATTACAGCTCCACATTTTTCACAAATATAAGTTCTTTCTGATAGTGATAATTTATCTTTTTTGTTACCACAGCAACTACATAGTTTTGATGATGGATACCATTTATCAGCTTCAACTAATTCAATACCATAATATTCACATTTATATTGTAAATATGTTTTGAATCTATGCAATCCTTGTTGTGATATAGCTTTAGATAAATGTTTGTTTTTCATCATTCCTTTAATGTTTAAAGTCTCTATAACTATTTTAGATGGTTTGGTTTTCACTATCGCATTAGTTACTTGATGTAAATGGTTGTTCCGAATGTTAGATAATCTTCTATATAGAAATTTTATCTGTTTTTCAAGTTTTATTATATTTTTCGTCTTCGAGAATTGGTAACGGTTTTCACCCACCTTTTTCTTTGATTTTTCATATTTACGACTAATTTGCTTTTGTTGTCGTTTCAATCTTTTTTCTAGTTTTTTTACTGTTTTAGTTTTATTGATATTATTGAATTTAGTACCATCTGAACATATGGCCAAATCTTTAATACCAACATCGATTCCAATAGTTTGATTTGTTAATTTTATAGTTGCTTTTGCTTTTTCAATACCAACTGCTAAATACCAATATTTACCATCAAAACTAATTCTAGGATTAGTATATTTAGTATCAGGTATTTGCTCGTTAGTTTTTATCCAGCCAATTTTTTCAATCAATACTTTTTTAGTTCTAACTTTTAATTTAGATGTATCATTGTAGAATGAAGGTTTAGATTTCTTTCTACTTTTGAATTTAGGGAATGTAACCAATCCTTTAAAAAAACTTTTATAAGCATTACAAGCATCTTTAACAGCTTGTTTTGCTACGTTATTGGATACATCATTTAGCCAAGACAGTTCATCTTTTTTTAGTAAAGTTATCTCTTTTCTTAAATCATTATCCTTGATAAATTTACCGCCGTTTTTATAATTTTCTTGTTGTTTAGCAAGAGTCCAATTATAAATAAATCTAGCAGTTCCAACTGATTGCCATAATTTAGTTTCTTGTTCTTGAGTTGGGAACAATCTAACCTTCTTCGTTAGAATCATTTTCCATTAACTCCTTGAGCATCTTTTTAGCTTTGTTTGCTCTTTTGCCTCCTGATATATTATATTGCCAATATATCATATATTTAAAACTCAATTGTTAGTTAAATGTTAAATTTTTGTAAATAAATAAGAAAAAATTATTCAGCGGATAAATATTTTTTCAAAAAGCTTTCCTGGCTGTTAAAAGCAGGCAGTTTGGCTGATAGCTTTTCGTAATTACCATCAGGGGATAATAATCGGCCTTTAATAGTATCCTGCCACAGTAATAATAATTCATTATAGATATTTTCTTTAATATCTTTATCGAAAATAGGGCAGGCTAATTCCACACGATGCTCGGTATTTCTCGTCATCCAATCGGCAGAGGAAATATATACTTTAGCATTTTCGACATTGCCAAAACAAAATATGCGGGAGTGTTCTAAAAATCTACCCACAATACTTATTACCTGAATGTTTTCTGTTATTCCTTTTATGCCTGGTTTAAGACAGCAAATCCCCCTGATTATCATTTTGATATTTACGCCGGCTTGTGACGCATTGGCTAAAGCATCAATAAGTTCTCTATCGGTAAGGGCGTTCATTTTAAGCAGAATATGGGCGGGATGTCCGGCCAAGGCCTGTTGCTTTTCATTGTTTATTAGATTGATGAGATTGTTTTTTAGCCGTGTTGGCGCCGCCAGCATATAATTATAATTTCCATGCAGATTATCTGTACCCATATTTTGGAAAAATTGTACAGCATCAAAACCTATATTATCAGCAGAAGTAAATAAAGATAAATCGGTGTAAAGAGAAGCGGTCTGCTCATTGTAATTACCCGTGCCTATTTGGGTGAAATATTCAATTTTATTATTATGGCGACGCATTATAAGGCAGATTTTAGCATGGATCTTATACCCTTCCATGCCGTAAATTACCTTACAGCCGGAATCCTGCAACATTTCAGCCCAATTTATATTGTTGGCTTCATCAAAACGGGCCCGCAGTTCCATTAATACAGTGACATCTTTGCCCATTTCCGCAGCCATTGAAAGTAGTTGGATTAATTTGGCTTTGCGTTCACCAATGCGATAGATTGTCATTTTTATGGCAAATACTGATTCATCATAGACAGCTTCTTTAATAAAATTTAAAAATAGATCAAAGCTTTGATAAGGATAGTGTAATAATAAATCCTTATTTCTTAGATAGTTGAACATTTTCATGTTATCTGGAACATCGCAATTAAGTGAAGGCTGGAAGGTTGGATATAATAACGATTCTTTTTGTTCATCATTTAGACGATCGTTTAAATTAAATATATAAGAGGTGTTGATAGGTTTAGGCGTTTTGAATATTTGTTCCTTTTTTATGTTTAAATGCGTCATTAAAAAAGTGGTTAAAAAACTAGATGAATCATCGGCTATTTCCAGGCGTACAGGTGCTAAACGAGCTCGTTTGCGCAGGCTTTTACGCATATGCTGTAAATAATCTTCACCTAATTCGAAATCTTCATCGTCGAGACTTATATCGGCATTGCGGGTTACGCAGATGAGGGTTTTTTTATCAATGGAATAGGCAGAAAATATTTTTTCAGTATAATGCAGTAAAATATCTTCTATTAAGATATATTTAATTTTCTTGTTTTTTATTTTTCGGCCCGGCAGATATAAGAGTTTAGGTAATGTTTGGGGAATAGGAATAATGCCAAGCATAAAAGACTTTTTTTCTTTTAGGCTGGCTGCAATATATAAAAGTTTATTTTTTAAATGGGGGAAAGGATGACGAATATTAATTATTAATGGTGATAATAAAGGCAGAATTTGTGTTTTATAGTAGTCACTGACAAATTTTTGCTCAGTTTTATTTAATTTATTGATAGTTTTGCGATGAATATTGGCTTTATAGCAGGCTGCTTCAAGCTTAGCAGTGATGATATCACGTTTCTTGTATAATTTTTTAGTAGCAGCAAATATTTTCTCCAATTGCTGTGATGGCGTAAGAAAACTTTTATTATCAAATTTTAATGTATTTTCTAACGATAAATCGTAGAGACTGCCTACCCTGATCATAAAAAATTCATCGAGATTACTGTCAAAAATAGCCAAAAATTTTAATCGTTCATAAAGTGGAACTGTTTCGTCCATAGCTTCGTCTAATACGCGTTCATTAAACTTGAGCCAGGAAAGCTCACGGTTTTGTGTATAGGTAGGGTTAATCTTTTTTATCATAAGATATTACACCTCAATATCGTCTAGTTTATTTAGTATGAATTTTGTTAAATAGCCTTCACGTACGCCGGCATTGCTGACAAATATATTTTGGGCATTGTATTGCTTAATTAATGTTTTTAAGATTATCATACCTGGTAAAATAGTTCGGATACGCTCTGGTACAACATCTAAAAGCGTATCAAGGGTAGTACGGCTGATGGCATTTTTCTTTTTATCACTGAGATATTTTTTGATTATATTTGATATGTATTTAGTTTGGATGCATTGGTTTTGTGAACTGAGATTGAAAGTGTTGTTGTATAGTTTTTGGCTGGAGCGGATAGTCCCGCCAACACCGCAGATATCAGTATAGGAATCATTAAAGGAAGCAGTATCTTCCTTATTAAGCAGATGTAAAACAGCATTGGCAATTTTTTTCTGCTCGTTTTTATTAGGGAAAAAATGCTGTACATATTTTTTATAGGCACTTAAAGAGCCAATGGGCAGACTGATTGCTGACTGTATAATCATGTTTTCATATGAAACTAATTCGGTACTGGCACCACCAATATCAATGAGTAGTCCGCTGGCTAAATTAACTGTTTTAGCAGCTCCAATAAAATCTAGTTTAGCCTCGGTTTGGCCGCTGATAACATGTATTTTAAGTGAGGTTCGTTCTTCAATTTCCCGAACGGCAGCGGCACTATTGGTGACATTTCTTAAGGCCGCAGTAGCAAAAGGATAAATATCAGCAATACCGAGATCCTGGGCAATTTTTTTCAATTCGATTAGAATAGCACAAGCTTTGTTTATACCGCTGAGACTCATCATGTTTCCATCGACATATGATGCTAAGCCAGCCATTTCTTTTTTATTTAAAAGAATGTTATAATTGTCGTCGTTTATTTTATAAATTACCAGTCTTATTGTATTCGACCCTATATCAATTATTGCATGCATAATATGACCCTCTTTATTGAAAGTTAAATTTGTTTAGTGAAGCGATAACCAATACCACGTACGGTTTTAATACCATCACTGATAGCAGGGGCAGATTGCAGTTTGGCGCGCAGGTGACGAATGTGAACATCAACGGTGCGTGTATCACCATAGTATTCATAGCCCCACACTTTTTCTAATAATTCATCACGGGAAAAAGCTTTTCCTTCATTAGTAACAAATAACTTTAATAAATCATATTCTTTGGGTGTCAGCATAAGCTGTTCATCCTTAAGAAAAGCTGTATAGGCATTGAAATTTATACGTAAAACACCAAGGGTCAGTTCTCCCTCAGAATGTTCATTGGTATTGCTGCGGCGCAAAACAGCTTTGATGCGGGCTATTAGTTCACGCATACCAAATGGCTTGGTAGTGTAATCATCAGCACCCAGCTCTAAGCCTAGTACTTTATCAATTTCTTCATCTTTAGCGGTTATCATAATAATAGGAATTTTAGAAGTGAGTTTATTTTGCTTAAGGCGGCGGCATACTTCAAAGCCGTCTATTTCAGGCAGCATGATATCTAATAATATTAAAGAGATATCCTCAGACTGAGCTGTTTTAACGGCAGATAATCCATCCGCAGCAGTTGCTATATCAAAGCCATTCTTTTTTAGATTAAAAGCGAGCAGCTCACGGATTGGTGCTTCATCATCAACAATTAAAATTTTCATATACACTCTCCATTGCAATATTAATTTTAGATTAATCTCAATAATACTGTTTTCTATAATAGTTGATAAAATCCTATATGTAAATCGAACAAAGCATTATTAACAAAATGTTAACAAATACGTAACAAGTTTGAAGATGATATACGGTAGAATAAACATAAAGCAAAAGATGGTCTGAAAAATACAGTCGTTTATGTAGTTAAAGAAGTTATTATATTTTTAGTAACGATTGTTTTTCAGCAAAATTTGCTGAATAAAAGACACATCTATAAAATTTAATTTCGGAGGTTTTCAAAAATGCTATTTAGCGGAAAGAAAAAATTATTAGCTGTTTTAGGAACAATGGTGGTAAGTACAATGCTGTTTGCTGGCTGCGGTGGAAATGACAAAGCTGCTTCAACTGATAAAGCAGCGACAGACCTAAAAGGTAAGGTTTCAGCTTCGGGCTCTACAGCGCTATTGCCATTACTTAAACCAGCTCAGGAAGCATTTGAAAAAGAACATAAAGATGTTACTGTGAATATTGCTGGCGGGGGATCTTTTACCGGGATGAATCAGGTAGGGGAAGGTGCTGTTGACATCGGTAACTCCGATGTATTCTTACCAAACGAATATAAAGATAAAGGATTAGTTGATCATAAAGTAGTTGTAGAACCGTTTGTATTTATAACTAATAAAGATAATAAAGTAAGTAATTTAAGCACAGAGCAGATCGTAGGAATTCTCACAGGCAAAATTACTAACTGGAAAGAAGTGGGCGGCGAAGATAAAGCTATCACTCTTATCCACCGTGCTAAATCATCTGGTTCCCGTGCAACGATTGCTGATGTTGTATTAAAAGGGCAACAGTTTACTGATAATGCATCTATTCAAGACTCCAATGGGGCTGTATTAAAAGGTGTAGCTACCACGCCTGGAGCTATTGGTTATGTTGATGCACCATATGCTGATAAATCAGTTAAAGTTTTAGATATGGATGGCGTTAAATATTCTGCCCAAGCTATTATTGATGGTAAATACCATGTTTACGGCTACGGACATATGTATACTAAAGGTGAACCTAAAGGTGCTGTAAAAGCATTTATTGATTATGTTATGAGTGACGCTTTCCAAAATGAATATGTAGAAAAATTAGGATTTATTCCAGTAAGCAAAATGAAAAAATAAGTAAAAGGAAACAAATATGGAAAAAGATTTTATTCATCAACGAAAAATAATATATGACCGTTATGTGCGATATTTATTTATTGCCTGTGCTGCATTGATGACCATAATAATTTTTTCCATTATATTTTTTGTCGGAAAACAAGGGCTGATGACATTTACTGATGTCAGCCCTATTGAATTTTTTTTCACCGATAAGTGGAATCCTTTGGCTCATAAATACGGAGCATTGAGCTTTATAGCCGGTTCAGTAGTTGTTACGATAACAGCCATTATTATAGGAACTCCGCTTGGCCTTCTCGGAGCGGTCTTTATGTCGAAAATAGCACCGAAAAGGCTTAGAAATATAATGCGTCCGGCGGTTGACTTATATGTGGCGATTCCCTCTGTGGTTTATGGCTATATTGGCCTCACTGTTCTTGTACCAATAATTAGAAGTGTTTTTTATGTTAATATGGGCTATGGTGTATTAGTTACCTCGATAATATTAGCGGTGATGATACTGCCAACTATTATAAGCATCAGTGAAGATGCTTTAAATGGTGTGCCTAAACCGCTGGAGGAAGCTTCATTGGCTTTAGGTGCTACTTATTGGCAGACAATATATAAAGTGATTGTTCCTTCAGCGGCACCGGGAATATTAACAGCCATAGTACTGGCAATGGCCAGGGCTATTGGGGAAACTATGGCGGTGCAGATGGTTATTGGTAATACACCATTGATGCCTAAAGGATTATTTACGCCAACTTCAACATTAACAAGTAATATTGTTATTGAAATGGGCAATACCCCATTTGGTTCAGCCTGGGGGAACTCATTATTTTTAATGGCGTTAGTTTTATTAATAATATCGTTGCTGATGATTTTGGCAATTCGGCGTATAGGAAGCAGGAGGTATTCATAAAATGAATGCAAAAGTTGCAAATAAAATAGCCATGGGAATAATTTGGCTGGCCGGCTTCTTTATATTAGCTTTACTAATTGCCTTTTTAGGATATATCCTTTACAAGGGTTTGCCGCAGCTATCAGAACATTTTATTTTTGGTAAATCGAGTGATATCAGTGCGGGGGGCGGTGTTGGTGCACAGCTATTTAACTCGTTTTATCTGCTGTTTTTGTCATTGATAATTTCAGTGCCAATAGCAGTTGGCGCAGGCATATATTTGGCGGAATATGCTAAAAATAATTGGCTGACTAAAATGATTCGTCTCAGTACGGAAAGCTTGGCTACTGTGCCGTCAATAGTTTTGGGTTTATTCGGTATGATCATTTTTGTTAATATGATGGGGCTGGGTTTTACTATTTTAAGTGGTACTTTTACTTTAGTATTACTGAATCTGCCACTATTAGTACGTGTTACAGAAGAATCCATTAAGCTGGTACCACAGTCTTATCGGGAAGCAAGTCTGGCTATGGGTGCTACTAAATTTCAAACGATTTATAAAGTTGTTCTGCCATCGGCGATGGCTGGAATTGTTACGGGAATTATTTTAACGGCAGGACGGGCACTGGG
This sequence comes from Pectinatus brassicae, assembly GCF_014201835.1. Lineage (GTDB taxonomy): Bacteria > Bacillota > Negativicutes > Selenomonadales > Selenomonadaceae > Pectinatus > Pectinatus brassicae. The sequence goes on along the minus strand of NZ_JACHFH010000022.1, from coordinate 6,558 downwards.
GGAAACTGCAATTTTGATCTTTACTGCAGGTACGACAGTATCGCGTCATATGGGAGATACCGATGTAATGGCCGCTGGTGAAACACTCGCTGTTCATCTGTGGTATTTGCTGTCGGTAGGACTTGTGCCTGATAGAGAACTTATCGCTAACGGTATAGGTGCTTTATTAATAATAGTAATATTAGTATTTAATTTGGTACTTACTATCCCGCTTAGAATTATTCAAAAACGGATGGGAATAATAAGCAAATAAAATTAATAAAAAAAAGTTCCTGCGAAAACGCAGGAGCTTTTTTGTAGTAGAGTCTTATTTGTTTAAGATAGTTTCACTTATTTGTAGTAGTTCATCTTTCGTTGGTATATTTTTTATACGCATGTTATCAAGCCAAATAGTAAAGCCACAGTTTTTTAATTCTTCTTCGACCTGAGCAATGCTTTGACCACCCCAGCCATATGAGCCAAAGGCAAAGGCTAGACGATTTTTATCTTTAGGCGATAGGCCTTTTAAGTAACAGAGGAAAGATGCAACGGTAGGCATCATATTATTGTTTAAGGTAGGTGAGCCAACAGCAATATATTTTCTGGTAAGAAATTCCGTAACTAAATCAGAGATATGATTTTCTTTTAAATCATATAATTGTGCCGGAATCCCTTTTTGGGCAAAACCTTCTACAATAAATTTGGCCATTTTTTCTGTGGAATGCCACATGCTGTCGTAGACAACAATCGCTTCGTCCTCTACATCATTGGTGCACCATTTTGTGTAGTTAGCAAAAATCTCTTTAACATATTTGCGCCAGATAATGCCATGACCTGTAGCAATTATTTTTATATCAAGATTAGCAGTTGCTTTCAAAGCAGTTTCCGCCTGACGTCCATATAACATTAAAATATTGGCGTAATATTTTTTGGCTTCGTACATTAAGGTGGAATAGTCAACCTCATCATCAAAGCGCAGCGAAGATGCTAAATGCTGTCCAAAACCATCATTAGAAAATAGGATTTGTTCTTCTGGGCAATATGTAAACATACTGTCAGGCCAGTGCAGCATTGGCACAGGTAAAAACTGCAAGGTACGTTTGCCAATATTTAGACTGTCACCGGCTTTTACACCTTTATAATTTAAATCACCATAGAATTTAGGGATATTTTTTAAACCGTTAGGCATACAGGTGTAAATTTCAGCATGGGGACATTTTTCCATAACAGCAGGAATGGAGCCAGAATGATCCTGTTCAAGATGATTGCAGATAATGTAATCTATTTTGGCTGGATCGATAATAGAGCTGATTCTGTCCAATAATTCATCTTTAAAGCTTTCCTTAGCAGTATCTATAAGTGTGATTTTTTCATCAATTATCAGATAAGCATTATAAGAAGATCCTCTGCCGGTGCGATAACCATGAAAATTGCGTAAATTCCAATCAATTACGCCTACCCAATAAATATCTTTTTTTATTTCAATTGCTTTCATAATATACCCTGCCCTTCATTTATAATAAATAATCTAATAATATTATAGCATTAATAATAAATAGAAACAATTAACTAAAGGATAAGAAAAAAATTTGAGTATGTGGGGAAAGATATGTACTATACTTAAAAAAATTATTTAAATATAGTGCTTATATGTTTATAAATCGTATACATCAGGTAATGAAAAAAATTTCTTAATTTGCGCCTCCGATAAAGAAAAAGATGCATGAGGACTTGCTTGCTCAATTATTGCCGGCCAGGCATTATTTATTCGTTGACCGATAACGGCCTTGGCATTATCATCAAGATGCAGCCCGTCCAAAGCATCACTAGTTGGTAGTACTGCTGGTGGTGCTGGAAAGTCAGCTGCAATATCGATATGTGTCTGCGTTCTAATATAAGCGTTAACCTTATTGAATTCATCAGCCCAGCCGGGAGCGGTACTTTCATCAAAGATTTTTTTTATGTTATCAGGATTTATTGATGGCAAAGTAAGTAAAACTGGCTCAATATCGTTATCATAACATTTTTGCTGTAATATTTTTAAGCCGAGAATAACTTTTTCAGCAGATATACCAGCACGCAGGCTGTTGCTGGCTCCCATTATCAGCAGATATTTAGGCTTGAACGGCAAAACATCTGCATCGAAACGTTTAACCATCATATTTATGGTATCACCGCTTTGCGATAAATTAATTGAAGGAAAGTTTAAATAATGGGCATAACTGAATTCAAAATCTTCTGGGCCAAATGATAAATGGCCGCCACCATGGCTGATGCTGTCACCGAATATACCCACCTGATAATGAGTGGATGGTTCGTTGACGATTTTTTCTGCTGGTGAAAATACACCAATAGGCTGGTTGTTTTCATCAAGCGCTCGTACCCGCCAGTAAAAAGTACCGATACGTGGCTCAGGGTCATAATATTCACAGGAAAAATCCATAGTTTTGGCAAAAATGCGGTATTTTGATGGTTCAGTTCCCTGGGGATTTTCTGGTGGAGCTGATAATATCTCCAGTTCAAACTTGGCAGCATCGGGATTAGGAATCCATTCGTAAACGGGGTATAAAAGGATAGAACCATTACCAGTGTTATAATGGCTGATGGGAATTGGCCCATTTACAACTGGCAGGGAAGTATCATAATATATTTTTTCTAATGCTGAAAAAGGAGTTATCGGATTATGATTTATATCCATGGCCCGGACACGCCAATAAAGATTACCTGAAGAAGAATTTGTAATATTTTTTAGAGTTAATCTATAAGCATTGACAAATACCTTGTCAGTGAAAAATACATGGTTTATTGAAGGTTCAGCGGTGCTAAGATTATTTATAGGCTTATCAAAGACTTCTACTTCATAATAAATGGCTTTAGTATTTTTTTTCCAGGTAAGCAGTGGTTCAGCTGAAGCGGGTTTATCGCTGGTATAAGATGAAGCTGTTTGCGGTGCAGGAGAGTCGTAATTATAACTATAAGCGTCATTAGAGGTTATAAGCAAAAGGCAGAATATAAAAATAAGAAAAAAGTATTTCACAATATTCCTCACACAATTATCTGTTAAGAGCATACTTTTCGATGGCAGCGGCAACACCATTTTCATTATTGCTCGATGTCTGGTACTTAGCAACAAGTTTGACTTCGTCTATGGCATTAGCCATAGCAATGGAATAGCCAGCGTATTTCAGCATGGTAATATCATTGCTGCCGTCGCCAATAGTCATAACTTCTTCGGCATGAATATGCATCATTTTTGCCATTTTTGCAACAGCTGTCCCCTTATTTGCGGTAGGACTATTAAATTCCAGATTGGCTTCAGTGGCACCGGTCATACAGGCAGGCAGATTTTTGCATTTGGCTCTTATGCTGGCAAAGTCTTCAGCGTTATTATAAAAAATATTCATTTTTTCTACAGGTTTTTTCCAATCTGAACGGAACAATGCTTTTAAATTTTCTAAAGGAGTACGTGTATCTTCCACTAATTTAATAAATTTTTCCGGCACATATTTATGTACATGTTCATAGCAGGATTTTGAAGTGTATATTTGATTATCAGTATATACTTCAAGCATAACAGGATATTCACGCACAATGCGGTAAATAGTATTAGCAGCAGAAAAAGAAAGAGGATCAGATAAAATGGTATCGTCGGTTTCTTTATCATAAATTTTACAGCCATTACCGCTGATGAAATAACGAATTTCCGGTAAAGCGTCAATAATTGGTGCAAGTTCAGTATTAGCACGTCCAGTACAGACAGTTACAATAATTCCTTTTGCGAGGGCTTCTTTTATTATTGCATGATTTTTTGGTGAAACAACGTTGTTATCATTTAATGTTGTACCATCCATGTCGAGCGCAATTAATTTTATAGCCATTTACTTGTCCTTTCTAATACAAATATAATATACAATTCACATTTTACAATAAAATATATTTATTAGCAATCTAGGGAAAATAACAGATAAAATTGAAAATGTACAGCTTTTTTGCTATACTAATTTGGGTCTATATAGATTTTAGCAGCTTATAAACAAAATTTGTTATGAAAAAATCAGAAGTTAAATTTTAGTAAAAATATACATTGGAGATAGTAAAGTGGCAGAAAAACAAGTTCGCTATAAAAGAAGCTACCGCCGTATCATTATTATGGGCATGATTTTCTTCGCATTTGCCGTAACCGCATTTGCCTATAGATATTCACATGGAATACCAGTAGCGGCAAAGCAGGCAACGACCAATAATATTAATGATGACAAAAAGACAATAATGGTAATGGGAGTAGATAGTCGTAAAGACGACATAGGACGCAGTGATACGTTAATGCTGTTTGTGGCGGATAAAAAAAATAATAATTTATCAGTTTTATCTGTACCGCGTGACACTAGAGTAAGTATAAAGGACCATAAATATGACAAGATAAATCATGCTTATGCCTATGGCGGTCACGAACTTACACAGAATACTATTGAAAAATTAACAGGAGTACCAGTAAATTATTATATATTAATAAATATTGATTCCTTTAGAAAAATAATAGATGCTATTGGCGGCGTCGATATAAATGTGGAAAAACGAATGTATTATAATGATCCTTGGGACGATAATGGAGGACTCCATATTGATTTGTATCCGGGGATGCAGCATTTAGACGGGAAGAAAGCGATAGAATATGTGCGATATCGTGATAGCGAAGGAGATATCGGCAGGATAACCCGTCAGCAGCATTTTATAAGTGCTGTACTGGATAAATTGATATCACCATATGTTCTGCCAAAACTGCCAGCATTAATAAAAGAGTTAAGTGGCTGTATTGAAACTAATATGTCAATAACAGATATGCTGACATATGCTAAAATGGTACCGGAAATAAAAAATAAGAAAATTACAGCATCAATGTTGCCAGGAACACCAATATATATTAATGATATTAGTTATTGGCTGCCAGATATAAAAAAATTGCGTTTGCAGATTGACACATTATTGGGACTTGAAGAAACTAGTGCCAGACAGGCTGATACAGAAAAATTGGTAGATGAATATAAGAAATCATTGCCTGCTGGTATAAAATATCTTGATACTAAAGATGAAACTGTTTATGAAAGTAATAAATCAGAGCAAAATAAGCAGGATGAGAAAACCAGTGAAAAAATAAAACCAGTCAAGCCGGAAGATGTTACAGTAATGATTATAAATTCAAGTGGCATAAATGGTGCTGGTGCCAAAACCGCCGATATTTTAAAACGCAGAGGATTTAAAATATCAACAGTAGAAACCGGTGGAACATCGGCGAAACAACATACACAGATAATGGCTAATGATGCCAGCGTAAGTTTGTTTTATGGCATGCCGTTTAAATGTACTATAATGACAGGCAGTTCGACAAATCAAGCTGTAGTAAACATTGGCAGAGATTATGAATAATAGTATTAAATAAATATTATGGGGTTGTCGCACGTTGATAAATAAGTGCGTCAACTTTATTTTGGTGATTTTAAAGCCGTCCCTTGAGGGAAGGTGGCACCGCAAAGCGGTGACGGAAGGGTTATATAATAATTAACCCCTCAGTCAGCTAAAGCTGCCAGCTCCCCTCAAGGGGAGCCTTTGGGGATGAAGCATTAATATATCATGCATGCAACATTCCCTTTTATTTAAATACAGATAAAAACAGGATGGGGAAAATGGGTTTATTACATGTTCAGGATTTAGCAAAATCATTTGGCATAAGGCAATTATTTGAAAATGTAAGTTTTTCAATAGATAAAGGCGATAAAATAGGATTGATTGGCGCTAATGGGGCCGGCAAAACGACACTGCTTAACTGCATAATGGGAACACAGGAATATGATGCCGGCAATGTAAAATTAGATACGGCTGACAGAATTGGCTATGTAGAGCAGCAGGCGGAATTTACAGAAGCAACCTTATATGATGAAATGCTTACGGCATTTGCTGATATTTTACGGCTGGCTGAGCAAAAGAAAAATTTAGAAAATAAAATCGAACAAGCTGCTAATGATGAGCAATTAAATGATTTTATGGGCGAATATACAAAGATTGCTGATGAATTTGAACGCTTAGGCGGCTATGATTATGAAAAGGATATAAAAAAAATAAGTTTCGGCTTGGGATTTTCTGAAGAAGATTTAAAAAAATCACCGCAGGATTTTTCTGGTGGACAAAAGACACGTATTTGTCTGGCTAAGGCACTTTTGCGTGAACCAGATTATTTGTTTTTGGATGAACCGACAAATCATCTTGATATTGAGATGATTGAATGGCTGGAAGAATATCTGAGAAATTATAAAGGCGGCATATTAATGATTTCTCATGACCGCTTTTTTCTCGATAAGGTGACGAACTCAATTATTGAACTAATAAATAAAAAAATTGATTAAATGGGAGCCGCACACTCGTGACTTAAGTCGTGAGTTAGGCGACCAAACTAGTTAGTATGTATAGAAATATGCATATAGAGATTGGCAAAGACCAATCCAATACTGCTTGAAATGCTGGAAACTCCTAAAGACAGTATAACCACAACGCAAAGATGAAATAAGCTTAAACGTGACGGCGACG
>NZ_JACHFH010000021.1 GCF_014201835.1 Pectinatus brassicae | reverse complement strand
CCATCTTTTAAATTTTGTTTAGGCACAATTATCTGACTGGTAACAAAGCCTCGCGCAATCATTTTATCTGACAGCATTTTAGATAACATACTGATACCCTTTGCCCCTATATACTGTCCCTTATACTGTTTTAACTCACCATTCATCCAGTTAAAACGCCTTGTACCATTATGCTCTATAACGAAATCACGAATTAAGAAACTGCGCTGTTCCTTTGGCAATACCAATACGCCATTTGCCTTGCTCGTTTTTTGCAATTGTACTGCTGGTGCATTTATTTGTTCTTGCTGCTGTTGGGCCTGCCGCTTTGTATTTTGATACTGATTTACTTCCTGCCCGGCTTAGGCAACAGCCCATACTGTATTACTAAAAGTACTAAAAAACAGTATTACCGCAATTATTATTTCCTTTTTTATCACTATTAACATCCTTGTTTATCTTAATATTTCACTTTACGCTTATATCTCCACCAAATAGTAGAGTTATTTTTTGGAACTAATTGAAATTCGTTTTTTTAACTTATTTTGTGTATTTTAATTCGAGAAGGGTACACCATTAGTCGGAAATAGAAATTAAGTCAGTAAACAAACAATCAAATATCCGTGCTTTTCCTTTCCCCTTTAATTCAGTCTCTACATCTTCGATTATTGTGTTAGCTAATTCACTTGTTATTTCTATATATCCATTTTGAAATAAAACAGCTTGCATTTTGTCAATCACATTTTTTATCTCTGTTGAATAAGTAGAAATATATTTAAAAACCCATTTATTTGTATGATTATCTAATATAGTTTCATTTATAAAAAAATAATAATAATTATCTAAAATACTTATAAATAAAAACAAATCTAATCGTTTCCCCCCTAAAGAATTAATCAATAAAATGTCATCATCTAAGATTAGTTGATTTTGATGTAAAAGAATTCTATATTCATAATCATTAGCAGATTCAAGATCTGTCCAGTCAATTACTTCATAGTCCTCAAAAATCTGAGCTAAAATTTCATTTATTTGATAACTATATGAACCATTTTCCGAATGCTCCCTTCTCTTTCTTACTAACCTTTTAATCTGAGTTGATAAATGATATTTCCGGTCACTGTACGATATATTTTGGGGATAATAAAAATATATCGTTTCTAAAATTTTGTCAAGTATTATCATCATTTTCTCCTTATCTTCATTTTCGGTTATCACCTTTATCAAAACGTTTATCTTTAAGTAATTTTTTTGCTGTCCGTGCGGATGCATCGCCTTTCCTAGCAGCGTTCTCAATATCTTTTAAAGATTTATCTAACCACTCTGCTGGAAATTCACGGTTAATACTTCCTTTTTTTCTTTTGCAATAACATCTTGTGCAATGGAGTCCCCCATTGAGGTATTCAAAATCAACCAATCATATGCTTTATTATATATCCATTCTCCAAACGCAGACTCAGCAGTGTATATAACACCCCAAACTACAACAGTTCCATTAACTAATACTTCAACTGCCCCTAATCCAGGAATATCATATGTCCCAGCAATTCCTTCAAAAAGGCTATTATTCTTTGTCCCATTAGCCGCGATTGAACCACCAGTCTGAGGACTTCCATTAGTCAATTTTGCCGTTGCTGAACCAATAACATAACTTGCCCATTGACGAACATCCGACGGAAGATTTTTTAATTCTTTTTGAAGGACTTCATTTAATCCCTCACCAAATCCTCCTGAAAGAGGATTTTCTCCACTCATTTTAGCCATAAGTGCGCCAAGGACTGTATGAAGAGCAACTTTATTAGGATCTCCCTCTTTCCAGCCTTTGCTATCACTTAGTTTATGAATTTCCTCAGCGGCTACTTCACCAAACAGACCTACCAGTTCTTGTTTTTCCTTAACTGTTTTTTTATTAAAAATTTTTCCTAATGTGTTTAACGAATTAGTAGTATCACGATTGAGTTTAGTTAAATCAGTAGTAGGATTACTACGAACTTCAATTTTACCATTTGAAATAGCTGATCTATTTGCAGTATTAGCCTCTCCACTTATAACAGTTCCAATATCTGGTGTAATACCCAGATCACCTAATTTCATGCCTATAGTAGGCTTATTGTTATAATTTGCACCTATACTACTTGCGCTATAGTCAGCTGTATTTTCTACATCGGAGTAGGTAAGTGTATCTGTAGATAGTTTATTTTTTTCCGGTGTTGCATTACTTGCTATTACGGCACCTTTTAAATCGGTATTTTTGCCGACGTTGATGTTAAAGCCGTCTTTTCCGGCATATATTCCGGCTTGTTCTGTACTGCTTTGGTAGTTGGAATCTATGCTGCCTTTGCTGATGGAGCCATGTTGCCCGGAATCTTTTTCGGTAATAGTTTTACTGCTTTTATCGTCGGGGGCTATTTTTTTTGTTTCTATACTAAGGTCTATACCGGCAGAATGACTCTGTTCGTCATAGTTATCTGTATCCTGCAGGGTTTTTATGTTTAGATTGCGGCCGACGTTCATGTCTACTTTGTTACCGCTGGCTTTGGCACCTATGATGTTGGTGTCTTCACCAGATTGTGTTTTCAGGGTGTCTTTGGCTGTGATGGTTGTTTGGGTATGGGTTGTTCCATTTTCTTTTATTTTTTCACTGTTTTTACTGGCACTTGCTGTATAGGTGATACCACCTGCCAGTCCAAAGGATGCCCCGATGCTGCTGGAGCTGGATTTACTGCTGCTGTCTGTTTTATTGCTGTTGTCAGCTGCTACTAAGTTAATATCTTTTTTGGCTTTGAGGGTAATGTTGTCTGCGTTTACGCTGCTGCCAACGATGTTGATGTCTGTTTTATCGGCTTTTATGTTGACATTGCCATTGGTTGTCAGGCTGGAGCCTACAGCTTGGGTGGTAGTGCTGTTAGTATGGCTTTCTGTTTTGCTGCTGCCAATGCTGACCTCTATGCTTACTGCTGATTTTATGCCATCTTTTTTTATTTTGTTTGCGGTACTTTTTATGCTGTTTGCTTCGTCAATGGCTTTTTTGGCATAAAGGGCTTTTAAGCGGTTGTCTTTTACTTGCCCGGCCCGTTTTATCGGTGCTGTAATGTTGGCGATATTTTGTGCCGCCATGCCTCCTAGTGATACACTAAGACCACTTTTTTTGTATTCGTAGTCTTCTTTGGTGTTATAGATGTTTTCTGCATTTTTTATATCTACTTGTCCAGCTTGTATGTTTATGTCTTTGTCGGTTATTATGTCACTGCCTTTTATGGCGGCTTTGTCACCTGCTTTTAGGTTCACGCTGCTATCTATACTGCCTACAGTGGATCCCAGCTGCTCATTGTTTGCTGTCTGCAGCAGTTCTTTACTGCTTTCTTTGCCGATGGTAAAGCCTATGCCGCCACCTGACAGGAATCCGGATTTTTGGACTTTATCATAGTGTAGTTCGTTGTTTGTTTCTTTTGTCGATTGGATGCTGATACTACCCTGGGCAGTAATATTAACATCACCTGTCCCTGCTATATTAGAGCCAGTAATATTTGTATCTTTACCACTTGATAGGCTGACGGTATTTCCTTCAATGCTGGTACTTTTAGCCTGCACCATATGGAGCCCGTCGATGGTGGTTTCGGTTCTGCTTCCTAGTATATCGCTGTCAGTTCTTTTATGGTTTTCTATTATGTCATTATTTTGCTGCCCGGCAGTAATGTTTATGTTTTTCCCTGCGGCTATGCTGATGTCTTTATCTGTTTGTATTGCAGCAGCTTTAGCTGTGATATCCTGCCCAGCTGTAATTGCAATATTACCTTTAGCTGTCAGTGAGCTGCCTACGTCTGTACTGCTGTTATCATGGCGCTTATTTTCGCTATCCCAGGTAGTTGTGTTATCTGAACCTGTTTTTACGGTGTTAATATTGGCATTTTGTCCCGCTGTGACTGTTATGCTGCCATTTTTCCCGGTACTGGTTACTATAGCGGCAGTTAGGTTTATATCACGCTTGGCTGCCAGTGATATTTTGCCGTCATCACCTGTTACGTTTACACTGCCGGCTTGTTTTATGTTGGTGGTATATCCATGCTTATTGGTCTGGGTTGTTATAACTGAATTTACATTTAAGTCCCGTCCTGCTGTAAGATCCATGCTGGTACCAGCCGTCAGTGTACCCGTATTATTAAGATCTTTTTCTGCTGCCAGGGCCACATTGGAGCCTTTGATTGTTCCACCAAAGTTATTTATATCGGTTGCGGATAGTTTTGCGGTATCACCAGCAATTATGGTTCCTGTATTTAGTATATCATTAGTTACTTTAAAGTTTACATTTTCCCCACTGATTACAGCTGCTCCATTAGCGGTATTATCGGCATCAGCTGCCAAATATACTTGTGGCACTAATGCTTTTACCACACTGCCATCTGGCAGTATTACTGATGTTTCTACCATCCATACTATGTCTGTTTTCAAATTGGCTTGCTGCTATTTAGATAAGGCTACGCCTACTTTTAGGGTATTGTCAGCCGCTGCATATTTAACGGCCGCATCCATCAGGGCTTTATATTGCTCATTATCTGAGGCATAGTCAGCTAAAAAACGACGCCCGGTCAATTCTAAAACCTGGTCATTTATAAGCTGTTCTCCGTAGTAACCATCGCCAAGACGTTTTTGAATATAGTTTGGATCCTGCTTCATCTGCTGGAAAAAATAATCTGATGAGAGGAATTTTTGTTGATTGGTATAGGCCGGATCTGTTTCCATAATGTAATTGGCAGCCACGTTTTTACTAATACTGTATAAGCTGCTGCCTGGTATACGCAAATCTACTGTGGGTATTGCTATAGAGTTAACAGCTGCTGTTGCTGTGTTTTGCATTTGTATATTGCTATAGTTATTGGCAGGTTTTGCTATATTGTATGGTATTGTACCACCAGTATAAATAACTGCTGGTACAGTAATATCTGTAATTATATCTGCCGGATTGTAATCGGTGGTACTGGTATGTGTGTCATCGGCTTTAAATCTAGGGTGATGTATCCAGTATGATGTTACGTTACCTATATCTTTTACGGTCTGTTTACCTTTACCATCAATGTTTTGCAAATTGCTTACCGCAGCGTTTAATGTTTTGCCTGCGGTAATACTGCTTTTGTCATTAATTAATGTATCAGCTGTTATGTTCATGCTGCCGCCACTGATTATTTGTGCGGGGTCACTTTGGGTAATAACATCCTGGTAGATGTATTCGTTATATGAGTATGTGTTAAAGCTAGTGTAATCGCCATTATCCGGCGTATGCAGATGCTGAATCTTGCCGCCAAAGATTATATATGCTTGTGAGTGGTCAGCTGGCTCACCATAACCGGAAAAAGGATATAAAAAGTTTCCTGAGCCTGAGGCTTTGTCATAATGGGTAGTGCTGATAAGTGTGTTGGCTGTGCTAAAATGGTTGTTGCTATTGTGGATAGTACCTGCTGCAATACTGCTGTCACCAGAAGCTTTAATATAGGCGCTGCTATTTTCAATAGCCCCGGCTTTATTTACAGCGTTATGTGATGCATCCAAACTGCCGCCTATGTATAAGTTTCCACCAGAAATAAGTGAGGCATGTTCTTTGTTGGTAATTGTTCCGGCAATACCTAAGTCCATTTTGTTTCTTGCGGCAATTACCGGTGAGGCCCCGCCATAAACTGCAATGTTATTAAGGTTATTTGCCTGCACTGCCAGATGGTCGCCGTATATCCGGCCGGTGTCATTATTATTGACAGTATTTCCCGTTATATAGGTTTGACTGCCGCCGTTTATTAAGCCAGAATTTGTTAATGTGCCCCTGCTCGTCAAATTTACTTTACCGGATTGTATCTGGGCAGAAGAAGTATTAGTTATATTTGCTGCAGTAAGTGTTAGGGAAGTATTGGATAAAATATTCTTTTGGTTAGTAATTGTACCATTTGTTGTAAGCGTAAGATTATTTTGTGCTTCAATACTGCCTGTGTTAATTACATCTTTTTGTAATGACAGGTCTAAGTCTCCGCCAGACAATATTTGACCTGCTGTTCCGCTGAGCTTATCCGCCTTGGCTGTTAATGAATCAGCACTGCTGATAGTACCATTACCGTTAGCAATATTATGCCCGGCTGTTAATTTCAGCTCGTGATTAGTCTTGATAGCTCCGGTAGTATTTAGTATATCCGCATCTGCTGCTATAGTGGCATTACTATTTTTACCAATAATTTTGATACTGCCTTTGGTATTATTTATATTATCGGCTGACATATCTAATGTATCGGCAACAATCTGTCCATTGGTATTATCTATAGTACTGCCTGCTTTAACGGAGGATTTTCCACCCTGTATTATGCCATTTTTGTTGTTTAACATCCCAGCAGCTGTCAAACTTATTTCCTGTTTGGCATACAATGTTCCTCCCTGCTGGACTATATCACCATGTTCGGTTTTGACTGTTATATTATCGCCTGCAACAGCTGTCCCACTTTGATAAATGTTATTTGCAGCATACATTTTGGTATTGCCAACACTGTTTAAAGTGTTGGTTGTTTTTATATTGCCACCTGATTCAAGATCAATGTTGCTGCCGGAATATGTCAGCTTTCCAGTGTTATATCTTTGCTGCTTGTTATACTTAATGCGCCTTGTACTGCTTTTAAGTCAGCCTTCTGACCACTATAGCTGCCAGCATTAATAAGCACGCTGCCATTACTTTCAATACTGCCATTATCTGTATTTAATACCCCGGTATTTATTACCATATCGCTTTGATTGAAATTTTTAATGGCGCCTTTATTATTTAGCGATGATGAAGCTATATTTAGTGTTCCAGCTTCAATATCGCCAGCACCTGCTTGTTTAATATCCGCAGCATTTATATTTATTTTTTTATCTGCTTTTATTACTCCATTAGTTGTTATGTTACCACTATTAAGAGAAAGATTTGATTGTGTATAGGTAATGCCTGTCCCTGCTTGATCTACACTGTTAGACTGTACAGCCATATCGCCGGTTGAATACAGCTTGCCGCTATTAATTACATCACCATTTTGATTAATAGTTATTGTTCCAGCCGTTGCTGAAAGCTGCCCGGCATTATTCACGCCGACTCCCTGCGCTGTACCAATAAGCTTAATACTATTGGCATACATACCGCCTAATGCAGCGACATCAAGACTTACGCCTTTATTTTCAGAGGATAATCCTGTCACTTTTCCGCTGGCATAGTCTATTTTGTTGTTGCCTGTTACGACATTTAAATCTTTGACCCATATCCCGGCATTTACTTGTACCGCCTGTGCCAGAATATCTGTCTTATCTACTGTGCTGGCATCAAGGCCTTGTCCATTGATGCTAACTTCCCCTTGGGACACACGAAAGCCGTCCAGTCTTCCATCCGGTGTGATTTGCGGCACACCAGTCGTAAGAACTGCACGGCTTGTATTTATATAACCAAAATTATTTCCACTTATGCCATTAGTATTGGCAATAATAAGCTCTGCCCGATTTCCGGCAACTTCCATATATCCATTTAACGTTGTCGGATTTGTACCTGTTACTTCGTTCAAGATTACTCTTGCATGCGAATTGCCAGCCAGATTATAGTTTCCCATTATAATCCCTGCCAATTTTGTTGTAGACATCTGGCCGCTGTTATTAAAAATTACGCCTTTTGCTCCCACCTGCAAATTTTTATACTGGTTATGTGATAAACCATGTCCATCGGGAGTACGAATATTTACAACAGTCAGACCATTAGCCGCCTGCGTCACCCCGGGATTTTTACCATTTGTCTTATCCGGTGTAATATCTGCAGCATACGCGCAGGTAGTAAATTGAATATAGGCAAGAACTGTTGCAACTGCCTTAAAAAAGATTCCTTCTTTTTGGATACATTTCATGTGTAATACGCTCCTTCGTATATGTACTGGATCTATATGTCATACTAAATTATGTAATATCTAAGTACTCTATATACTTATCTATATAACAAACTATCCTTGCCTGCTGTATAAATAACTATTTTTATCATTTTAATTTTTATATATTTTCAGATTATAAAGCTACCTTTCATATATAAAAATGATCTGTAAAACTTTTTATTATAATAACTTCATTGTTATTAACTATTTTTTTAAATAGTTCCTTTAATATTTTATTATATGTTTTCTCATTTGTATATAGTTTTCTGTTTTTTGTATTCTTTTAAATTTTTAGTATAATTCATTCAAAATCATAGATATTATTATACAAAATTTATTAATATTATTTATATTAGTATTTCTATTATATTGATAAATTTTTACATAACTTTACTATAATATTATTTAATTATTTTTTACTAAATAAAGACTAAAAAAACACTTTGTACAAGGCTCATAGCCCTGCACAAAGTGCTTTTGCTTATTCATATATATAATTGTAATTGCTAAACCTTTTATTATAAAAGATCTAACGTATTACATCATTCCTGGCATTCCGCCGCCCATGCCGCCTGGCATAGCTGGAGCTGCAGGATGTTCTTCTGGTTTATCTGCTACTAAGGTTTCTGTAGTAAGAACCATAGCAGAAATACTTGCAGCATTCTGTAATGCAGAACGGGTAACTTTAGCTGGATCAACGATACCAGCTTCTACCATATCAAGGTATTCACCAGTAAGAGCGTTGAAGCCTTTACCTGTGCCTGCTTTTTTAACATTTTCTACTACTACAGAGCCTTCAAGACCAGCATTGTCAGCAATCTGACGTACAGGTTCTTCGATAGCGCGTTTTACGATATCAACACCAGTTTTTTCATCGCCAGTAACTTCGATTTTATCAAGAGCTGGTAAGATATCGATGAAGGTTGTACCACCACCAGCAACAATACCTTCTTCAACAGCCGCACGAGTTGCATTTAAAGCATCTTCGATACGAAGTTTTTTATCTTTTAATTCAACTTCAGTTGCAGCACCGATTTCGATAACAGCTACGCCGCCGGATAATTTAGCAAGACGTTCCTGTAATTTTTCTTTATCAAAATCAGAGGTTGTTTCAGCGATTTGTTTTTTGATTTGTTCGCAGCGTGCAGTAATAGCAGCTTTATCGCCAGCGCCATCAACGATTGTGGTTTCTTCTTTGGAAGAACGAACCTGACGAGCACGACCAAGATCTTCGATTTCTACAGTATCAAGTTTTCTGCCGAGTTCTTCAGTGATAACCTGACCACCAGTTAAGATAGCAATATCTTCAAGCATTGCTTTACGACGATCACCAAAGCCAGGAGCTTTTACAGCTAAAGCTTTGAAGGTACCACGTAATTTATTTACAACGATGGTTGCTAATGCTTCACCATCAAGATCTTCTCCAATAATAACTATTTCTTTACCCTGTTTTACAACTTTTTCCAAGATAGGAAGAACATCGCTGATAGCGGAAATTTTACGATCAGTGATAAGGATATAAGGATCATCCATAACAGCTTCCATTTTATCAGTATCAGTTACCATGTATGGAGATATGTAACCGCGGTCAAATTGCATACCTTCAACAACGGAAAGGTTGGTTGCCATCCCTTTGGATTCTTCAACAGTGATAACACCGTCTTTGCCAACTTTTTCCATAGCATCAGCAATAAGGTTACCCATTTCACTGTCACCGGAGGAAATTGTAGCAACCTGAGCGATAGCATCTCTGCCTTCAACTTTATGAGCTTTAGCTTTTACTTCTTCAACTAAAGTTTTTACAGCTGATTCGATACCTTTTTTAATGATCATTGGATTAGCACCAGCAGCTACATTGCGCATGCCTTCACGAATCATAGCCTGAGCTAATAAAGTAGCGGTTGTTGTACCATCACCAGCTACATCATTTGTTTTGGTAGCAACTTCTTTTACAAGCTGTGCGCCCATATTTTCAAATGGATCTTCCAATTCTATTTCACGGGCAATGGAAACACCATCGTTAGTGATGGTAGGTGCACCGAATTTTTTATCAAGAACAACGTTTTTACCTTTAGGTCCAAGTGTTACTTTTACAGCATTAGCTAATGAATCAACGCCTTTTCCAAGAGCACGGCGAGCTTCTTCACCAAATAAAATCTGTTTAGCCATTATTAAAAACCTCCTGAATTTATATTTAAATAGTCGCTATTATTCAGCTACTGCTAAAATGTCGCTTTCGCGAACGATAAGATAATCTGCTCCATTAACTTTTACTTCAGTTCCAGCATATTTAGAGAAAATTATTTTATCTCCTACTTTTACTTCTGGAGCAACTTTTTGTCCATTGTCGAAAACTTTGCCTGTACCTACAGCTACAACTTCACCTTCTTGTGGTTTTTCTTTAGCTGTGTCCGGTAATACGATACCGCTAGCGGTTTTTACATCGCCTTCAGAAACTTTGATTACAACTCTGTCGCCTAATGGCTTAATCATTGTACGTTCCTCCTTATAAAAATTAAATTATTTTTTTATTTTGTTAGCACTCGTTTAAGTTGAGTGCTAACTACATTTCTTATAATAAATAACTTTCTGCAAAAAATCAAGTATTTTTGCAATTTTTTTCGAAAATTTTATTTTATAAAAATGCTTTGTTATCTATAAATCGCTTTATGATATAGATTGCTTTTTAAAAACCACTTTGTTATAATTTTTACAGTACTTGACCGTATTATTGTAAGCAAAGGGTGTGTTTGTGACACGCCCTATCTTTTTATTTTAAAATAACAATATATGAATTGAGGTATACCTATGGGAATTAAATTATTTGTTACAGATTTGGATGGTACATTATTAAATAATAATAATGTAGTTTCTGATAAAAATATTTCTGCCATAAAAGAAGCTATTGCGGCTGGTGTTATTGTCACATTTGCTACTGGCAGAATGTACAGTTCAGCTTTAAAATATGCCCAGCAAATTAATATAGATGTTCCTATTATCACTTATAATGGTGCTTTAATAAAATCAACCTCAAGCAAAATTTACCATGAGGATTTTATCGAGCCAGATGTTGTAACTGAGCTGGTAAACTATTGTGCACCCAAGGGCTGGTATTTATTAGTAGCCAGCAATGATGAAGTATATTTCCCTGATTATACTGAGCGTGCTGTTAATTATGAAAAAACTGCTGGTTTAAAAGGATTTCCTGTTGGCTGGGATAATTTAAGCCAAAAAACTGAAAATGTCGGTAAAATGCTGTTTGTGACGGAAAATTTTTGTCAAAACAAGCTTATTCTTCCCTCCCTTGAAGATAGTATAATAGAGGAAATTTCCCATAAATTTGCTGATAAATTGAACTTCGTAAAATCTAAACAAGGCCTTATTGAAGTCATAAAGCCTACTGTCAGCAAAGCCAACGCCTTACAAATTCTTGCCAAGCATTTTAACATTCCAATAGCTGAGGTCATGGCTATTGGCGACGCCAATAATGACTTGCCAATGCTTCATGCTGCTGGCAAAAGTGTAGCCATGGGCAATGCTGCTGATGACATTAAAGCCGTTTGCGATTATACTGTAAGCAGTAACGAAGACGATGGTGTAGCTGAGGCAATATACACCTATATTCTGAACTAAATTTATTACTATATAATATAATGATTGGATGTGATAAAAATGACTGACAACGATGATTTCCGTCTGGTAATTGTAACTGGCATGTCCGGCAGCGGCAAAACACAGGCTTGCCGCAATCTGGAAGATCTTGGCTATTTTTGTGTTGATAATCTTCCTCCAGTATTTATTCCTAAATTTGCCGAGCTTTGTCAGCATTCCGCCGGCCGTGTAAATAAGGTCGTTTTAGTAGTAGATACCAGAAGCCGCGAATTTTTTGATACATTTGTTCATGTAATACGACAAATGAATGAAGAAAATAAGCCTTTTGAACTATTATTTATGGAAGCGTCCGATGAAGTTATCATCAGACGTTATAAAGAAACCCGCCGTCGTCATCCCATGGCACCTAACTCACGCATTACCGAAGGAATAAATATGGAACGTGAACGTTTAGCGGGCGTACGCAATAAAGCCACATATATTATAGATACTTCAGCTTTATTAAAAAGCGAATTGAAGCAAAAAATAATTCGTCTGTTTGGTGATGACTACAACGAGCAAATGAATATAAATGTACTTTCATTTGGCTTTAAATTCGGCATGCCGCTTGATGCTGATATCGTTTTAGATGTACGTTTCCTGCCTAATCCCTTTTATATTGAAAAGCTCCGTCATAAAAGTGGTGCTGTCCCAGCTGTTGCTGAATATATTGCCAAATGGCCCGTTACCCAGCAATTTATGGAAAAACTCGATGATTTAGTGAATTTTTTAATTCCGCAATATATAAAAGAAGGTAAAAGTCAGCTTGTAATTGCCATTGGCTGTACTGGCGGCATGCACCGTTCAGTATTTATTGCCAGCCATTTATTCAATTTATTGAAAAATCGTGGCTATCTGGCTAATCTTGAGCATCGCGATTTGATGAAAAACGATGTTGCTGAACATATTCAATAACATCTGTTCATGAAGGAGATAAGATTGATGCATTTTTTTAAATGGCTATATCCGGGTATGAAATTTAAACGCTGGCTGTCGTTGTTTGCTGCTGGTGTTCTTTTAACGAGCATTGGTCTGACCATTGTTTTTAACTATAAATACATTGATGGTTTTGAAGATTTTATTTTTAAGATTGCCTATAGTATTATTGGCAGTTATAATTATACAGTTATAAATATTGTGGGATTTTTCATATCTGCCATTGGCATTTTAATAATGCTTGTTGCTATGCGCATGACAATACGTTCAATTATTACGGTACTATTACCTGATAATTCCGATAAACTGGTTGACCTGATCTATGAAAAACGCAAATTAGATAAAGGCCCTGCCATTACAGTAATCGGTGGAGGCACTGGCCTTTCCGTACTGCTGCGTGGCTTAAAAGAAGCTACTAACAATGTCACTGCTGTTGTCACCGTTGCTGATGATGGTGGTTCTTCTGGTCGTTTGCGTCATGAATTTAATATCATCCCACCAGGAGACTTACGTAACTGCCTTGTCGCCTTAGCTGATACTGAACCATTAATGGAAAAATTGTTCCAATATCGTTTTGAGGGTGATAGTGAACTAGCTGGACACAGTTTTGGCAATCTATTTATTGCTGCTATGACTCAGGTAACCGGGGACGTGGAAAAGGCACTTATGGAATCAAGTAAAGTTTTAGCCGTACGCGGTCGGGTTTTTCCTGCCAGCACTGCAAAAATAAAACTAAATGCCACTATGACTGACGGAACTATTGTCGAAGGCGAATCCCAAATACCATTAGCACACAAACAAATTAAGCGCGTACATATTTCTCCAAATAAAGTTGAGCCTGTCGCTTCTTCTATAAATGCCATAAAAGATGCCAATGTCATAATCCTTGGTCCGGGCAGCTTATATACCAGTATAATGCCAAATTTTCTTGTCGACAAGGTTGCCGATACTGTGAAAAAGAGCAAAGCTATAAAAATTTATATCTGCAATGTAATGACCCAGCCTGGTGAAACTGATAAATATACCGTTTCCATGCATGTTAAAGCAATTTTAGAGCATGCTGGTGTGGGCAGTGTTGATTATGTATTGGTAAACGATAAGCCGATTTCCAAGCCATTGCAAGATTTTTATGCCAAAAAAGGACAATATCCTGTTATTATTGATGAAGATGCCATTCATGATTTGGGTGTTGGCTTTGTCAAGGCTGATTTAATCAATGAAACAAATGTAATTCATCATGATTCGGAAAAATTAGCCCATAATATCATGCAAATGGCCTACGGTCTTAAAACTGACAGCAAACGGAAAAAACGTAAATTTGATTAATAGAGGTGTTATCTCATGCCCTCGTTTTCTACAGAAGTAAAAAATGAACTTGCCCATTTCAATGAAACAAATCTTTGCTGCATTAATGCTGAATTGTCAGCCTTATTGCGTATGAACGCATCTTTTTCCCTCAGTACACGTCATCGTCTTGGCATAAATTTCATAACAGAAAATGCCGCTGTTGGTCGAAGAGTACTTGCCTTCGTAAAGGGACTGTGCATTGATGACATTCAAACTGAACTGGTTGTTAAACGCTCCCGACGTCTCCATAAAAACAATCAATATACTATTCGTGTTATACCTTCTAACGCTGTAACCAATTTACTAGAAACATTAGGATTTATAAGCAATGACAGCTTTAATATGGGCAAAGACAATGCTCTTTTAAGTAAATATTGCTGTAAAGAAGCCTATCTGCGCGGCGCTTTTTTAGGTGGCGGCTCTGTTAACCGACCTGACGGCGGTTATCATTTAGAGTTATCAACCAGCAATTATGAATTTTCTCAACAATTATTATCATTATTCAAGCAATTTGGGTTTCCTGTCGGACACACCTCCCGCAAGGATAAATATGTATTATATCTTAAGGAAAGTGAAGCTATTATTAGTTTTTTGCGTATGATTGGCGCTGAAGAGGTTCTTGAAGATTTTGAAAGCACCCGCAATCTCAAAGAGGTTCGCAATCAGGTAAACCGCCTGGTCAATTGTGAAACTGCCAATTTACAAAAAACAGTAAATGCTGCCCTGCGCCAGGTACAAAATATATCAAAATTACTAAAGGCTGTTGATATTAAACAACTGCCGCTACCGCTGCAGGAAACGGCCACAGCCCGCATCAATAATCCTGATGCCTCCTTAACTGAATTGGCTGAAATACTGCATATCGGCAAATCAGGTGTCAATCACCGTCTGCGCAAATTAGAAACCATGGCCCTTGCGCTAAAGGAAAGTGAATAATAATGAAATACTATAAAATTACTGCGATTATTAGTATATTAATATTAATAATCGCTGGTTTTTGTTTTTATATCTACCAAAAGCCTTCTAATGGCCTTTTAATCCTTGAATATCACAAGGTTAATGACATTGATAATGATGAATATACCATTCCTGTAAAAGATTTTACTGCCCAGTTGGATTATTTATCAGCTGAAGGTTATACTACAATCTCATTAATGGACTTTATCCACGCCAAAAAATATGGTGAAAAGCTGCCCGCAAAACCGATTATACTTACATTTGACGATGGCTATGAAGATAACTTTACCAACGTTGCTCCGATCGTTAATAAACATAATATGAAAGCTACTTTTTTTATTATCGGTAACTACATAAATAAAAAGGACTATATAAACTGGGCACAACTAAAACAACTGCAAAACGATAATATTGAAATTGGCTGTCATACCGCCAATCATCTGCCATTAACGACTTTATCGGCGGCACAGATTCAAAATGAAGTAAAATTATCGAAACTTTTAATGGAATGGAACGGGTTAAAAACCATCTTTTTCTTTTCTTATCCTAATGGCATGTATAACAACACTGCGATACAGGCACTGCAGCAAAACAATTATCTGGCTGCTGTTACCGGCGATCCCGGATTAAATACTTTTAGCACTAATCCTTATCTATTACAAAGGACCTATATTCCCCGTGAAAGATTTTCGCTGTTAGGTCTGAAGCTGCGTATACTTAAAAGCAAGCTTTTTTACTATTTTCATATAAATCAGCACTAAACCATTAAATAAATACAAATTTGTGAGGACAAATGAAACATTTTACACGAATATTAGCATTAGTATTTTTATTATCAACAATAATTTTTTCCGTTACTAGCCCGCTTGTACAAGCACGACATCATGAGGAAGAAAACAATACCATCAACAAAACCCCTGGAATAGCTTCATCACCAATACCTGCTGATACAACTGACAATACTACATCCAACGCGGCTAATCAGCTGCCCAATAATGATTTTAAAAACAATATTTCTCAAATGAAAAAATGGCCCATAGAACGAATTGATAAAGGCGGTACTTTAATATTTTCTGACAGCCCGGAAACCGTCTATAATGATGGAATTTTATATGAGGATACTGTCGAAGGCAATGGGCGCCTTTATTATTATCATGTAAATGGCACCACTGCCAGCAAAAAAGTCGTTGTCATGTTAAAAAACATGGATGATAAAAATGTTAATTTTGATATTTCCCGCTCAGCCAATGCAGGTCCTAGTGCGGATTATCTCTATGTTGGCAAGATGTCACAAGTCCGTTATTTTGGTTATCAGGTGCCTGAAAATATCAATTTATTCCAAGGCCAGTCAAAAATTCTTGATACTAAAGCCGGCAATATGGTAATAAAAAAAGACCAGCTGGTCTGCGGTATTTATGATTTTAAAACAAACGGCAAAGTTAAAATTACCGTAGCCATGATGCCAATATATGAAAATCCGCAGACATTTTTAAAAACGGCCCATTATCTGCCAACCGACAGCAGTCGTCTGCGCGGCACTTTTAGTAATATGGACAGAATCCTGCGCAGTAAAAAAGCTTATAACCCAGAAAAAGACGGCACTGTTTATTTTCGTGTTGCCGATGACAATGATGATAAATATTTAACAGGAATCGACGCCACTGATGGCAGTCAGGTCAAAAATTATGGCAATTATGGTGTTTTGTATTATTTTGATTTGCCCGTTGTCGGCATGCAGAAGGCTCATTATTATTTACAGCCATTAGGCGGTGTATACGCTGGTGCCGTAGCCGCCAAAATGAATAACGAGCGTTCTTTAAGTGTTTTTCCTACTCCGGCTGAACGTTCCTTCTTCGGTGAAAATTCCTTGCAGACATATTTTGCTGATTTAGGGACGTATGGACGCAATGATAATTTTTATTTGCAGTATTCTCCACCGGGAGCTTCTAACTTACCGGTAAATATTATTATGATGCCAGCAGAAAATTAAATAAATTCATTATAAATGTTGCCACTACGGCAAAAAAATTATACAATATATATTGTATTAATTTATTGGTATATTAAGGAGGACTTTTTTATGAAACATATTAAAACTATCAACAAACCATATTTACAAAGCACTTTAAAAACTGGTGGCTGCGGCGAATGCCAGGCTTCCTGCCAATCTGCCTGCAAAACTTCCTGCACAGTAGGCAACCAGGTTTGTGAAAAAAGAAAATAATCTTATATAGTCTAAAAAGAGGCTGTTTATACAGCCTTTTTTTAATGTAAAGAAAGGATCTTATTTATAAAATGGATGTAAATATTCATAAATTCCGTTATAAGGATTTATATTTTTTATTAGATGTAAATAGTGGTACAGTCCATGTTATTGATAAAATTATCTACGATATAATGGATAGTTTCGCCGGTAATAATGATGCTGCTGTAATCAGCCAGCTGTCTGCTGATTACAAGCAGGCTGATTTACAAGAAGCACTCGATGAATTACATAAACTTATCGATATGGGACAATTATTTGCTCCTAATATTGAAATACCTCCCGTGTTTGCTGATAAAGGTCTTGTAAAATCAATGTGTCTGCTTGTTGCCCAAGACTGCAACATGCGCTGCAAATATTGCTTTGCTGATGCTGGCGAATATGGGGATGCCGATAAAACGCTTATGAGTAAAGAAGTCGGCGAAGCAGCCGTAGAATATATCATTAAGCATAGCGGCAAAAGAAAACACTGTGAAATAGATTTCTTTGGCGGCGAACCACTCGTTAATTTATCTGTGGTTAAGCATATAACTGCTTATGTGAGAAAAAGAGAACAAGAAACGGGAAAAATTTTCAAGCTCACTTTAACTACCAATGGTTTGGCCTTAAATGACGATAGTATCGCCTTTTTAAATGATAACAATATCAGTGTTGTCATCAGTCTTGACGGCCGCAAAGAAACACATGACCGTATACGCCCTGATGCTGGCGGCAATGGCACTTATGATAGAATTGTACCTAAATTCAAGAAATTGCTTGCCGGTCGCAATAATGAAAATTATTATATGCGCGGCACTTATACGAAATATGATCTTGATTTCACCAAAGATGTTTTATCTATGGCGGATGAAGGCTTTGATATATTATCCATGGAACCGGTTGTCACTAAAGGTGATGTCCCCTATGCTATTACCGAAGCTGATTTACCAGAGATATTTGCTGAGTATGATCGCTTGGTTGAAGCCTATATGCAGCGCCGCCGCGCTGGCAAAGGCTTCTTCTTCTTCCATTTCAATGTTGACTTAAATGATGGCCCATGTGTGGCCAAAAAATTAAGTGGTTGCGGTGCCGGTCACGAATATTATGCTGTTTCCGCACACGGTGACCTTTATCCTTGTCATCAGTTTGTTGGCCGTGATAAATATTTACTCGGTAATGTTTTTGATGGCGTCAAAAACACCGAAATGCCAAATCATTTCAGAAACTGTCACGTTTTGAATAAAGAACTCTGCCGTGAATGCTGGGCTAGATTTTTCTGCAGCGGTGGCTGTCATGCTAATGCCGATTTATTCAACAACGATATCTATAAACCATATGAATTAGGCTGTGAACTGCAGAAAAAACGTTTAGAATCAGCAATTGTAGTTCAAGCTATTAACGCTATGGAAGATTAATTTATATTATTTTTTATTATGATTTTTATATAAAACAATAGTCATATTTTATAGTCAAAAGATTATTATTTTAAGCAAAATAACAGCTATTTCTATTTGTAAGTAAAACCGTTGACAAATAACACGTTTTTATTGTATCATAAATGGTAGTAAAGCTAGTAAGTAGCTTAATTTAATACTATTAAGTCGTTTGCCTGAATAAGACTGTCATATGTTTTGATAGTACGGTTATTCAGTGAACATATTCTGGATTTTTCCGGAAAACTTTTTTTAATTTTTAGGGGGTATTTTTACAATGGCAGTTAAAGTTGCTATTAATGGTTTTGGTCGTATTGGCCGTCTCGCTTTCAGACAAATGTTCGATGCAGAAGGATATGAAGTTGTTGCTATCAATGACTTAACAAGTCCTAAAATGCTTGCACATCTTCTGAAATATGATTCTTCACAGGGCAGATATCAATATGGTGATACTGTAGAAGCAGGCGAAGATTCTATAACCGTAAAAGGTAAAAAAATCACAATCTATGCTAAACCAAATCCTGAAGAATTACCTTGGGGAGATCTTGATGTAGACGTAGTACTTGAATGTACTGGTTTCTTTACTTCCAAAGAAAAAGCTACTGCTCATATTAAAGCAGGCGCTAAAAAAGTTGTTATCTCCGCTCCAGCAGGTAATGACCTTCCTACCGTTGTATACAACGTAAACCATGATGTATTAAAAGCAAGTGATACTGTTATTTCCGCAGCATCTTGCACCACTAACTGCTTAGCTCCTATGGCTAACGCATTAAACAAATTAGCTCCTATCCAAAGCGGTATCATGTCCACAATTCATGCTTACACTGGCGACCAGATGACTCTTGATGGCCCACAGCGTAAAGGCGACCTTCGTCGTTCCCGTGCTGCTGCTGTTAACATTGTTCCTAACAGCACCGGTGCTGCAAAAGCTATCGGACTTGTTATCCCTGAATTGAACGGCAAACTTATCGGTTCTGCACAGCGCGTTCCTACCCCTACCGGCTCAACCACTATCTTAGTAGCTGTAGTAAAAGGCAAAGTAACTGTTGATCAAATCAACGCTGCTATGAAAGCTGCTGCAACTGAATCCTTCGGTTATACTGAAGAAGAACTCGTATCCAGTGATATTGTTGGTATCAGATTCGGTTCTTTATTTGATGCTACCCAGACCATGGTTGCTCAGATGGAAGACGGCAATACTCAGGTACAGGTTGTTTCTTGGTATGATAATGAAAACAGCTATACCAGCCAAATGGTTCGTACAATCAAATACTTCGCTGAATTATCGAAGTAATATTTGTTCGGCCTTGAGCCTATAGTGAGGTCCGGCCTTAATAGGCCGGACTTATTTTATACTGCGGGGGATTATAATGAATAAAAAAAGTATTAAAGATATTAATGTAAACGGCAAAAAAGTATTCATCCGCGTTGATTTTAACGTACCTATGGATGAAAATCAAAATATTACCAACGACAAAAGAATTCGTGCTACCCTTCCTACATTGAACTATTTGTTGGAAAACAACGCTGCACTTATCCTTGCTTGTCATGTTGGTCGTCCAAAAGGCGAAAGAGTTCCTGAACTTTCCGTAAAACCTATCGTAAAAAGACTTTCCGAACTTTTAGGCAAAGAAGTAAAATATGCAGAAGACTGCGTAGGCGCTCCAGCTGAAAAAGCTGCTGCTGACTTAAAACCTGGTGAAGTTCTTTTATTAGAAAATCTTCGTTACCACAATGAAGAAACTAAAAATGATCCTGAATTTGCTAAACAGCTTGCATCTTTAGCTGATGTTGCAGTTGATGATGCATTTGGTGTTTCCCATAGAGCACATGCTTCCAATGTTGGTATTTCCCAATATGTTGAAGTTGTAAGCGGCTTCCTCGTAGAAAAAGAAATCAAATTCATTGGTCAGGCTCTTGCTGCTCCTGAAAAACCTTTTGTTGGCATTATCGGTGGAGCTAAAGTGTCCGATAAAATTGGTGTTATCTCCAATATGCTTGATAAAGTTGATACCCTGCTTATCGGTGGCGGTATGGCTTTCACTTTCTTAAAAGCTCAGGGCTTTGGCATCGGCAGTTCTCTTGTTGAAGATGACAAACTCGACTTAGCTAAAGAACTTCTTGCTAAAGCTAAAACTAAAAATGTAAATGTTATTTTACCAGTAGACGTTGTTGTTGCTGATAAATTTGCAGCTGATGCCAATAATAAAATTGTCGCAGCTGATAAAATTGAAGATGGCTGGATGGGTCTTGACTGTGGTCCTGAAACCTCTAAACTTAATGCTGCTGCATTAAAAGAAGCTAAAACTGTTGTTTGGAACGGACCTATGGGTGTATTTGAATTTGATGCATTTGCTAAAGGAACCGAAGAAGTTGCTAAAGCTGTTGCTGATTCTTCAGCCATCAGCATTGTCGGCGGCGGCGATTCCATCGCAGCATTAAAGAAAACTGGTCTTTCTGACAAAATCAGCCATATCTCCACTGGCGGCGGTGCTACATTGGAATTCCTCGAAGGAAAACCTATGCCTGGTATCGAAGCTATTGCTGATCTTTAATAAATATAATATTTCTAAATCAGCGGTGTCCTGATCATCTTTACATAAAGAAAGTTAGGCCCGCTTATTTAGCGTATAGATAATATTTTAATATCCATATAATAATTAAAAATTTAAAAAGGTGGTTTTTTATTATGCGTAAACCTGTAATTGCTGGTAACTGGAAAATGAACAACACTATTGCTGCTGGTACTGAATTAGTAAAAGAATTGGCTGCATTAGTAAAAGACAATACTAAAGTAGATATCGTTGTATGCCCTACTGCTACAGCTTTAGCTGCTGTAACTGCTGCTGCAAAAGGCACTAACATTCATGTAGGCGCACAAAATGTACATTGGGAAAAAAATGGTGCTTTCACCGGCGAACTTTCCACTGAAATGCTTACTGAAATCGGTGTTGAATATGTTGTTCTTGGTCATTCCGAACGTCGTGAATACTTCGGTGAAACTGATGAAGGAGTAAACAAACGTTCCATCGCTGCTCTTGCTGCTGGTCTTGTTCCTATCATCTGCTGCGGCGAAACCTTAGAAATTCGTGAAGCTGGCACAACCAACACCTTCGTAAAAGGTCAAATCGAAGCTGCTCTTAACAATATGAGTGCTGCTGATGTTGAAAAAGTTGTTATTGCTTACGAACCAATCTGGGCTATCGGTACCGGTAAAACTGCAACTTTTGAACAAGCTGAAGAAGTATGCGCTGTTATCCGCGAAACCATTGCTGCTAAATACGACCAGGTTACTGCTGACAAAGTTCGCATCCAGTACGGCGGAAGCGTAAAACCTACCACTATCGACGGTCTCATGGAAAAACCTAATGTTGATGGTGCTTTAGTTGGCGGTGCTTCCTTAAAAGCTGCTGATTTTGCTCGTATTGCAAATTTTAATTGATAATTAATTAAAAAGAGGTTATCTATCCATGTCAAAACTTAAACAACCAGTTGCACTTATAATAATGGATGGCTGGGGCATCGGTGACACCACTGATAGCAACAATGCTGTTTTAAAAGGAAAAACTCCTGTTATAAGCGGACTGTTAGAAACATATCCACATGCTCAATTACAATGTTCCGGTGAAGCAGTTGGTCTGCCTGACGGACAAATGGGGAATTCTGAAGTTGGTCATATGAACATCGGCGCAGGCCGCACTGTTTATCAGGAACTTACCCGTATAACCAAGGCTATTCGCGAAAAAACATTTTTTGCGAACCCTGTTTTCCTTGATACAATCAATAAAGTAAAAGCCGCTAATGGTGCCTTGCATCTTATGGGACTTTTATCTGATGGCGGTGTTCACAGTCATCAAAATCACTTATACGCCCTTTTAGAACTGGCTAAAAACGAAGGCATCAAAAAAGTTTATGTTCATGCATTCTTGGATGGACGTGATGTACCTCCATCCAGTGCTGCCGGCTATTTAGCTCAGCTGGAAGAAAAAATCAAAGAAATTGGCATTGGTCAGATAGCCACTATTTCCGGTCGTTACTATGCTATGGATCGCGATAAAAGATGGGATCGCGTTGAAAAAGCTTATAGCGCTATTGCTGTTGCTAAAGGCAATACTGCCGCTAGTTCTGCTGAAGCTATTAAAGCTTCTTATGCTGCTGAAAAAACTGATGAATTCGTTATCCCTACAGCTATTGGCGATTATAAAGGCATGAACAGCGGTGATGGTGCAATCTTCTTTAACTTCCGTCCTGACAGAGCACGTGAACTTACCCACGCTTTCACTAATCCTGCATTTGACGGCTTTAAACAAGTTGAAGGCTTAAGCTTATCATTTGCTATCATGACCCAGTACGAACAAGGCATCCATGCTGAAATTGCCTATAAGCCAGAAAGTCTTACCAATACTTTAGGCGAAGTAATTGCCAAAAATGGCTTAAAACAGTTACGTATTGCAGAAACAGAAAAATACGCTCATGTTACTTTCTTCTTCAATGGTGGTGTAGAAGCGCCATTAGAAGGTGAAGAACGTATTTTAGTTCCATCCCCTAAAGTAGCTACCTATGACTTACAGCCAGAAATGAGCGCTGTAGAAGTTACTGACAAAGTTGTTGAAGCCATAAAATCACAAAAATTTGATTTTATCATCTTAAACTATGCTAACGGTGATATGGTTGGTCATACCGGTATTTTATCAGCAGCTGTAAAAGCTGTTGAAACCGTTGATACCTGTGTAGGACGTTTTGTCGAAGCTATAAAATCTGTAAATGGAACTGTCTGCATCACTGCTGACCACGGCAATGCCGAAAAAATGCTTGATGCTGCTACCAATGAACCGTTTACAGCTCATACTACTAATCCTGTACCTTTCATTGTTGTTTCCGACGATGTCAAAGAAGTTCACGAAGGAGCATTATGTGATATTGCACCTACTCTTTTAAAACTTGCTGATATTGATGTCCCGGCTGAAATGACTGGTAAAGCTCTTATCGATTAATAGCAAAACTTAGACACTATCAAATTAAATATTATCTGTCAGGATATAACTACTGTCTATCTTGACAGATAATATAAATACAATATATTATTAGTAGTGGATTATTTTAGTAAAGAGAGGAATACAAGATATGATTTATTCAGAAGAAGTCAACAGCATGACCTGTGTTGCCAAAGGAATTGAAAATCATGGTCCGGCCCCAATTCCTGAAGAAGGCAAATGGGTACAATCAAAAGAAATTAAAGATATCAGCGGTCTTACTCATGGTGTTGGCTGGTGTGCTCCACAACAAGGTGCCTGCAAATTAACTTTAAATGTTAAAGACGGTATCATTCAGGAAGCTTTAGTTGAAACTATCGGTTGCTCCGGTATGACTCATTCAGCTGCTATGGCTTCAGAAATTTTACCAGGCAAAACTATTTTAGAAGCTCTTAACACTGACCTTGTTTGTGATGCAATTAACACCGCTATGCGTGAACTGTTCTTGCAAATTGTTTACGGTAGAACACAGACAGCATTTTCTGAAGGCGGTCTTCCTGTCGGTGCTGGTCTTGAAGATCTTGGTAAAGGTCTTAGAAGCCAGGTTGGTACAATGTATGGTACCCTCAAAAAAGGCCCTCGTTATTTAGAAATGGCTGAAGGCTATGTTACCAGAATCGCTTTAGACAAAGACGATACCATCATCGGTTATGAATTCGTTCATCTCGGCAAAATGATGGAAATGATTGGTAAAGGCATGGCTGCTCAGGAAGCTATGGACAAAGCAAAAGGTTCTTATGGCCGCTTTGCTGAAGCCGTAAAATATGTTGATCCACGTAAAGAATAATACAAAAGAACAGGAAGGATTGAACTAATATGGCATTATTTGAAAGTTATGAACGTCGTATTGACAAAATCAATAAAGTATTAACCGAATACGGCATTTCCTCTATAGAAGAAGCTAAAAAAATCTGCGATGACAAAGGCATTGACGTTGCTGAAATAGTAAAAAGCATTCAGCCAATTTGTTTTGAAAATGCATGTTGGGCTTATACTGTAGGCGCAGCTATCGCCATCAAAAATGGCCGCACTAAAGCTGCTGACGCTGCTAAAGATCTTGGTATCGGTTTACAATCTTTTTGTATCCCTGGTTCCGTTGCTGACCAAAGAAAAGTTGGTTTAGGCCATGGTAATCTTGCTTCCATGCTTTTATCTGAAGAAGCAAGCTGCTTTGCATTTCTTGCTGGTCATGAATCTTTTGCTGCTGCTGAAGGCGCTATCGGTATTGCTGGTAAAGCTAACCGCGTAAGAAAAAATCCTCTTCGCGTTATCTTAAATGGTCTTGGTAAAGATGCTGCTCAGATTATCTCCCGCATCAATGGTTTTACTTATGTACAAACCCAATATGATTATGCTACCGGCAAATTAAACGTTGTAAAAGAAGTTCCTTATTCTGATGGTATCCGCAGCGAAATCAAATGCTACGGTGCTGACAGCGTTCAAGAAGGTGTTGCTGTTATGCATAAAGAAGATGTTGATATCTCTATCACTGGTAACTCTACCAATCCTACAAGATTCCAACATCCAGTAGCAGGCTGCTACAAAAAAGAATGTAATGAAAACGGCAAAAAATACTTCTCCGTAGCTTCCGGTGGTGGTACTGGCCGCACCTTACATCCTGATAATATGGGCGCAGGTCCTGCTTCCTATGGTATGACTGATACTATGGGCCGTATGCACTCTGATGCTCAGTTTGCAGGTTCATCTTCCGTTCCGGCTCACGTTGAAATGATGGGTCTTATCGGTATGGGTAATAATCCAATGGTTGGTGCCAGCGTTGCTGTTGCCGTTGCTATTGAAGAACATATGAAATAATTTTTAAAAAGATGTATAGGTGCAAATTACCTATGCATCTTTTTTTATCGTTATAGAAAACGTTATCTATTATATGTTTTTACTATACATAAAATAAAAAATATATTCTCAATACACATTAGTAATATATTTTTTATTCATTAAGTTAATATTTTGTAAAAATATATCGTATTTGCTTGTTTCAAATGAAATAAATATATTTATCTAAAAAAATATTAAAATATATTTAGCATAAATATCATTCATAACAATTTTAGATTAATAGCATGTTAATCCTTATAATACAAGGTTATTTATATTTTTATTTATTATCTTCGATATACACTTTATATGTACTGAAATTTATGATACAATATACGTGCAGTATTAAAAATGGGAAGAAATATTTTAATTAGGTGGGGTTTTTAATGTTGAAAAAAACAAAAATTGTTTGTACAATGGGTCCTAATGTTGACAAAGATCCACAAATTCTTGAAGACATGATTAACAATGGAATGAACGTTGCTCGTTTCAATTTTTCTCATGGCAATTACGAAGAACATGGAAAACGTATTAATTTAGTAAAACAAACTGCTAAAAAATTAGGAAAAACTATTTCTTTAGTACTTGATACTAAAGGACCAGAAATGCGTCTTGGCGATTTTGCTGCTGGTAAAGTATTCTTGAAAAAAGATACTACTTTCACTATCACAAACTCTGACGAACCTGGTGATGAAACCCACGTTTCTGTCAACCACAAAAATCTTTATAAAGAAGTAAAACCTGGTAACATTCTTCTTCTTTCCGATGGTCTTGTAGGTCTTCGTGTTGAAGAAATCAAAGGTCAAGATATTGTTACTACAGTTCTTAATGACGGCCCTATGAGCACACGCAAACGTGCTGCTGCTCCTGGTGTTGCTCTTGGATTGCCTGCAATCTCTGAGCAAGATAGAAAAGATATCATTTTCGGTATCGAAAATGACATGGATTTCGTTGCTGCATCTTTCATCCAGCGTGCTGAAGATGTTCAAGAAATTCGTGCACTTATCAACGAACATAAAGGTCATATGGAAATCATTCCTAAAATCGAATGCGCTGAAGGTGTTAAAAATATCGATAGCATCATTGCTGCATCTGACGGCATAATGGTTGCTCGTGGTGACCTTGGTGTTGAAATTCCAGCTGAAGATGTTCCTCTTATCCAGAAAGAAATTATCAAAAAATGTAATAAAGTAGGTAAACCTGTTATTGTTGCTACCCAGATGCTTGAAACAATGACAACTAACCCACGCCCTACCCGCGCTGAAGTATCTGACGTAGCTAATGCTATCTTCGATGGTACTGATGCTATCATGCTTAGCGGTGAATCAGCTAATGGTGATTATCCTGTTGAAGCTGTTCAGGTTATGGATTCAATTGCAAAACGCGTTGAAGGTGCTCTTGAATACAAACATATCTTCATCAAAAAAGGTTTTGAACGTCAGGATGAAACCACTGATGTTGTTGCTCATGCAACTGTACAGATGGCTTATGAACTTGATGCAACTGCTATCATCACTCCTACCGAAAGCGGTTATACTGCTAAAGTAGTTTCCAAATATCGTCCTCAGGCTGCTATCGTAGCTTATACTCCTAACGAAAAAGTTGCTCGTCATTTAAACTTACGTTGGGGTGTAATGCCTATCGAAGGCAAAGATTGGGAAACTGTTGATGAAATGATTGCTAATACAACTTCTGCTGCTGCTGCACAGAATATTGTAAAACAAGGCGATAAAACTGTTATCACTTCCGGCATGAAACTTGCTGAAGGTAATACCAGCACAATTCGTGTTCATACCATCTGATAATATCATCAGATAATATTAAACGCTGAGATTTTTTCTTGGCGTTTTTTTATGCCTAAATTTAAACAAACAAAAACGCCGTAGTAAGCATTAATTGCTCACTACGGCGTTTTTATTTATTGCTCTATAGAATATATTATTTTTTATTTAGACATCAACGATGCTATTTTATTAGCTATTTCAGCTGGATTTTCCGGCAGCATGCCTTCAATCAATAATGCCTGCGTATATAATAATTCGCAGTAATCTTTAAACTGGGCATTATCTTTACCTTGTTCATGTACTGACTGCAAACGACCAAATAACTCATGGTGCGGATTAATTTCCAAAATACGTTTAGCTTTAAACATTGGATTATTAGCATCGGCAAAAGCCTGTTCCATGGTAAAGCTTGGACCTTGTTCATCAGCAACAAGACATACAGCACTTGATTTTAAACGGTTACTGATTTTAACATCAGCTACTTTTTCGCCTAAGCTTTCCTTGATGTCCTTAATCAGACCTTCGTTATTTTTAGCGATATCTTCGGTTTCTTTTTTTGTCTGCTGTGATTCAACATCATCCAGCCCTAAATCACCACGGCTGATGGAATGAAATTGTTTGCCTTCATATTCACGCAATGCTTCAATAGCAAATTCATCAACGTTATCGAGCAAGTATAATACTTCAATATTTTTTTCACGCAATAATTCCATCTGTGGCAGGCTGTCAATAGCTTTACGATCTTTACCGGCAGCATAGTAGATCTTCTTTTGGCTTTCCGGCATACGTTCAATATATTCTTTAAGAGACGCAAGTCCCTTATCTTCATTAGATGTTGCAAACAATAATAAATCTTTTAATTTGTTTATGGTATCGTTACCAGAGTACATACTGCCATAAACACCAATTTTTAAAGACTTACCAAATTCAGCCCAGAATTTTTCATATTTTTCACGATTGTTTTTGAGCATACGCTGTAATGTTTTTAAGATGCTGTTTTCCAGATTGCGGCCGATTATTTTTAATTCACGGCTTTGCTGCAATAATTCACGTGAAATATTAAGTGAAAAGTCAGGTGAATCAACAAGACCTTTAACAAAACGCAAATATTCCGGCAATAAATCCTTACAATTATCCATTATAAATACATGACGGGAATAAAGCTGCAAGCCTGGCTGATAATCAGTATGATATAAATTAAATGGG
Organism: Pectinatus brassicae; assembly: GCF_014201835.1. Lineage (GTDB taxonomy): Bacteria > Bacillota > Negativicutes > Selenomonadales > Selenomonadaceae > Pectinatus > Pectinatus brassicae. The sequence goes on along the minus strand of NZ_JACHFH010000021.1, from coordinate 25,378 downwards.
GCATGTGCCGGAAAAAATAATAACGAGGTATATTCGATTGTACCTTCGGCCTTATTATGCAATACTTCCATTGGCTCTTCCCATTCATGGAAAAGATTCTTATAGAATTCATTATATTCTTCGGCTTTAATGTCTGATTTATTTTTAGACCATAATGGCTGCATAGAATTAAGCGTACGGATTTCATCACGTTTAATTTTTTCTGCGCCTTCAATATCTTTACCTTCATCATCTTTTGGTGCTTCTTCAATGACAAAATTCATTTTTATTGGATAACGTACATAATCAGAGTACTTCTTGATTAATCCTTCCAATTTATATGTATCGGTAAAGTTTTCTTCAGCCTTATCGCCATAAAAATCAGCAGATAAAGTCAATGTAATTGTAGTACCACGTTTTTCCTTATCACATTCTTCAATAGTATAAGAACCATCACCAGCAGATTCCCATTTGAAGGCCTGTTTTTCGCCGGCTTTACGGGTTATAACAGTTATTTTTTCAGCAACCATAAATGCGGAATAAAAACCAACACCAAACTGACCAATAAGTTCCTTGCCAGAAATAGCATCATCATCTTTTTTCGCATCCATCATTCTCTGTAAAAATGCTTTAGTTCCCGATTTAGCAATTGTACCAATATTTTCGATAAGTTCATCACGAGTCATACCAATACCATTATCAGAAATAGATAAGGTGTGTGTATCAGCATCTGGAATTAAAAATATTTCATAACTGTCATCATTTTCCAACAAATCCTTATTGGTAAGACTTTCAAAATGTATTTTGTCAATAGCATCCGAAGCATTGGATACTAACTCACGTAAGAATATTTCACGATTTGTATAAATGGAATGAATCATTAAATCGAGTAATTGTTTTGTTTCTGCTTGAAATTCATGCGTTTCTCTAGGCATAGTTCAAACTCCTTCACCATAAATTTTCTTTATTAGCACTCCATATAAGTGAGTGCTAATAACTATGTTTACTATACAACGCTTTACGAAAAAAATCAATAGCCAGAGCTATTTCCCCTTATTGTTTTTAATAAAAACCTATTACTATCTACATTATTAATATATTTTCTTCCTATAAATATATTAATAAATAAAATAATATTTTATAAATACAATTAAAAAACTTGAAAAAAAAGATACCATAGTATATATTGTTAACAGATTAATGTTAACTTTTCATTAATTTTTTATTAATAAAGGAGTGTCGATGTGAAGTACCTGCAAAATACTTTAAGCAACAATTTTAAATTCATAATATTATTCTTTCTATTAAATTATTTAACAATGGGCTGGCAGCTTATCGATAAAAATAAAATAGATTTAGCCATTTATTATGGTTTTACTGTTTTTTTTATGTCATTTATAGCCGCAGCAATAATTTTCCTAATTCCCCTGCGTTTTGCTCAAAAAGTCATTAAATCCTTATGCCTTCTGATAAATATTGTTCCATTTATCATGGAAGCATTTATTATGCATACATATAATATTCTTATAAATGCCGGCGTCATCTGTTCTCTGCTGGAAACAACCACAGCTGAAGCCCGCGAATATATTACAATGTACATAGGCTTTAAGGGTCTGCTGGCAGCAATTATCATTGCCGCAGCTGTAGTATTAGTATTTCGCTTAAATATAATAAATAAAATAGCGGCAAATAACAAGGTAAAAAAATACTTTACTGTCATTTCTTTATCTGCTGGCATTATTTCAACCGGCATTATGTTTATTGGTTACAGCAGTTTCTTTTCCGATAATGATTTTCTTCCACTCCAACGTGTAGCATCAGCTATGAATGTTGCTGTAAAAAACAAGGAAGCCTATGAGCATTTAGAAGCTCAAGTCAACAGCAAAGAAAATATAAAAATCACTGAAAACAACAGTTCTATGAAAAATGTCGTCTTTATTTTAGGTGAAGCTACTAATCGCAACCATATGAATTTATATGGCTACTACCTGCCTAATACACCACATCTTGATGAACTCAATAAAAAAGGGGATATTGCTGTCTTTCGTGATGTTGTAAGCGCTCATTCCACAACAATTGCTTCCCTAAGCAAAGTATTTACATTTTGCCATCATGAATCAAGTAAACCTTGGTATAATTACAACAATTTAATTGATGTAATGAATGCTGCTGGTTATAAAACTTATTGGCTGTCTAACCAGGAAAGTTCAGGAATTTGGGGCAGTGTAGCCCATGTTTTTGCCGACCACAGTACAGAACATGTCTTCACTAAATTACGTGATTCACATGAAGATTATGGCATTGTCGATGGTAATCTTTTCCCTTTGATTGACAAAGCTATTGCTGACCGCAGCGATAAAAAGAATTTTTATGTTTTCCATTTGATGGGCTGTCATGCTTTATATTATAATAGATTCCCATATTCGTTCAGTAAATTCAGTAAAGATGACATTCGGCTGCCGCTTACCGACAGACAAAAGACAATTGTTGCTCAATATGACAATGCCATTCTTTATAATGATTATATTGTTACTAATATTTTTGCTAAATTTCGTGACATGGAGGCAATTGTAATTTATATGCCTGACCATAGTGAAGCTATTTACGACGAAGGCGACACAGTAGCTGGCCATTTTGAAGGCAATGCCAACCGCCATATGATTGAAATACCATTTATTATCTGGGCATCTGACAAATGGAAAGCCCGTTATCCAAAGGAATGGGCACAGATAAAAAAATCAGTCAATAATCCTTATATGACTGACGATATGATTCATACAGTACTCGATATTGTTGGTGTTAAAACGCCGGAATTCGATGCTACCAGAAGCATTGTCAATCCACTATTTAATCCTAATCGCCCGCGTATATTCAATGACAAAAATTATGATACCCAAATAAAAAATGCTGTCACTAATTAATGAATAATCGCTGTTCAAAGCTGCTAAGCTATATGAGTTTAGCAGCTTTTTTATGATATATATTATAAAAATATATGTATTTGCTATTACGATAATAATCAATTATAATGTATAGGAAAGTACTTATATTTATGAAATGAAGATTATTTGCAGGAGGAACTACATGCGAAATCGTGGATTTGAAGTAATAAATTCTTATAAAGATAAAAATATTTCTCTGCCAGAAAGAAAAACCAGCAAAAGTGCCGGCTATGATATTGAAGCAGCCGCCGATGCTATTTTAAAACCTGGTAAAGTTACCATTATTCCCACCGGCCTAAAGGCTTATATGAATGATGATGAGTATCTTGGACTACATATGCGTTCAGGTATGTCTGTAAAGAACGCCTTGTCTTTTATAAACAGCCAAGGAATAATCGATGCTGATTATTACAATAACAGTGACAATGAAGGTCATATTATGCTGGGAATTATAAATCATGGCCAGGAAGATTTCATTATAAAAAAAGGAACCCGTGTTGCCCAAGGTATTTTTTATAAATATCTTATGATTGATGGCGATAACAACAATAAAGGTCAAATTCGTCAGGGCGGTATTGGTTCTACCGGGGTGTAAAAACAAATGGAAAGCATGGATTTATTCAGCAGTGCTGCCCAAAATCAAGAAAAGACAGCAGGTATTAACAGCAATCGTCCTTTATCAGTCAGAATGCGTCCGCAAAATTTTGATGAATTCGTTGGACAAAATGAATCTGTCGGCAAAGGTCATTTTTTACGCTTAATGATTGAAAATGACACCATCCCTTCTTTAATTTTATTTGGTCCACCCGGCACTGGTAAAACTACTTTAGCTCAGATGATTGCCACCATGACTAAAAGTCACTTTAAACAAATAAACGCTGTATCTTCCGGTATCAGCGATATCAGAAAAATTGTTGATGAGGCCCAAGAGCAACGTAAATTTTATAATACTCGTACGATAATTTTTATCGATGAAATACATCGTTTCAATAAAAGCCAGCAGGATATATTACTGCCTTATGTAGAAGATGGTCGACTTATTTTAATCGGTGCTACGACCGAAAATCCTTATTTTGAGGTAAATCATGCCCTGCTCTCTCGTGTCCGCGTCATACGCCTGCAAGCATTAACTGATAATCAAATGATACAAATCATGCAGCAGGCACTAAATAATAAGGAACGAGGCTTAGGTGAGTATAATACTACTTGTGATACCAACTGCTTACAAATAATTGCGCAGGTATCCTCAGGCGATGCTCGTGTAGCTTTAAACTTATTAGAGCAATCAACGATTATTGCCCATGGCAGCAATACTGCTGTCACTGAAAAAATCTTACAGGATATCATCGGTGAAAAACTGCAGTCCTATGATAAACATGGCGATAATCATTATGATACTGTCTCAGCGTTTATAAAAAGTATGCGCGGCAGTGATCCTGACGCAGCCCTTCATTATTTAGCCAGAATGATTGCCTCAGGCGAAGATGTAAACTTTATTGCCCGCCGCATAGCCATATGTGCCGCCGAAGATGTGGGTAATGCCGACCCACAAGCTTTAATATTGGCTATGTCCACTGTTCAGGCTGTGCAGTTTCTTGGTATGCCTGAGGCTCGTATTCCATTGGCACAAGCCGTTACCTATATTGCCTGTGCACCAAAAAGCAACGCGGCCTATTTATCTATTGATAATGCTTTAGCTGATGTACGTCATAAAGACTGTGGGCCAATCCCGCCGCATTTACGCGACGCCCATTATAAAAGCGCCGCTAAACTCGGACATGGCATTGACTATAAATATGCCCACGACTATAATGACCATTTTGTTGTACAGCAGTATCTGCCTGATAAATTAATCGGACAAAAATATTATTATCCAACTGATAACGGCAGCGAAAAAACTTTAAAAGAATATCTAAATAATCATCAAAATACTTTGCATAATTGATATACTTACTGTTATAATAATATATAGTAATTTATATTATATCGCTATAAATTATTATATATAAATGCCGTAAATTTTAACTTTGACATATATGAATTGGAGTGAACTATCATGAAATTATCAACAAGAGGTCGTTATGGTGTAACAGCCATGTATGAACTGGCCTTAAATTATGGTAAAGGACCTTTATCACTACGTACTATCGCTGCTAAACAGGATATCTCAGATAATTATCTGGAGCAGCTTATCTGCTCATTGCGCAATGCCGGTCTTGTAAAAAGCACGCGTGGTGCCCAGGGCGGCTATGTATTAACTAAAGATCCTGCCCATATTACAATTGGTGACATTATCACCATCATGGAAGGGCCTATTGCTTTAGTAGACTGCCTGCTTAACGATGCTGATTCTAAAAGCCAGGTCTGCAAAAAGGCTGGCAAATGCGTTACCCGTGGCGTATGGGAACGTGTATGCCAAAGTATTAGCGATGTTCTTGATTCCATCACTTTAGCTGATTTATGTAAAAACAACGGTCAGCCTACCATAACGGTAGCCCCGCCCGAAGCAAAAGAAGCATAAGTGTTAAAAGTTGCAGGAATATAATTATTCCTGCAACAACTATATTAATACGGTAAAATTAACTTGGTCTATTATGTATTCCAACTATTTTACTAATATATTTATTGCAAGGTGAAAATTATGTCCAACAAAAAAACGGTTGCTGTCGCTATGAGTGGCGGCGTCGACAGCTCCACAACTGCTGCGCTCTTATTAGAACAAGGCTACAATGTTTTTGGTGTAACCATGGTTTTAAGTGATGAAGGCCGCGGTTTTTCCAAAGAAGACAGTTATGAAAATCTAAGCTCCGTGCACGATGCCCGCATAGTTTGTGAACAGCTAAAAATAAAGCATTACGTCCTTGATTTTAAGGATGTATTTAAACAGGAAGTAACTGATTATTTTGTTAACGAATATTTAGCAGCACATACACCTAATCCTTGTGTTCGCTGCAATCATTATATAAAATTTGGTCGTCTATTGAAAGAATGTCTGGCACTCGGAGCCGATTTAATGGCTACTGGTCATTATGTAAGCATTGATAAAAATGATGCCGGCCGCTATCTGATAAAACGTGCCGCCGATACCCATAAAGATCAGTCCTATGTATTATACCATCTTCAACAGGATGCCCTAAAACATATTATTTTTCCATTAAGTTCTTTCAGTAAACCGGAAATTCGTGAAAAAGCCAAGGCCTATAATCTACCTGTTGCCAATAAAAAAGAAAGTCAGGAAATATGTTTCATCCCTAACGATGATTATAAAACATATCTTAAAAACCACACTGATATGAAATTCAAAGCTGGCAATATTGTAGACACCAACGGTAATATCTTAGGCCGTCATAACGGTTTATCGCTATATACTATTGGACAAAGAAAAGGCTTGGGTATTGCTGCTCCCGAACCATTATATGTCATAGAATTAAACACTGAAAAAAACCAGGTAATCGTGGGCAGCAATAATCAGGTATATTCCAAGGGGCTTACTGCCAAAAATCTGAATTGGATTCCATTTGATGGCATTTCCGCGCCATTAAAAACCACTGCCCAAATCCGCTATGGTAAAAACACTTTTTCTGCTACGGTTATCCCACAGGAAAATAATACTGCCACAGTTATGTTTGATGAACCGCAACGAGCTGTCACCCCTGGTCAATCAGTGGTATTTTACGACAATAATATATTGCTGGGCGGCGGCATTATTGAACAAGCTATCCGTGACTAAATAATCTTGACATTTTTTCTATTTACTTTTATACTTGTTACAAGCAATGGCGCTTATCAAAGTGGTAAGTGCTTTTTGTCTGTTTATTCGTAAACCAATCGTTATTATTGTTTAAACTAATTGGCGAAAATATACCAGCTGTACATTTTTTTACTATTTATATGTTTTTTATTCCAGCCTTTATGTTCTGCTGAATATTTATTTTGTCATCCTTGCACCAGATTATCTTACTCATCGGATAAACACTCAGTAACAGGCTTTTATTACAAGGAAGAAATTTTATAAATAAGGTGGTAACAATTACAATGGCTGTAAATATAATATCAGCAACTGACACTGCAACAACTGATTGGAGCGGTGGACAAACGACTCAATTATATATATCTCCCCAAGATGCTGACTATAAAAAAAGAACTTTTAAACTGCGTTTAAGTTCAGCAACTGTAACGGCAGATAAATCTGCTTTTACTAAACTAAAAAATATTGACCGTATCTTAATGACCTTACAATCAAATTGAACTTGAACACGACGGACAGGAAAAAATCACGATTGAGCCATTGAAAGCTCATTATTTCAGTGGTGATTCCGCTACTGTCAGCTATGGCTGCTGTCAGGATTTTAATGTTATGCTTAAACACGGCTCATATAAAAAAGCTGAGCTGTTTTTTAATGAAGCTGGACAGTTTGATTTGTATCCTGATACCGATGAATGTTTTTTATATGTATATACAGGCAGCTACCATATAATAAATAAAGAAGACACCTGCAATATTAATGCTGGTGACCTTATGCATTTAACAGATTTTTCTGCTGTTAAGGTAATACGCAGCAGTCTCGACGCGAAAATGATTGTTTTTAAATTAAATTGGTAATTATATATTTTACAGTAATATTCCATTAATCAATTACACTATAATCAGAGGAAGTATATATGGGAAAAAATATCGAGACTTTTGAACAATTGACAATTATGCTCAAATATGTTGCCGACAGTTCACCAACATATAAAAAAATTGCCATATATATAAATGACAATTATTTGCAGATAGTCTTTATGACTACCAATGAACTAGCCGAACAGGTTGGTGTCAGCCAAGGCAGTATTTCCCGTTTTTTTATGGCACTGGGGTACAGAGGCTATAATGATTTTCTGCAAAATCTACAAAATATTGTAAGCAAGGAACTTACTGCTCCTAAAAGATTACAGTTCAGTGAAGAGCACAGCATTAAGGGCAAATACATGCATTCTATATTTGATAACGAGCTGGCCAATATGGAAAAACTCGGTACTATTATCGAAACTCCCGCTTACCAGCAGTTAGTCAATATAATAGCTGATAATAAACCTTTAATATTGCTGTCCGCACGAATGTCAGCAACAATTGTCCCCTATATTTCCTATATTCTGCACAAAATGCGCAATGATGTTTCCTCTTACACACCCGCTTCACCACAATGGGATACTATAGAATTACTTAATCCGGAAAAAGTAAATATTATAACGGTAATGTTTCCCCGTTATCCACGTCTTTTAGTCGAAAAAGCTCAACGACTGCATAAAAAGGGCTTTAACATTTATGGCATCACCGACAGTGAATTTTCACCGCTTATTGAATGCAGTAAACAAGCTGTATGTGTTCCTCTTACAGTTTCTTCAATTTTCGATATATACAGTACACCAATGATATTTCTAAATATTTTATTACGTGATGCCGCCCAAAAACTACCAGCTATTTCTGAGCGTATGGAAGCTGTTGAAAGGGCCGAATTAGAAAATAATGTTTACTATTGACAATTTATAATGTTTATATTGGTAGAGAGCAATGGTGCTTTATTCTTTTTAGGATAAAGTGCCTTTTTTTATATCTTTTTCTGAATGATTTTTTCATTATATTTTTATTATGAATGAACTCATTTAGTATTATATTTATTTCCACCTATAAAATATTATCCTTATGCAGGAGATGATAGTTTATGACCGAAAAACAATTAGAAAGTAAAAACATATTGATCAATTCTACACGTTTAATGAACCGTTTTAATAAAATTTCACAAATAGGCCTAAACCCATTAACTGGTGGCATTGAAAGGCAACTGGGAACACCTGGTGATAAAGCCGCCCGTAGCTGGCTTAAAGATATATGGCAAAAGGAACTGCATTTAAATGTTTATACTGATGCCATTGCTAATTTATGGGGAACTTATGGTAAACATCTGGAAAATAAGCCTATCGTATTTGGCTCACATCATGACAGTGTTCCTAATGGAGGAAAGTACGATGGTGCTTTAGGAGTAATAATCGCTATGGAAGCTATGCAAACAATAAAAGAAAATAATATTATCACACGCCATCCCTTGGAAATTATTTCTTTTACGGGTGAAGAGCCCAACACTTATTCCGTATCAACCCTTGGCAGTAAAGTTTTATGTGGCCGCTTAAATAAAGATGATATCTTTAAACTCAGCGATTGTTATACAAAAAAAACCTTAGCCTCAACAATTGATTACCTTGGCGGCAATAGCGAAAAAATTAATGAAGCCCGCTTAAGCCGCGATCGCATTACTGCTTTTCTGGAATTTCATATTGAGCAGGGACAGCGGCTGTTTAAAAAGAATCAGTCTGTTGCTGCCGTTAGCTGTATAACCGGTATTTATCGCGAAATCATTACAATTATTGGTGAAGCTAACCATGCTGGTACAACGGAAGCAGCCGACAGACGCGATGCTTTATGTGGTGCTGCTGAACTCTGCCTAGCTATAGAAGGGATCATGCGTGAATGTAACAACCTATCTGTAACGGTAGGCAAAATAACCGTCGAGCCTAATTCATCAAATATCATTCCTGGACAGGTTGTTCTGACACTTGATATGCGTACGGCCTATCCTGATGAAAAAAAGAAAGCTTTAACTTTATTAACAAAATTCACTCAGCAAATAAGTGCTGAACGTCATATTAAAATACAACGTGAATTAAATCTGGACCAATCAGAAATGCCTATGTCTGAAAACATAATAAACAGTATATTACAGGCATCAGTTCTTGAAAATCAACCGGCTGTAAAATTAGTGAGTATGGCCGGTCATGACGCTGCCAATATGGCCCGTCTTACAAAGTCCGGCATGTTGTTTGCCCCTAGTGTCGATGGCTTCAGCCATTGTCCACAGGAATATACACATCCTGAAGATATTGCGATTGCCGCTCAGGTTTATCTTGATACCTTACTTATTTTAGACAAGGAGCTCAATTAATTATGCCCATCAAAATCATACAAGCCGCCGCCTTTTTTATCGATAATACTCTGCAAGAAAATATTGCTGCAGCCATTGATACTCATAGCGGTGATATCAAGGAAATTGCTTCGCCTGATATATTATTAAAAAAATATTCTGCTTCCCCAAAAGAAAACTGGGGCGATTTAGTAATCGTTCCCGGCAGCGTCAATGCCCATAATCACAGCTTTCAAAGTCTGCTGCGCGGCATAGCTGCCGACAGACCATTTCTCGAATGGCGCGATAACTCATTATATAAATATTCACCGCGTATGCGTTTAGATGATATTTATAGTGGTGCTTTATTTGCCTTTACTGAAATGATGAAATGTGGTGCTACTACTGTATCAGATTTTTTCTACCTGCATCAATTTGGCAGCGAAAGTGATGAGGCTGTTGTGCAGGCTGCTAAAGACTGCGGTATCAGGCTCGTCCTTGCCAGTACAATGTACGATTGGGATGGAGCGCCGGCTGGTTATGTAGAAAATGTTGCCGCAGCTGTAGAACGTACCGAAAAACTTATGAAAAAATATTCCGGCGGCATGACTAAGGTTATTCCCGCCCCGCATAGTCTGCACGCGGCATCGCCTGATATGATAAAAGCAGGTCATAAACTGGCCAAAAAATATAATACCCCCTATCATATTCATGTTGCCGAAGAAATGTTCGAAGTTGAACAAGTGCAAAAAGAACATCATACAACTCCACTAGCCTATCTGGACAGTCTTAATGTTGTTGATAAGCATATGTCAATAATCCATGGTGTCTGGCTCAATGAAAACGAAATAAAAACAATGGGCGAAAAAGGGGCCCACCTTATTTATTGCCCATCCAGTAATATGTTTTTAGCCGATGGTATTTCTGATATTCCATGTTATTTACAAAATAATGTTCCCATTGCGCTTGGCAGTGATGGGGCCTGTGGGAACAACCGCATCAGCGTATTTGAAGAAATGCGCATGGTATCAATACTGCAAAAAGCAAAGACTTGTGATGCCCTTTGTGTCAATTATAATGATGCCTTTACAATGGGAACCAGTAATGGTGCTATTGTTTTAGACCTGCCAATTGGAAAAATAGCCGCCGGCTGTAAAGCTGACTTTGTCGGTATATCAATCTCTGATTTTTCCATGCAGCCTTTAACCCAAAAAGGCCAGCAATTTTTGCCTAATCTTATATACTCTATGCAGCCAACTGCCATTAAGCGGGTAGCTGTAAATGGTCAGACTACTGTAATCAATAACACCCTTACCAATATAGCTGATAAACGTGTACTTGATTTAGTGCATTCCACCATGCAACATTTGGAAAAAGATTAATTCACATAAATTCTCAGGGAGGCTTATCATGTATTTAACAGATGAAGAACAAAAAATGCTTAATGGTGATTATGGCGAAGGTACCCAGCTGGCTATGAAAATATTAGCAGCTATTGGTGAAGCCTATGATGCACCTAAAATGGTTCCGGTCAGCCGTACCCATGTTGCCCTCAGCAATCAGGAAGCAGATTTATGGTTTGCTGAAAAGCTTGTCAACGGCGGTGCCAAATGCCGTGTACGTCCTACTGTAAATCCTAGTTTTAATTTAGAACAATTCCAACAAATAACTACTATTGATAAAGAAGATGAAGAAACCGTTAAACGTACTCATGCTGCTTACAATAAATTAGGTGCTATTATGACCTATAACTGCACACCTTATCTGGAAAAAAATATACCTTATTTTGGTGAAGTTATTTCTTTTTCTGAATCAAGTGCCACACCATTTGTTAATTCTGTATATGGGGCCCGTACCAATCGTGAATCAGCCCAAAGTGCTTTGTGCAGTGCCATTACTGGTGTAACTCCCTACTATGGTTTTTTATTAAAGGAAAATCGGGCTGGTCAGGTGCTTGTGCATGTTGAAGCTGATATGGATGATGATTTTGCTTATCAGATGCTCGGCTATTTTGCCCCCCAAAAAATTGGTTTCGATATTCCTGTATTTGAAGGAATACATAATCCCAGTAAAGAAGCTTTGATGAATCTTGGCGCCCAGCTTAATACCGGCGGTAATGTCGCTTTATATCATATTCTTGGTTTTACACCGGAAGCGCTTACTATGGAAGATGCCTTCCAAGGTAAAAAACCTACAAAAGAAGTAACCATTACTAATGCTGATTTAAAAGCTATGCGTGAAGAAATTTCCGATGCAAGCGGCAAAATTGATTTTGCCCTTTATGGCTGCCCGCATCTTACCATTGATCAGATAAGTACTATTGCTGATCTTGTAAATGGTAAAAAACTTGCCGTTCCTCTTTTCATAATGACATCTTCCCTTACCCGCAGTCTTACAAAAAAAATGGGCTATATGGATATAATTCGTGCTGCAGGCGGCGAAATTGTCGAAGATACCTGTATGGATCAACCATGCTGGAAATTTCTTTATGGCAAAAAAGGCATTACGGATTCACCTAAATGTGCCTATTATACAAAAAGACGCGATATGCAGTTCGTCATTGCGCCATTAAAAGATAGCGTCTTAGCTGCCTTGAAAGGAGAATACTAATATGTCTAAAGAATATAAATGTCATAAAATTTCTGGTGGTAAAGTAAAAGGTGAACTATTATTTTCTAAAGATGGTCTGTGCTTTTACTTGATTGATCCCAAAACCGGCGAAGTAATCGAAAAAGAACATTGTCTATATAAGCAGTCCATTGCTAATAAAATATTAGTCTTTCCTTACGGTAAAGGCAGTTCTGTTGTTCAGGCTGATGGTATGTATCAATTGAAAATGACCAGCATGAATCCCGCAGGCATGATAGTTATCAATGCCGATACTACCCTAGCTGCCAGTGCCATTATTTTAGATGCACCAATGGTCAATAAAATGGACAGTACTTTTTATGATGATCTGCCTAATGGCACTATGGTTGAACTTGATGCTGATAATGGTCTTTTAACAGTTCTATAAGATTGGAGGCACTATATGAACCCCATTAAAATCTGGATAATTGATGAAGAATGGCCGGAATATGAATACGAAACAGCTTTACTGCAAAAAGAACTTCCTGGTTGTGAAATCCACTATTCTGATTATAATTACAAACAAGATTTAGAAGCATTTGGTCAATATGCTGATATTATTTTGGCACAGATTTACGTCAATATCGATGCTCCTGTAATTAATAAACTTCAATATTGCAAAGGTATTGCTGTTTATGGTGGCGGCTATGACCGAGTAGATATCGAAGCTGCCAGGGCAAAAGGTATTTCTGTTACTAATGTCCATGGCTACTGCACAGAAGATATAGCAGACTATGTCGCTGCTGCTATATATAGTGCCTGCAAACCGCTTAATAATTATACTGATACTATTATGCAAGGCCTTTGGGGCGCCCAAGCTGTTAAAAACAATATTGCCCAGCGCGTTTCTGCCCGAATATTATTTATTGCCGGCTTTGGCATAATCGGACGCGAGGTTGCAAAAAAAGCCCAGCAATTAGGTCTAAAAGTATTAGCCTATGATCCGTTTGTCAGCCAAAACACCATGCTGGCCGCTGACGTTACTCCGGTTAGTTTGGCAGATGGTTTTAAACAAGCCGATTTTATTAGTATTCATATAATTTGTAATGATAATACTACTAACATGATTACAAAGAAATTTTTTTCTCTGATGAAAAGAACCGCATATATTATAAATACTGCTCGCGGTAAAATAATAAATGAACAGGATTTAATTACTGCTGTCGAAAACAAAAAAATTGCTGGTGCCTTTCTCGATGTAGTCACTATTGAACCTCCTACTGGTAAGGAAAAAATCTTTCATACAAAAAATATTACAGTAACACCACATATTTGTTATATTTCTCAGGAATCATATAAAGAACTAAAAGAACGTACCGCCCACAATGCTATAAAAATGCTGCGTGGTGAGATTCCTGCTGATTTAGTAAATTAATTAGTTTTATTAAAGGCCAGGTGAACAATACTTATGAATCGTCTTCTTATTCAAAATATCAGTCAAATAGCAACTCCTATAGGCAATAAAGCAATACATGGAACTGCTATGGATAATATTAAAATATATAACGATGCTGCTATATATTGTGAAAATGATATTATCCGAAAAGTTGGTTCCACAGCTGAAGTACTAGCCAGTGTTGGCAGCTGCTCCGATATAAATGTTATTGATGCCTCAGGAAAATGCGTTGTCCCTGGTTTTACTGATCCACATACTCATTTTCTTTTCGGCGGCACCCGCGCTGATGAATTTATATCACGCCTCGAAGGTGTCCCTTATCTTGATCTTCTACGACAAGGCGGCGGCATTGTAAATACCATGCAAAAAACCCGTGCTATGAGTTGTGATGAACTTTATAATGCCGGCAAAAAAACTCTTCAAAATATGATAAAACAGGGCTTTACGACTATTGAAGGCAAAAGTGGCTATGGCCTTGATTTTACTACTGAAATCAATATGTTAAAAACCATGAAAAAATTACATGACAATTTACCTGTTTCATTAAAAACAACTTTCCTTGGTGCTCATGCGGTACCACCTGAATATAAAAATGACAGTGATGGATTTATTGATTTTACTATAAAAAAAGTTTTACCGGAAGTTGCCAAAGAAAATCTAGCTGATTTTTGTGATATATTTTGTGAGCAGGGTGTTTTCAGCATTGCGCAATCAGAAAAACTTTTATTGGCAGCTCAAAAGCTTGGCCTAAAAAGCAAAATACATGCTGACGAAATAGTCTCCACCGGCGGCGGCGGCTTAGCTGCTAAAATAAATGCCACCAGTGCCGACCACTTACTAGCCGTATCAGCTTCTGATATAAATAAACTAGCTAATAGTAAAACGATTGCTGTTTTATTACCACTTACAGCTTTTTGCATGCGCAAGGATTTTGCTCCCGCCCGTAAAATGATTGATAAAAATTGTGCTATAGCTCTAGCCAGTGATTTTAACCCCGGCAGCTGTTATTCCTATTCCTCCGCACTTATTTTAGCCCTAGCTGTCATCAATATGCATATGACTATAAACGAAGCCCTCACCGCTATAACTTTAAATGCTGCGGCGGCGATTGATGAAGCTGCAATATGCGGCAGTATTGAGGCTGGCAAAAAAGCTGATATCTTAATTTTAGAAAAACCCGATTATCGTTTTTTAGTTTATCATACCGGCATTAATATTATTGAACATGTTATTAAAGACGGACAATTATTATTTTAAATAACATAATTTTATTACAAGGAGCATAAAAATGGTTGAAATTATAACTGATATAAAACTTGATAATATTTTCCCTGAAATGCCTGTATTTCAGGAAGGAATACGTCGCGCTCCAAGCCGTGGCTTTCATCTAAGCAAGGATCAAACAAAAATAGCCTTAAAAAACGCTCTGCGCTATCTGCCCAAAGAACTTCATGAAAAAGCAGCACCAGAATTTTTACAGGAACTGAAGACATATGGTCGCATTTATGCTTACAGATGGCGCCCACAAGGACGCATCTACGGCAAACCTATCGATGAATACAAAGGCAACTGCATCGAAGGCAAAGCTTTTCAAGTTATGATTGACAACAATCTTGATTTTGAAGTAGCACTATATCCCTATGAACTGGTAACCTATGGTGAAACCGGCAGTGTCTGCCATGATTGGCTTGGTTATCACCTGATAAAAAAATATCTGGAAGTAATGACTAACGAACAGACTTTAGTTGTTGAATCAGGCATGCCGCTGGGCTTATTCCCATCAAAGCCCGATGCTCCACGCGTAATAAATACTAACGCTTTAATGATAGGTATGTTCGACAATGAAAAGGACTGGGAAATCGCTGAAGAAATGGGTGTTGCCAACTATGGTCAGATGACAGCCGGCGGCTGGATGTACATCGGACCGCAAGGCATTGTGCATGGTACATATAATACTTTACTGAATGCCGGCCGCATGCATCTTGGCATTCCTAATGACGGTGATTTACGTGGTCATATTTTTGTCAGTTCGGGACTGGGCGGCATGAGCGGTGCACAGCCTAAAGCTGTAGAAATAGCCAACGGTGTCGGCATCGTTGCTGAAGTAGATTATTCCCGCATAAAAACACGTCTTGACCAGGGCTGGGTCAGCGAATGTTTCTCTGATCTTGATGAAGTTTTTGCCTGTGCCAATAAGCATATAAATGATAAAACGACAATCTCCATTGCCTATAATGGCAATATTGTCGATTTACTCGAATACATCGTTAAAAACAATATAAAAATAGATTTGATGAGTGACCAGACTTCCTGCCATGTTGCTTATGACGGTGGCTACTGCCCACAGGGTATCTCCTTTAATGAGCGTACCCGCATGCTGGCTGAAGATCGTGAAACATTTGAACAACTTGTCAATAAAAGCCTGCGCCGCCACTATGAATTAATAATGGCCTGTGTCAAAAACGGCACCTATTTCTTCGATTATGGTAATTCATTTTTAAAAGCTGTTTATGATGCTGGTGTTAAAGAACTATCGAAAAACGGTATTGATGAAAAAGACGGCTTTATTTTGCCATCATATGTTGAAGATATAATGGGTCCACACCTTTTTGATTATGGTTATGGTCCGTTCCGCTGGGTATGCTTAAGCGGCAGACATGAAGATTTAATTACTACTGACAAAGCCGCAATGGGGTCAATTGACCCTAATCGCCGCTATCAGGACAGAGATAATTACAATTGGATTCGCGATGCCGAAAAAAATCAAATGGTTGTCGGCACCCAAGCCCGTATTCTCTATCAGGATGCCGAAGGCCGCATAAATATCGCCCTTAAATTCAATGAACTGGTACGTGAAGGAAAAACCGGACCAATTATGCTGGGACGTGATCATCATGATGTCAGCGGCACTGATTCACCTTTCCGTGAAACCTCAAATATAAAAGACGGCAGTAACGTCATGGCTGATATGGCTGTGCAATGCTATGCCGGCAATGCTGCCCGCGGCATGAGTCTCATTTCTCTGCATAACGGCGGCGGCACAGGTATCGGTAAGGCTATAAATGGCGGTTTTGGTCTTGTTCTTGATGGCAGTCAGCGTGTTGATAATATTATTAAATCAGCTATGCTTTGGGATGTAATGGGCGGTGTTGCCCGCCGCAACTGGGCTCGCAATCCACATGCCATTGAAGTTTCTGAAGAGTTTAATAAAAAATACGCTGGAAAAGGACATATAACAATTCCGTTTGTCGCTGATGATGAACTAGTTGGCAATCTTGTCGATAAATCATTCGCAAAATAATTAGCTTAGTAATTAAATATTTTTTATTTTTTTATATACTTTATTTAGTTAAAATTGTATATTAATTTAATTTTTAAATATATATAATTGAAACTTTGTAACTTTTATGTTATGATACCATTTATAAAAGACAAAGAAGTCTATTTTACAAGGCTTCTTTGTCTTTTTTTATATTTTGCAATTATCTACAACAAATTATGGAGTTGATCTTATGAATATCTTAACTGAAGCGGAAAAACTTAGCAGTCAAATTATTTTCTGGCGGCGGCAGCTGCATCAAATACCGGAAATCGGTCTGGTACTGCCCCAAACAGCTGCGTTCGTAAAGAAATGCCTTGATAATATGTCTATTTCCTATCAAACTTATGAAAACCATTCAGGCATCGTTGCTGTTTTAGGTAAAAATACTGGTAAAACCATCGGAATCCGTGCTGATATGGATGGCTTGCGCATTCAAGAGGATTCTGATTTTGAATACAAATCCAGCAATAAAAATATGCATGCCTGCGGTCATGATGCCCATACAGCTATTCTCTTGGGAACAGCTGCCTTATTAAAAAAACATGAAGCAGAACTTGCCGGACAGGTAAAGCTAATTTTCCAGCCAGCCGAAGAAGGTCCTGGCGGTGCTAAGGTCATGATTGAAGACGGTGTAATGGAAAACCCTCATATTGATGCCATGCTGGCACTGCACACTGAACGACGCGGTTACAGCCAATCCGTTAATTCCGGTGATATATTATTTAAATATGGCAACAGCTCTGCTGCTGATGATCAAGTAAATATAACTATAATCGGTAAAAGCGGTCATGGCTCTGCCCCTGATTTATGCATTGATCCGATTGCTGCTGCTACACTGGTTATTAATAATATCCAATACATTATAAGCCGGGAAATTGACCCATTTAAGCCTTGTGTTATTACTTTTGGCTCCATTAAAGGCGGTGACGGTGCTGAAAATATTATTCCTGATACTGTAGAAATACATGGCACGATTCGGAATCAAGACTTACAGGTGCGCGATTTTGTCATGAAACGCATTGAAGAAATTGTAAAATATGTTACCAAAGCTACCCGGACAGATTATGAAATAGAGTTTCTTAATGGTTATCCACCAACTAAGAATGATGATAAAATGGTTGACGCCGTTATCGCTTCTGCTAAAAAAATATTGCCGGGAGAAACACTAAAAATCATAACTGACGAAAGCATGGGCGGCGAAGATGCTGGCTTTTTCTATCAAAAAGCACCTGGTTGCTTTTTCCGGCTGTATACACCAGCTGCCTATACCGATAATATTGTTCACCCGGCACACAGTTCCCGCTTTGTTCTCGATGATTCCCAATTATATCGCGGCACAGCTCTATTTGTTCAAAGTTCTCTCGACTACTTAAATAACTAAAGGAGTTTTCACCATGATAAAAAATAAAAAAAGTTTTTTAACTATTGCTTTACTATCTCTTATTATGCTTATGTCTATAGTTTCCGGCTGTGGCTCTACTACAGCCTCCAATGATAAAAGCACCGATAATAGTTTGGCAAAAATAAAAGAAAAAGGTACTCTTGTAGTCGGTATGAATGCCGATTTTGCTCCATACGAATTTCATGCTATGGTTGACGGCAAAGATACTATCGCCGGCTTTGATGCTGATGTAGCACGTGAAATTGCTAAAGATATGGGCGTAAAATTAGAAATTAAAGAATTATCCTTTGATGCCTTAATGACCACTTTACAGTCAAAACAAGTTGATGTATTAATTTCCGGCTTATCTGCTACTAAAGAACGCCGTAAGAGTGTTGATTTTACCGATTCATATTACCATTCTCCTAATGTTGTCTTAACCACTAAAGAAAAATTAAGCCAATTCAATACATTTGATGATTTAAAAGGTAAAAAAATTGGTGTACAACTATCCTCATTGCAGGATCACTTAATGTCCAAATTACTGCCTGATGGCAATTTTTCCCGTATTGACAGCATGAGTACATTAATGTTGTCTTTAAGCCAGGGACAAATCGATGCTATTGTAACTGCTGAAGATACCTGCAAAATGGCTATTGCCAGCAATCCCGATCTTGTAATTGCCAAAGATATTAAAATTGATGATTCATCTTTAGATAGTCCGGGTGTAGCCGTTGCTCTGCCAAAAGATTCACCGGCCTTAAAAGAACAGATGAATAAAACGATTAAACGTCTTAAAGATTCTGGTGAATTTGCTAAATTTGTTGATAAGGCCTGTGCACTTGCTGCCTCCCAACAAAAAAAATAATTACCTAGTAATATGACTGTATAGGAAGTGATTTAAATGGATTTTGGCGTCGTTATGCGCTATATTCCCATGTTTTTTACAGGAATAAAGCTGACAATATTTATCTCTATTGCCGCTATCTTTATAGCTGTCATTGTCGGCTTACTTATATATTTTATGAAAGCCTCATCTATAAAAATCGGCGGTTTTCATTTTCTGCGGGTTATCGCCTTTGCCTTTATTGAAATAATGCGCGGTACACCACTGCTTTTACAGGTACTCATTGCTTATGTATTAGTTGGTATGCTGCCCATGTCATCTGAATTACCCAGTAACTTTGCAGCAATAATTGCCAGTATTGCCGCAATCGGTCTTAACTCCAGCGTATATATTGCCGAAATATTTCGAGCTGGCATCCAATCAATTCCCAAAGGTCAAATGGAAGCCGCCCGCAGTTTAGGGCTTACTCATTTAATGGCTATGCGCAAAGTAATTATGCCTCAAGCCATAAAAAATATTCTGCCAGCCATCGGCAACGAATTTGTTGCCGATATCAAAGGCTCCTCTATGGCATATGTTCTGGGTATTGCTGAACTTACTTTTACTGCTAAGGTTGTACAAGGTGCTACCTATCGCGGCTTAGAGCCACTTATTGTATCAGCGGTATTTTACCTTATCCTGACATTTTCCCTAGGACGTTTTGTTGGCTGGACTGAAAGGAGAATGCAACAGGATGATAGATATTAAAAATTTATATAAAGACTTTGGATCAAATTCTATTTTAAAAAATATCAATACAACTGTAAAAAAAGGGGAAGTTGTCGTCCTAATCGGCCCATCAGGTGCTGGTAAATCGACTTTGCTGCGCTGTATGAACCTACTAGAAACACCGACTAAAGGACAAATATTTTTCGACGGTGAAAACATAACTCTACCTGCTGCCAATATCAATAAAATACGGGCTAAAATGGGCATGGTATTTCAGCAGTTTAATCTTTTTCCCAATATGAACATAGTTGAAAATATTATGCTGGCACCAACAATGCTGAAATTAGCCAGCAAAAAAGAATCATATAATAAAGCTGTTGAACTATTAAAAATGGTTGACTTAAGTGAAAAAGAAACTAAAAGTATTAATTCA
Organism: Pectinatus brassicae; assembly: GCF_014201835.1. GTDB lineage: Bacteria > Bacillota > Negativicutes > Selenomonadales > Selenomonadaceae > Pectinatus > Pectinatus brassicae. Next base: position 4,804 of record NZ_JACHFH010000021.1, on the reverse strand, counting down.
CTCTCTGGCGGTCAGCAGCAGCGTGTCGCTATTGCTCGGGCTTTAGCCATGAGTCCCGAAGTAATGCTATTCGATGAACCCACTTCAGCTTTAGATCCTGAAATGGTCGGTGAAGTATTAAATGTAATGAAAAAGCTTGCTACCGCTGGTATGACCATGGTAATCGTTACCCATGAAATGGGATTTGCCCGTGAGGTAGGTGACAGAATTCTCTTTATGGATCAAGGCTCTATCGTCGAAGAAGGCAGACCAGAACAAATTTTTAATAAACCACAAAATAAACGTACAGCTGATTTTTTATCCAAAGTATTATATGTATAACATAAAAATAAAAACAAAATAAATATTAAGTTTACAACTTTATATTTATTTTGTTTTTATTTTATTTTTTTATTGACATTTTAATATATATGTCTTATAATTTGAAACATAAAAGCAACGGCGCTTATCTTTTTATCGACAAAAGGATAAGCGCTGTTTTTTATTTTCATATAAATGAAATCATCATTAATTCTTTTTAATTATTTATTTCAATCATCATCATGATTAAATAAATTAATTTAACACTAACACAGCAGGAGGTAATCATGGGCACTATAGTTAATTCATTCACCCCAAAAGGAAAAATCAGGCCTTTATATATTTTTACAATAGCTTTTATTGCCTTTGCTATTATTCTAAGTATTTGGGCATTATTTACATTGACAGGTTCAGTAGATCCATTTTTTTTACCAGCACCAACTGCCGTTATAAAAACAGCTGTTGATTTATTTACCCAGGGAACCTTCATAGCAGATATTAGTATAACCGTCTTTCGTGTTATGGCTGGATTTTTAATTGCTGCAGCAGTAGCACTACCATTAGGTTTAATGATAGGTACCTATGCTCCAATGTCTGCCTTTTTGGAATATGAATTTAAAATGGAAAAAATTATTGGCCGCTGCTATGGTCTCAACCCTGCTTATTGCTGTTACTGGCTGTGGTAGCACTAAAAGTGCCGAAAAATCGGGCCCAGACAAAGTAATAATTGGACAGTCATCCTGGATAGGATTTGCGCCGCTTTATATTGCTGAAGAAAAAGGATTTTTTCAAAAACATGGTGCCGATGTTAAAATCCAGGCTATTGAAAGTAAAACTGATAGTAAAACAGCCTTAGCTGCTGACCGTATACAAGGTGTTTCAACCGATATTTCTACTCAGGTTATGAATGCTGCCGCTGGAATTGACCTGGTACAGATATTAGCTCTTGATACATCTGCTGGCGGTGATGGTATCGTGGCTAAAAAGAATTTTAAAACACTGGAAGATCTTAAAGGAAAAAAAGTTGCTTTAGATACTACCGGCGGTGCTGATTATTTCTGGTTTCAATATTTATTACAGAAAAAAGGCATGAGTCTCAAAGATTTTGATGTACAAAACATGTCTGCTGGCGATGCTGGTGCTGCCTTTGTTGCAGGAAAAGTAGATGCTGCTATTACTTGGCAGCCATGGCTTTCCAAAGCCGAAAAAACCCCATTTGGCCATACCTTAATGGATAGCACTGCCAGTCCCGGTGTTATTGTTGATACTTTTGCTATGAAAAAATCTTACTTGAAAGATCATCCTAAAGTAGGTAAAGCCATTGTTGCCGGCTGGTATGATGCTATTAATTATATGAAAAGCAATCCCGATGATGCTATAGCCATCATTGCTAAACGAATTGGTGAAAAACCAGAAAACGTAAAAGCAGAACTACATGATGTTCAGTTCTATGATAAAGCCGGAAATATGAAATACTTTGGCAGTAATAATAACGGTGAATTTTACGAAGTAACCGGCATAGCCGCGAAACTTTGGAAAGATCTTAATTTAATTGATAAAAACATCACCGCTGCTAACATAATTGACAGCCAATATTTAAATGCCCAATAATGCCAAAGAAGCAAGAAACCGTCACGTACAGTTTCTTGCTTCTTTTAATAAATACTAAAAAATTGTCGTTCATTTAACAAGCTGATTATTTCCTGGGCAAAAGCCTTATATTCTTTACCACTAGCCGATATTATATCATCATCAATAATTACATTTTCATTGACGTATACAGCTCCCATTAATTCAACAGCACTCAACAAAGATTTATCTACTGCCAAACGGCGTTTTTTTAATAGTTCATAGATTGGCAGCATTATCCCTACACCCTGATTAAGAAATCCCTTAATTAGTGTCTTATCAGCAAAACATTTCTTCAAAAAGGCACTGGCTGGCGGCAATATATCTAAGTCTTCAGTTTCTCTTAAATGGCTTGCTACATAAGCATCTGGAACAATTACAGCTGCATATTCTTTTAATTCAGCAGCTGATATTTCTGCAAAATTCTCATTGCAGTTAATTTTGACATTATCCTTATAACTTGTGTATTCGACTGTATCATTTTTTAATAAATTTCCCAATAAATGTACATCAAATCCTGCTTCAGTAAAAGTTTCCTTATAATAACTTAGTTCAGCATTATAAAAATCATCATGTATAAGAATTGCAATTTTTTTTCTTTCACTGATTATTTCCGGATCAGTTAATATTTTATCAATGGTCAGTATATTTTGACCATTTCTATATTTATAGTTAACCTCATCCATAATAGTTGTATATATCTGTATTCCTAACCCTGTATCATCCTGCTTAACCTCAGCTAAAGGATTATACTCAACACCATCATCAATAAACATCAACCGTAAAAGAGATGATTCCATATCATAAAAACATGTCAAAGTTATTTTACCTGGATTATTACCAGGATAAGCATAATCTATTATATTACATAAAATTTCTTCACAAACTAACTCCAGACGTTTTAATATTTTCTCATCACATATATATTTTTCCAATTCGGTTCGTATAACTGCTAATATTTCTGGTAAATTATCCCTAGTAGCAGTAAAAATAACATTATCCAGCATATGCTCTCCTTGCAAATAAAATAGTTTTATATATTATTTCGGCAAAAAAAATTATATTCCTGTATCCATTTTAATAATTTAAAAATAGTAAGCAGCTTTATAAAAAAATCTAACTATATTATTATTTAGCTTATAATTTGCGAATTTTTCTGTCTTTAATATATTCTAAAAATAAGGTATAATTATATATAGTAAATATAAAAAAAGGAAAGCAGGTGAATATACAAATAATATTAATTAAAAATTTAATATTATAATTTTTTATAAGTTCGATAATTTGGAGGGCATTTTATGAAGATATCTTTTTTTCTGATTCCCAAAGATGATATTGTGTATCTTGATTCAAATGCAACACTTCGGCAGGCTATGGAAAAAATGAAATACCATAGTTATACTGCTGTTCCATTAATAAACAAAGATGGCAGCTATGCCGGCACTTTAACTGAAGGAGATATATTATGGGCACTTAATGATAAAATTAATTTTGCCGCAAAAGATACAGAACATATAAATCTAAAAACTATCCATAAAAAATTTCATAATAAAGTGGTTCATATTGATGCAGAAATGGAAGATTTATTGACATTATCAATGAATCAAAATTTTATTCCGGTAGTTGATGATCGTAATATTTTTATTGGCATTATCAGACGACGCGAAATCATAGAATATTTTGCTAAAAAATATTATTCACAGCAGCATATTCATCATTATGACAAAAATAATATTTCGCTTAGTCTTGCTAAATAAATGCGAATATTTTATATATTATAATTAAAAATTAACAATAAAAGTGTATTTCTGTGCCGACCCCCAAAAGTCTAACTTTTGGGGGTCGGTTCATTTCTTAAATAAGCTGACTTTTATATTTCATCTTCATCCATTATCCCAAGTTTCTTTTTCCAATAACGCGAATATATAGCTCCTAGTGGATTATGTGACAACAACCTATCTTTTACTACCAAAGTTGTCACCGGACCGGGACAATTTTTATTGAAAATAGCATCATGCCCTACACACAAACCACATGATATATATAATTCTACATTTTTCTGCTGTAAAAATTGCGCCTGCAATTTAGGATTGCACATTGCTTCATGTTCAAGCTCCGGTCGAACCTGCCTTAATTCAAATTCCTTTTTAGGAAAACTACAAGTTTTACAGCATACACTGTAAAATTCAAACCCGTGTTTTTTAAAAAAGCGACTAATATAATGTGCTTCAGTACTAAGACCAATACAAAATGCCATACCGAGTTTTGTATAACCCATAGCTTTAGCAAATTCTGCCGTTTCTTCCAAACGGGTAATATTACTATAAAAAGTTCCTTCAACATATGCCGCACTTTGCATAATTTTTAGTTCTTCTTTATTATAAGCAGCCTTCACTATTTCTTTATCAATACCTGTACAATTAACACCCTTGGTATAACAGACTTTAGTTGAACATTCTGCACAATTACACTTCATTTTTATCGCCCTCTCTTTATCTTACTTTTTGATAGGATTAGTATATACAAAAAAACCTTCCTCGAACGAAGAAGGTTAAAATTCAAATGGTGGCTCACCCGAGATTCGAACTCGGGACACCCTGATTAAAAGTCAGGTGCTCTGCCAACTGAGCTAGTGAACCAAATGGCTGGGGTAGCTGGATTCGAACCAACGAATGCGGGAGTCAAAGTCCCGTGCCTTACCGCTTGGCGATACCCCAATCAAACAATAAGTATGAATCTAATAACTGATACCAGGTTATCAAAGATAACCTGACACCAACTTAACCGGCAACATCCTATCCTCCCAGGGGGCTGCCCCCCAAGTACTTTCGGCCTGTGGATGCTTAACTACTGTGTTCGAAATGGGAACAGGTGG
>NZ_JACHFH010000020.1 GCF_014201835.1 Pectinatus brassicae | reverse complement strand
TTTGCTCAAGTGTTCAAGACGATAACGGCAGACAACGGACCGGAGTTTGAGACCTTCTCCAACGCTGAATCCTGGGGTACAAGGGTTTACTTTGCGCACCCATACAGTTCCTGGGAGCGGCCGCGTAACGAGCGTCACAACGGCATGCTGCGTGATTACATTCCAAAAGGCGAATCCATTGAGAAGTACACCGACGAAGAAATCTTATCCTTCGCCGACGAGCTCAACAGCCGTCCAAGACGGGTGCTGGGCTACCATACACCAGAGGATCTCTTTGATACATTCTTGGATAAGATATATGCTTGTTGAAAGTTATTATAGATTGGAAATTTTGTTCAATTTGCTATTGCAATTTACGAAGATATTTAATTATAAATTTACAAAGAAAATAAAAAAACTCCCATCATAATGATAGGAGTTTTTTCCAAGATAAAACTTTATATAAAATCATAAAGTTAATTGCGTTTTAATAGATAAAATATTTAAAATCAAAATCAGCCGAGAACGACCATTGATTCGCCAACTTTAACACTCTGTCCTGCTTCAACATTGATAGCCTGAACTGTACCTGCTGCAGGAGCAGTGATTTCGTTCTGCATTTTCATAGCTTCAAGAATAAGTACAACATCGCCAGCATTTACAGCCTGACCTACAGTTGCAATAACTTTTACGATTTTACCAGGCATAGGAGCTGCAATTGTGCTAGCGCCGGCAGGAGCTGCTGCTGGAGCAGGTGCTGCTTTAGGTGCAGGAGCTGCTGCTTTAGGAGCAGGTGCTGCTACAGGAGCTGGAGCTGCTGCAACTGGAGCTGCGCCGCCTTTTACTTCTTCGATTTCAACTTCATAAGAATTACCATTTACAGTAATGTTAAATTTTTTCACGAGATATTCCCCCATAAATATATTCTTTTTTTTAGCTTGTCATATATTTTACGAAAATTCGTCAGCCAAGCTTTTAGTCAAGATTAAACTGCGCTACGACGAGCTGCCATAGTCCATGCATCATTACGTTTAATACGTATTGCTGCAACTTTTTTGCCAATTATAGCTTCAACAGCTGCAGTTATTACTGCAACAATTTCTTCGCTGACTGCATTATTGTTATTAGACATCAGTTAGTCACCCCTTTATTATAATGGTACATTACCATGTTTCTTAGCTGGGCGATCTTCACGTTTGCTCGAGAGCATATTAAGTGCTGTAATAATACGCGGTCTGGTTTCACATGGTTCAATAACCATATCAACAATACCACGTTCTGCTGCTTTATAAGGTGTAGCAAATTCATCAACATATTGCTGTGTTTTTTCTTTTACGTCAGGATCTCTGCGGAAAATAATATTTGCCGCACCAGCAGGTCCCATAACAGCAATTTCAGCTGTAGGCCAAGCGATTACCTGGTCTGCACCTAATTCACGTGAACACATTGCCAAGTAAGATCCGCCATATGCTTTACGTGTAATTACTGTAATTTTAGGAACAGATGCTTCACTATAAGCATAAAGCATTTTTGCACCATGACGAATGATTCCGCCATATTCCTGGTCTGTTCCTGGTAAGAAGCCCGGAACGTCAACAAGGTTTACGATTGGAATATTGAAAGCATCGCAGAAACGAATAAATCTTGATGATTTATCAGATGCATTGATATCAAGACAGCCGGCCATATTATTAGGCTGGTTGGCAATTATACCTACGCTGCGGCCATCAAAATGGGCAAAGCAGGTAATGATATTTTGTGCATAATACGGTTGGGATTCATAAAATTCACCATTGTCAACGAGCGAACGAATTACATCTTTCATATCATATGGCATATTAGGATTATCAGGAACAACTGTATTTAAGGATTCGTCCATACGGGAAGGATCATCACCAGTATTTACTTCAGGTGCATCATCCATATTATTGCTTGGCAGGAAGCTAAGCAAATAACGAATCTGTTCAATACAATCCTGTTCGTTTTCAGCAGCAAAGTGAGCAACACCGGAGGTGCTGTTATGAGTCATTGCGCCGCCTAATTGTTCAGCAGAAACCTCTTCAGCTGTAACGGATTTTATAACAGCAGGACCTGTTATAAACATCTGGCTGGTATTTTTTACCATGTAGATAAAATCTGTTAATGCTGGAGAATAAACTGCGCCGCCGGCACATGGTCCCATGATTACGGAAATCTGTGGAATAACGCCTGATGCCATGGTATTTCTAAGGAAAATACCGCCGTAACCGCCTAATGCGTCTACAGCTTCCTGAATACGAGCCCCACCGGAATCATTGATACCGATTATTGGTGCGCCCATTTTCATTGCTAAATCTTGTACTTTCCAGATTTTTTTAGCATGCATTTCACCAAGGGAACCACCTTCAACAGTGAAATCCTGAGCAAATGCGTATACTAAACGACCATCAACGGTACCATAACCAGTTACAACACCTTCAGCTGGTAAATCTTTCTTTTCCTGACCAAAATTTGTACAACGATGTTTTACAAATTGATCTAATTCGACGAATGTGCCTTCATCGAATAATAAATCTATACGTTCACGAGCTGTTAATTTTCCTTTAGCGTGCTGTTTTTCAACACGTTTTGCACCGCCACCCTGCATGATATGTTCTCTTTTTTCATTCATGAGGTCGATTCTTTCTTGAACTGTGGCCAAAGTTATACCTCCTTAAATTACCTGATATTATTTTTTATCGGCAATATGTCTATTATACTATTGGCAGTAATATTTTGTATACTAAAATTATTTATTGCGTTGGCAAAGTTCGAGCAATACGCCGCTTGCTTTAGGATGCATGAAAGCGATAGAAGTTCCGCCAGCACCTTTACGAGGTTTTGCATCAATCATGCGAACGCCTTTAGCTGTAAGATCAGCAATAGCAGCTTCAATATCATCAACACGAAGAGCGATATGCTGAATACCCTGACGACCGCCATTTTTTTCTAAGAATTTAGCAATAGGACCATCTGGAGAGGTAGATTCTAAAAGTTCTACTTCTGCTTCACCTGTAGGGATAAAAGCAGTTTTTACTTTTTGTTCAGCAACTTCTTCTTCACCAGTACATTCTAAACCTAATACATCAGTATAGAACTGTTTAGCTTCTTCTAAATTTGGCACAGCAATACCAATATGGTCAACACATTCTACTTTAAACATTTATATAGCCTCCTGCAAATCTTTATATTTATTTTACTAACAGTTCGTCAAGCAAGCTGCGAACTATTGTATATGGGTCATTGGCACGCGATTTTATATCTTCGAGATAGTTATCAAGGCGACCCGTTTTTACTATACTATTAGTAATATATCTACCAATGGATGCATTTAACAGCTCCATCAATTCAGTTCTTGTTCTTTCATGACGTCTTTGTTCGAGTACGCCATTTTCTTTTATATAAGAATAATGCTTGTCTAATTGTGCGACAAGTTCATTAATACCTTCACCCTGACTAGCAATGACTTTTTGAATAGGCGGACGCCATTCTTTCATTTCACCATCAAGATCAAGCATCATATTAAGCTCCATCTGAAGCTTATCAGCACCATCATGATCAGCTTTATTAATGGCAAAAACATCGCCTATTTCTAATATCCCGGCTTTGATAGCCTGAATATCATCACCCATTCCTGGTATAAGTACTACCATTGTCGTATCTGCTGCTTTTACAATATCGACTTCCGATTGACCAACACCAACAGTTTCAACAAAAATAACATCTTTACCAAAAGCATCAAGTGCTTTCACGGCATCAGCTGTTTTATGGGACAAGCCACCAAGGCTGCCACGTGTGCCCATACTGCGAATGAATACGCCTTCATCAAGTGTAAGACTGTTCATTCTGATACGGTCACCTAAAATAGCACCACCGGAAAACGGACTTGTGGGGTCAACCGCAATAATACCAACGGTTTTTCCCATATTACGATAAGCTCTTGCAAGTTTATCTGTCATCGTTGATTTGCCGGCACCAGGAGGTCCGGTAATACCAAGGACAAAGGCGTGCCCAGTATGTGGATAAAGCTCTTTCATTATGTCAACGGCTTCATCATACTCATTTTCAATAGCAGTAATGGTACGTGATAACGCCAAACGAGAACCATTTAAAAGATCTTTTACTATATCCATGCTAACACCACCTTAATATGTCTTTATACGATTAATAATCAACCGTATAAACATCTTGCCCTCTCAACAGATAAGAGGGCAAGAATACGTTTTTTTATTTTACGTTTGCTTTGATAAATTCAACAATGTTACCAGTTGGGGTACCAGGTGTGAATACTTCAGCAATGCCAGCTTCTTTAAGAGCTGGGATATCGCCTTCAGGAATAACACCGCCGCCAACGATAAGAGTGTCGTTCATGCCATTAGCACGAACAAGTTCTACAACTTTAGGGAAAAGATGTGGATGAGCGCCTGATAAAATACTCATAGCAACTACATTAACATCTTCCTGAAGTGCAGCTTCAGCGATTTGTTCTGGTGTTTGGCGAAGGCCGGTATATATAACTTCAAAACCAGCATCACGAAGAGCGCGAGCTACAACTTTAGCTCCGCGGTCATGACCGTCAAGTCCAGGTTTTGCAACTAATACTCTGATACGTTTTTCCATCATTAGTCCCTCCGAGAATCTCTATATTATAAATTTGTATGTGCTTCGTATTCACCAAATACTTTACGCATTACGCCGCAAATTTCACCAAGTGTAGCATAGGTTCTAACTGCGCCGAGAATATGAGGCATAAGATTTTCATTTTCGTCTTTACAAGCATTTTCAAGAGCAGCAAGAGCAGCTTTAACTGCATCATTGTCACGACCAGCTTTCATTTCAGCCAGTTTTGCTTTCTGTTTTTCGCCAACAGAAGCATCTACACGTAAAAGTCCTTCAACAGGTTTTTCTTCAACCTGGAATTTATTTACGCCGACAATAACTTTTGCACCGGATTCAACATCCATCTGCCATTTGTAAGCACTGTCTTGAATTTCTTTTTGAATATAGCCTTTTTCGATAGCTGAAACAGCACCACCGATTTCATCAATTTTCTTGATGTAATCCCAAGCTTCTGCTTCAATTTTGTTGGTCATTGATTCAACATAGTAAGAACCTGCTAAAGGATCAATAACATCAGCTAAGCCACTTTCATAAGCAACGATTTGCTGGGTACGAAGAGCAACCATAACTGATTCTTCAGTAGGAAGTGCCAAAGCTTCATCACGGGAATTGGTATGAAGGGACTGGGTTCCACCCATTACTGCAGCTGCAGTCTGAAGCGCAACACGAACGATGTTGTTATTAGGCTGTTGAGCTGTAAGCATTGAGCCTGCTGTCTGGGTATGGAAACGAAGTTTCATGGATTTTTCTTTTTTAGAGTTGAAACGTTCTTTCATAACTTTTGCCCAAATACGGCGGGAAGCACGGAATTTAGCAACTTCTTCTAAGAGGTTGTTATGTGCATTCCAGAAGAAAGAAAGACGGCCAGCAAAAGCATCAACGTCAAGACCTGCTTTGATTGCAGCTTCAACGTAAGCAATACCATCGCTGATGGTAAATGCGATTTCCTGAGCAGCTGTTGAACCAGCTTCACGGATATGGTAACCAGAAATAGAAATTGTATTCCATTTTGGTACATTTTGTGAGCAATATTCAAAAATATTGGTGATAAGACGCATGGAAGGACGAGGTGGGAAAATATATGTTCCACGAGCAGCATATTCTTTTAAGATATCATTTTGAATGGTACCTTTAAGCTGATCAGCTGCAACACCCTGTTTTTCTGCTACTGCAATGTACATTGCGAGTAATACGGATGCTGGTGCATTGATAGTCATAGAAGTGGAAACTTTACCGAGGTCAATTTTGTCGAAAAGAACTTCCATATCAGCTAAGGAGTCAATAGCAACCCCAACTTTACCAACTTCACCTTCGGAAATAGCATCATCAGAGTCATAACCGATTTGAGTAGGTAAATCGAATGCGCAGGAAAGTCCTGATGCACCGGATTCGATTAAGTAACGATAACGTTTATTGGATTCTTCTGCTGTGGAGAAACCTGCATACATACGCATAGTCCAGAAACGACCACGGTACATTGTAGGCTGAACGCCACGGGTATAAGGATATACACCTGGGAAGCTTACTTCATCAGCATAGTCTGTATCTTTAATGTCAAGGGGAGTGTAAAGACGTTGTTCTGGAAGGTTAGGACGTTCCGGAAATTTTGCAACGGCTTTTTCGACGCTGGCATTATACGCATCTAATTCAGCTTGGATCTTTTCTTTTTCAGTGCTCATAGTTATTTATTCCTCCTGGATCTTTTATTTAATCAGATTACTCTGATTGGTAAACTAAATTTCAACAATTAGTTTTTCTATTTTTCAGCTATTATTTCATGGAACCTGTTTCAACAAACTTTTCGTGCCATGACAAAGCTTCACTTATAATATGTGGAGTCTGCGCATTTTTAGTTGCAGTTACAGCTCTTTCATAATAATCAAGCAGCATTGGTTTGTAATCAGGATGAGCGCATTTTTCAATAATTACTTTTGCACGTTGTCTTGGAGACAAACCACGCAAATCAGCTAAACCCTGTTCAGTTACAATGATATCAACATCATGTTCTGTATGGTCGATATGTGAACAGAAAGGAACTATTGAAGAAATCGCACCGCCTTTAGCAGTGGAACCTGTACAGAAAATGGTCAAATAAGCATTGCGGGCAAAGTCTCCAGAGCCGCCAATACCATTCATCATTTTTGTACCCATTATATGAGTAGAATTTACATTGCCATAAATATCACATTCAATAGCTGTATTCATAGCAATAACACCAATGCGGCGTGCCACTTCAGGACTGTTGGAAATTTCCTCTGGACGAAGCATCAGATGTTTTCTATATTCTTTGATATTTTTATAAAAACGATCCAAACCTTCCGGTGAAGGTGAGAATGCTGTTCCAGAAGCAAAGCTTAATTTACCAGCATCAATTAAATCAAACATACCGTCTTGAATTACTTCAGTGTAAACTGACAAATCTTTCAAATCTGATTCCACAAATCCGTGGATAACAGCATTAGCTACATTCCCAACACCAGATTGTAATGGCAACAGATTTGCCGGCATGCGTCCTTCTTTAATTTCATTGTTAAGTAATTCAATGATATGACTGGACATGGCCTTTGCACAATCATCAATTTCACCCAATGGACGTGTATGGTCTTTTATGTCACATGGTACAATGAATTTAATTTTATCAGGACTGCATGGTATGTATGGAGTACCAATACGGTCATTTGGTTTAACTATCGGAATAGGTAAACGATGTGGTGGATCAAGTGGTACATATATATCATGCATACCTTCAAGTTCCAATGGCTGGGTCGTATTAACTTCTACGATTACAACATCAGCCTGTTGTACATAAGAAGCACTATTTCCCAATGAAGTTGTCGGTATGATGTTGCCTTCTTCTGTTATTGCACAAGCTTCTACGATCGCTACATCAATACCGCCACCCATATATCCATAACGAGCAAACTGTGCAGATTCACTCAAATGCATGTCAATATATTCTACATCACCGCTATTAACACGATTTCTGAGTTCTTTGTTAGTCTGATATGGCATGCGTACATTAATGCCATTAACCTTTGCTAAAGCACCATCTTCTTCAATACCAGTCGATGCACCTGTCCATAAGTTAATTTTAAAAGGTTCCTTCTCCATGCGTTTAGCAAGCGCTGTTGGAACAGCCTTCACATAACCTGACGGAGTAAAACCGCTAGTTGCCACATTCATATTAGGCTTGATGTAAGCAGCGGCTTCTTCGGCACTAACGATCTTAGATTGCAATTCCTTATTGCGTACGCGATCGCGAATGTCAATCATTAAATCTTCTCCTCCCCATAAATCAACAAAATATATATTATGCCTTAATGAAATTTTTCACAAGGCCCCTCTTATGATGCTATTGTAAACAGTAACTATAATCAAACCCTATAGTAAGTATTCGAATCATTTATAGTTACTTGTACAACAAAACACCATATTTCCACATGTGTTAGCATACCACCAGATAATAAACCCGTCAAGCAATTTAATAAAAAAAGCCCGCGCATTCCTTATATACATTGCCTTAATGTATTTTTATCATCTTAAGATTATATCTTTAGAATTTTCTGCTTATATGGTAAGACAGTCCTGATAGTCCTATAGATAAATCTTCATTTACAATGTGCATCGTATCAGGAACCTTCATTCTGATTGGTGCAAAATTCCAAATTCCTCTTATTTTGGCTTTGACCAATCTATCGGCAACATCTTGGGCAAATTGTCCCGGCACCGTAATAATCCCAATATGTATATTTAGTTCTTTTACGCGTTTTTCTAAATCAGCAACATCTTCTACTTTTACATGATTTATTGTCTTACCGACTATTGCCGGATCATGATCAAATAATGCCACTAAATTAAACCCTAACGATATAAAGCTGTGATGATTAGCTAAAGCTGAGCCTAAGTGGCCTATACCAACAATAGCCATATTCCAATGATTATCAAGGCCCAATATACTGCTGATACTTTTTTTTAATTCATTTACATAATAGCCGACACCTTTTTTGCCAAATTGACCAAAGGAAGCCAAATCTTTGCGTATTTGTTCTGGTGTTATTTCTAAACGACGGCCCAATTCTTCAGAGGAAATCACATCAAGTCCCTCATCTTGAGCCATACGTAAAGTGCGTAAATATAAAGGTAATCTATCAATAGTTGCTTTAGAAATATCTTTCATTTATATATCCTTCCATATCCAAAATTACTTTTAAATTAAATAAAAAAAAATACATTTATTAGAAGTAATTATGCTTTTTATTTATTTCTAAACTGTTCATACGGAAAATCTGGTAATGACGTCAATCCAACATGACGCTTAGCAAGCTCTTGTTCCACTTGCTGCATTGAATTACCTTCCAACACAACAACTGCTACTGCCAATAAAAACCAAAAAATCATTGATAAATTAGTATTGAATAATACATAATCAGTCAAACCATTAATTGCTAAAGCAATAAATGCCAAACTACAGCCTAACAATGTCCCACGTAAAAATTTGGATGTCAATCGTTTATATTTGCGCATCCCCTGATATATCGGCATAAACATGCAAACAACAAAAGCTAAAAAACCAATAATCCCAATCTCTGCCGTAATATTTAAATACATATTATGAGCATGTACAATTTTTATAAAATGTCCCTGCATATAAAAATCATATGTGGGGTAAACAAAATAATACATACCCCAGCCAATGCCTAATAACGGATGATCTAAAATCATGGCAATAGTGCTTTCCCATAAACCAAGGCGCAGTTCCGCTGATGAATCCAAGGTGCCAAAGACCGATGTAAGCCTATCCAACAATGTCGTATCAGCATATAAACCCACTGCCAATAATACAATGAATGGCAATAATATTTTTCTATTATAGCAAATCCCATAACCAGCAATAACGATAGCAATGCTGAAAAATGCACCGCGAGCATATGTTAAGCCTAAGCATATCAATCCTAATATAAAAAATGCCCCTAAGAAAATTCTTATTTTTTTCTCTTGGATCGTAACAAGTATTGCAAAAACCATTGCTAAAAACATATCAAGATAACCAGCCAACAAGTTAGGATTTTGCAATGTAGAATATATACGCATCGTCATTTCCGGAAAGGCCCGTCTATCTGTCCAGCCCATAACTGCCGTATTAATTCCCACTATGTATTGAATAAATCCATAAGCTATCACCCCTGCTGCTGCCACTGCTGCCGTCAACAGGATTTCCTTAATCTGTTTTTTTTCCGTTATTGTCTGTATTGTCAGATAATATATAAGTATATATCTGCCTACCAAATGCGTCCAATTATATATGCTGAACATTTTTTCCGGAGCATTGATTACTGAGAGTATCCCCATAACAGCAAAAACAACTATCGGAAAATCCAGCATAGTTTTTCGCCACTGCCAGCCAGAAAAAAATATTTTTATAATAAAAAAGAACCATCCCAAAAATAATGTATATGTTGCTATTGCATCACTAAATGGCAAAAAAAACACCGTTAGCAGCAATGAATAAAACATCATCTTTTTGCAATCCTGCGCATATATTTTTTTTCTGAAAATATTCATATATCACCTAAATAATTCTTAACTTTTATTAAGGCAAAATGAATTTTCTAAGTATCATTTTGCCTTAATATTTATTTTTTAGTTTTAATTAATTCACAAATTTCATGGCGCAGTTCACCAATAAGATATAGAGACCCTGTCATACACAGCACAGCGTCACGTTGTGTTAACCCCATAGCCTTTGTCAGCGCCTGCTGCCGGTCTTTTTCTATCTGTACATATTTCACATTCAGCTTAGAGACCCAGTCACTAGGATCTGAGCTGCGCGCTGAATCTGGCACTGTAGCTACAACCACATCGTCTGGGCGCAACAATGTCTTAATCATGACATCAATGTCCTTATCGCCCAATATTCCCAGCAAAAACACTCTTTGCTCGCCAGGAAAATATCGATCAAGATTTTGCCGCAGCATTGACATACCTGCCGGATTATGTGCTCCATCAATAATCATCTGTTTATCGGAAACACAAAAATATTCAAAACGTCCCGGCCATTTTACACCAGAAAGTGCTTTTTTTACTGCTTCTGAGGTAATTCGCTCTTCATCATTCGACAATAAATAGGCTGTCATAATTGCCAAGGCCGAATTTCTAATTTGGTGTATTCCTAATAGATTAAGCTTAAATTCTGTAGCCACACCGATTATCTGCGAGGCAAAGGAGATTACCTGCTTGTTTTCTTCATCACGTAAAAACCCCGCCGCAAAATCAATATCTTCAATAAATAAATCTGTGTTTTTCTTGGTTGCTTCCTCATGCAGAATTTCCAATGTCATCCCTTTAGCATCAGTAACAACCGGCACATTGTCTTTTATTATTCCTGCCTTGTGATGGGCAATCCCCTCCAGGGTTCCGCCACAAAATTGGGCATGTTCAAAAGCTACATTGGTTATAACTGACACTTCCGGTTCTACAACATTAGTAGAATCAAGCAGTCCGCCCAAACCAACTTCAATTACAGCATACTCTACCTCATTTAAAGCAAAACATAAAAACGCTGCTGCTGTTAACACTTCAAACTGCGTAGGTGATTCCATTCCTTCTTCAATCATTTGCTCAACAAAAGGCTTTACCACACTTATACAATTAGCAAATACCTCTTCCGAAACTGCTACGCCATTAATCTGTATGCGTTCTGTATAAGAATACAGATGCGGTGATGTATAAAGTCCTGTTTTTATGCCTGATTGCCGAAGAATTTCGCTTACCATAGCGCAGGTTGACCCTTTGCCATTAGTGCCTGTAATATGAACTGTTTTATATTTTAAATGCGGTTCATCTAAGAGTTCGACCAAGCGCTTAATGCGCTCCAATCCCATTTTCGTACCAAATTTATTAAGTTCATTAAGGTACTCTAAAGCTTCTTGATAATTCATCCCACTATCACAAATCAGCTAAATATGCCAAACGTTCTTCTACTGCTGCCTTTTTGTTAGCATAACCGACCTGCTTCTCCTTCTCTTTTTCTACAACATCAGCCGGAGCCTTAGCCAAAAATCCTTCATTGGAAAGTTTTTTAACAAGACGATCTATTTCTTTTTCCAATTTAGTTAATTCTTTAGTAAGACGTGCTGTTTCTTTTTCTACATCAATAAGACCTGCTAATGGCAGATATATTTCAATCCCCTTAACGACCGCCGCCATAGCGTTTTCCGGTTTATTGCTGTCATCTGTCCAAACATTTACAGTTTCAGCCGATGCCAAAGTCTGCAAATATCCCTCATTATCTTTTACCATAGACTGTAAAGATCTATCTGTGAAATGCAAAATCACTTCACTTTTTTTACTTGGTGCTGCATTGACTTCAGCCCGCATATTACGAATTGCTTTTATTGTTTCCATTATGGCAATCATATTACTTTCAGCTGTATCATCGATCTTAGCATTTTCATCTTCTGGCCATACACTGGTCATAATACTATTGCCTTCATGTGGTATATGCTGCCAGATTTCTTCGGTAATAAACGGCATAAACGGATGCAATAAACGCAAAGTATGTTCTAAGACATAGCCTAAAACATATTGGGCAACTTTTCTTTGCTGTTGGTTGGCATCATCATAAAGACGTGCTTTACTGAGTTCAATATACCAATCGCAGAATTCATTCCAAATAAATTCATATAACGAGCGAGCCGCTTCACCAAGCTCGAAGTTTTCCAGCTGTCTTGTTACTGACTTGGCAGTATGAGCATAACGGCTAAATATCCATTTGTCCGCCAAAGTATATTCACTATTATCTGGTATAAAATCTTTATCAAAGCCTTCTAGGTTCATAAGCATAAAACGTGATGCATTCCATAATTTATTGGCAAAATTTCTGGCACTTTCCACTCTTTCCCAATAAAAACGCATATCATTCCCCGGTGTATTACCAGTGATAAGCATGAACCGCAAAGTATCGGCACCGTATTTTTCAATTACTTCTACCGGATCAATACCATTACCCAAAGATTTACTCATCTTGCGGCCTTGGGAATCACGTACCAAGCCATGGATAAATACATGTTTAAACGGAATATCCTTACCAAATTTCAGTCCCATCATTACCATGCGGGCTACCCAGAAAAATATAATATCATAGCCGGTAACAAGTACGCTTGTTGGATAGAACTGTTTTAATTCTTCAGTTTCTTCCGGCCAGCCCATTGTTTCAAATGGCCACAGTCCAGAACTAAACCAGGTATCAAGAACATCTTCATCACGTCTTAATTTATGGCTGCCACATTTCGGGCAAATAGCTACATCATCCTCACGAGAAACTACCGTTTCACCACATTCCTCACAATACCATGCCGGTATCTGATGACCCCACCATAATTGACGGGAAATGCACCAGTCGCGAATATTTTCCAGCCAATTGCAATAAATTTTAGTAAATCTTTCTGGTACAAATTCTATTTTACCACTTTTTACAGCTTCAATCGCTGGTTTTGCCAAAGATTCCATTTTTACGAACCATTGCTTGGAAATCATCGGTTCAACAGTGGTATCACAGCGTGAACAATGACCAACAGCATGTTCATGTTCTTCAATGCTCAGTAAAAATCCCTGTTCTTTTAAATCTGCTATCAATTGTTTACGACAGTCATAACGATCCATACCGGCATATTTCCCGGTGTTTTCTGACATAGTACCATCGCTGTTTATAACGAGAATCTGTTCTAATTTATGACGCTGTCCCATTTCAAAGTCATTAGGGTCATGTGCCGGAGTAACTTTAACAGCACCTGTACCAAATTCCGGATCAACGTAATCATCAGCAAATAATGGAATTTTACGGTTTACTAATGGCAATATTAATGTTTTGCCAATTAAATTTTTATATCGTCCGTCTTCAGGATGCACTGCCACGCCAGTATCACCAAACATTGTTTCCGGTCTAGTGGTAGCTATTTCTACAAATTTATCAGTACCTTCAACCTGATAACGAATATGGTATAAATGTCCTATTTCATTTTCATGTTCTACTTCAATATCGCTAAGTGCCGTATTACAATGCGGGCACCAGTTAGTTATTCTTGTTCCTTGATAAATAAGTCCCTCTTCATATAATTTAACAAAGACTTCACGTACTGCCTTGGAACAGCCTTCATCCATGGTAAAACGTTCTCTGTCCCAATCACATGACGATCCTAAAGAACGCAGTTGATACATAATACGGCTGCCATATTTTTCTTTCCACTGCCAAGCGCGTTCTACAAATTTTTCACGACCAATTTCATGACGTGATGTACCTTCTTCTCTAAGCGCTGCATCGACTTTAGCCTGTGTTGCAATCCCTGCATGGTCACAGCCCGGCATCCACAAAGTGTTATATCCCTGCATACGGCGAAAACGAATCAATATATCCTGAAGTGTATTATCCATAGCATGCCCCATATGTAATTGTCCTGTTACATTTGGCGGCGGTATTACTATACTATAAGGTTTCTTATCCTTTTCTACTTCAGCATGAAAAAGCTTATTATCTTCCCAAAATTTATACCATTTTTTTTCAAAGCTCTGTGGGTCATAGACCTTTGGAATATTTGTTTCCTGCATTATTTACCTCCTAAATATAAAAAACTCCTCCGTCCTAATAAGGACGAAAGAGTAAACTTCCGTGGTACCACCTAAATTTCTCTGCCCAAAGGCAAAGCTTATCAGCTTAACGCCGCATCCGCGTTTGTAACTACTATTCATTCATCACAAAAGCTCCCAAGCTACAATATAAATTTCCAGGCAAAAGTCTCTCAGCTAATAACTTTTTCTCTGTAAGCTCTCCATTTATACACTCTTGTTCATTGCCGATAATATATTTCAATGCCATTATATTATCATAAACCACATGAAAAAACAACTTCCAGCCCTATATTCATTTTATTACTGTATAATATATTATTTTTCTTTTTGCAAAAAGTGTTATAATATTAACGAAAATTTAACAATGCTTTCTTCATTAATACGAGGTAAAACGATGAATATAATAAAAAAATTTGCAGCAATATTGCAGCAGCCTGCATGGCACAATGTATTAAAAAATAATATGGGTTTTATAATCGGCTTGTTTTTATTTAATTATTTTTCTATTGCCCGTTCCCTTTGGCAAATACAAGAATATAAGCTCATGCTGTTAGATGGCTTATTTCTGCTGGCAGTAACACTAATAATAAGTATTATATTAACCGCTATTCCCTCAGGAATAATTCGCAAAATCTTAAGCAATAGTATTTTTTATATTTGTGCGCTATTATGTCTGGCCGAATTTTTTTCATTTTACAATTACAATGCCCCAGTCGGTGCCGGCATAATAACTGCGCTGCTTGAAACGAATAGTGAAGAGGCCAGCGAATTTTTTCAAATGTATATCGGCTGGCATTGGCTTATTTATACATTTATTTTTGCTCTGTTCACTTTTATTTTACAAAAAAATTTTCTGGCAAAAACTCATCTAAAAATATACCAGCCGCGTCTCGGCTATATAATGGGCTGTATTATTGTCCTGGGAATTTTATCTGGTGTCTGCTTAGTAAATAATTATAAACCTTTTATCAAAAGCAATGATCTTGATATTCCCATTGTCAGGGTATATGCCTCAGCCCAAACGGCTGTTGCTAACATGAAAAGCTATGGTGAACTCAACAACAAAATGGCTGCCAGCAAAGACATCACTGCTAATAACAGCACTATCCCCAATATTGTCTTTATATTGGGCGAAGCCACCAACCGCAACCATATGCATTTATATGGCTACCCTTTGCCCAATACACCCAATCTTGATAATTTAAACAAAAATCAACAGCTGGCTGTTTTTAAGGATTGTATTAGTCCACATTCTACTACCGTCGCTGTACTGCGTGATTTATTCACCTTTTGTGATGCTGAGTCACAAAAGCCCTGGTATCAATACAATAATCTTATTGATATCATGCAGCAAGCCGGCTATAAAACCTACTGGCTATCCAATCAGGAAAGCTCCGGTATATGGGGCAATGTTGCCCTGCTTTATGCTAACCGCAGCACGGTACATCAATTCACCAGCGTACGTGATTCCCACGAAGCTTCCAATACTCTTGATGGTGCTTTATTCCCCATTGTTGATAAGGCTATTGCCAATCATGCCGTCAAGAATTTTTATGTAATACATCTAATGGGCGGACACAGCCTTTATTATAAAAGATTTCCTTATATTTTCTCCAAATTCAGTAAAAACGATATCCCGCGTAATGTCTCCGATGAAAAAAAAGTTGTTTTAGCGCAATATACTAATGCTTTATATTATAATGATTATATAGTAAGCGGTATAATTGATAAATTTAAGCAGCAAAATGCTATTATAATTTATCTGCCTGACCATGGTGAGACAGTCTACGATGACAACAGTAACTTTGCCGGTCATGTCGAAGAAAATCCCAATCACTACATGCTGGAAGTTCCCATGATTATGTGGGCTTCAGATAAATTCAAACAGGCTTATCCTGCTAAATGGCTTGCTATTAAAAATGCTGTACAACGCCCCTATATGACCGATGATATGATTCACACGGTCCTTGATATCGCTGACATTAAAACCACAGAATATAAACCGGCTAAAAGTATTATAAACCCGTTATTTAATGCAACTCGTCCCCGTATGGTGCAGGGCAAGAACTACGATACGCAGATACGTTTTGCTCCGGCTCAATAATTTAAATATATAAAGGAATTCTATTTGTACTATTTAAATTTTAGATACCTGAAAGGCTCCCCTTGAGGGGAGCTGGCAGCAAAGCTGCCTGAGGGGTTAACCCTTCCAACTCGACTTCGTCAAGTCACCTTCCCTATGCTGTTAGCTCTTAATGCTTTAGCATTTTTAGAGATACAGTACACACCGTGCAGGGACGGCTTTAAGACCATACTATTTTATTAACTAACACAATACAAAAAGGAATATACTATGCAAGAAGAAATACGTTTGCTTTTAAAAAGCCATATTGACTGCTGGGATAAATTATCATCTGGACAGCAACAGACGCTTATTGATAGTTCTCGGATTGTTCACTATTCTTCCAATGATTTTATCCATGCCAGTGGTTCTGAATGCATGGGAATATTATTTGTAAAATCCGGCTCATTGCGCATCTATATTAATTCAGTTGATGGACGGGAAGTCACCTTGTATCGGTTGAATAAAAATGATTTATGCCTACTGGCGGCCACCTGCGTCTTACAGAGCATTACCTTTGATATTTATATTGATTCAATTACCGACTCAGATATACTAATCATCGCACCAGCTGCTTTTGCCCAAGTAATGAAAGAAAACATCTATCTTGAAGCATTTGCCTATAAAGAAGCTACCGAACGTTTTGCCGATGCCATGTGGACATTGCAGCAAATATTATTTATGAGTTTTGATAAAAGGCTGGCCTTATTTTTACTAAGTGAAAGCAAAAACACCACCTCTGATACACTCCATATGACCCACGAACAAATAGCCAAGCTAATGGGCAGTGCCCGTGAAGTCGTTTCCCGCATGCTCAAATATTTCTCTACTGAAGGATTAGTACATTTATCACGCGGCCAAATAAAAATCATTGACAAGTCCGGCTTAAATAAATTAATATAACTCGCATTGTGCTAGTTGAATTTTAGGTGCCTGATGGGTTGACTTGACTTCGTCAAGCCACCTTCCCTGAAGGGACGGCTTTTTAAACATAAAATACGAGGCTGTTGTACCTTTTCCGATACAACAACCTCGTATTTTATGTTTAAATAAATAAATTTACATTGGAATCTTCCGCTTCGCCCAAATAAGCAGCTACACCACCGAATTCCACACCATCAATTAATTCTTCTTTTTTAATCCCCATTACATCCATTGACATTGTGCAGGCGATCATTTTTACGCCATTAGCTTGAGCCTGGGCGATGAGTTCATCTAATGAAGCAACATTTTTATCCTTCATTATTTTTTTCATCATCTTTGTCCCCATGCCACCCATGTTCATCTTGGAGATAGTAAGTTTATCAACACCCTGCGGCATCATCGAGCCAAACATTTTTTCGATAAACGATTTTTTTACTGCCGGTGGATTATTCCTGCGCAGTATATTAAGACCCCAAAAAGTAAAGAACATCGTGACTGGCCGTCCCATAGCAGCTGCACCGTTAGCAATTATAAATGATGCAAACGCCTTATCAAGATCGTTACTAAATACGACCATAGTCTTGCCTTTAGGTGCTGCATTAACTGCTGCTGGCTGAGCCTTCACCACTGTATCTGACTGTCCCTTACGAATATAGGCCAGATATTTTTTTCCATCGCGTTCGCTTTTAACCAGTGTATTACCTGTTTTTTCACACCATGATGAAATATCGCGAATAAAACCCATATCAGTAGCAGCCACTTTGACTATTTCGCCAGCATTCATTTTATTAACAGTCTGATTTACCCGCATTATTGGACCTGGGCACTGCAATCCTGTACAATCAAGTGATTTTATATCTATTTGCGGTATTTCGTCTTTTTTTTCTTCTTCTGCTGTTTTACTTACACTCTTCACCGCAGCTGCAATATTGGGCTTAACAAAATGCTGTGATTTGTAAAAACCCGTACCTCCTTCAAGCACATAGACATCGCTAAATCCTTCCTGCATCAAGGTTCTGGCCGCATTATATGAGCGAACGCCGATAGCACAATAAACTACTATTTTCTTATTTTTATCAAGCTCGTTAAGCTGCTGCCGCAACTGCCCCCAAGGAATATGGACAGCTCCTTCGATATGATAAACCATGTATTCGATGTCTTCGGTTATATCTAAAACAACGGTATTTTCATCCGTTTTCAACTCATCAAATTCACTTGTGCTGACAAATTTAACCAAGCCATTTAAAATATTTCCAGCAACAAAACCCAGCATATTAACCGGATCTTTCGCCGATGAAAACGGCGGTGCATAGGCAAGTTCCAGCTGCTGCAAACCGTATATATCACCATTAAGCTGCATTACTGAGGCAATAGTATCAATTCTTTTATCGACACCTGCCTGTCCGACAATCTGCGCCCCAAGTATTTTTCCTGCCGCAGTAAATAACATTTTTAAAATCATATTTTCGGCATCAGGATAATATCCGGCATGTGATTTTTGACTGATAAGCGCCACATAATAATCCTGATTTTTTTGTTTCCCCATACGCTGCAGTGTTTTTTCATTCATACCGACACTGGCAGCATTCATATCAAATACCTGAGCAATAGCTGTACCATATGTTCCTTCATAACGCTTAGCATCACCGACGATATTATCGGCACATATTCGTGCCTGCTTATTAGCTGGTCCTGCTAATGGAATCATGGTGCGTCCCTTTAAAATAGGTTCATTTACCTCAATGACATCACCAACAGCATATATATCTTTTTTATCGGTCTGCATATATTCATCAACAATTATACCGCCGCGTTGGTTGAGTGCCAATCCAGCCTCTTTAGCCAAAGCACTGTTGGGACGAACGCCAATTGATAAAACAATCAGCTCAGCTGCTACTTCCCTGCCACTATTTAGCTTTATCACTGTTTTATCAGCCTGTTCTTCAAAAGACTTTACACCATCGGATAATATCAGCTCAACATCATTTTGTACGATATTTTCATGCAAAAGCTGCGCCAGTTCTTTATCAACAGGTGCCATTACCTGATCAAGTGCTTCAATCAATGTAACCTTAATACCTGCTTCATGCAGATTTTCTGCCATTTCCAACCCGATAAAGCCTCCGCCGATAACTACCGCTTCCTGCGGTTTTTTATCGGTCACAATCTGCTTAATGATGTCGGTGTCAGGAATGGTCCACAAAGTCTTAATATGCTTACTTTCTATACCGGGAATCGGTGGTCTGAGTGGTGACGAACCAGTAGCTATAACCAACTTATCATAACTTTCCTGGTATTCTTCACCTGTCTGCAGATTTTTTACCATTACCACTTTCTTTTCAGGTTCAATGCGCATAACTTCATTTTCTACACGAATGTCAATATTAAATTTATCGCGCATTTTTTCTGGCGTCTGCACCAATAGTTTTTCCCGATCTTGTATTACATCACCTATATAATAAGGAAGTCCGCAATTGGCATAGGATATATATTGCCCTTTTTCCAAAACCACTATCTGCATGGACTCATCGCGTCGTCTTAATCTGGCTGCAGTAGTAGCACCGCCGGCAACCCCACCAATAATAACCGTCTTCATAAAAATTCCTCCTCTGATATTTTCTAACTGAAACTTATTATATATAATATTTTATTATTTATCTGTGAGTAAGTTACAAAAAGTCCACCTATAGCAAAAGCCAGACTTATCCACTGCTATAGTTTTCTAAGTCTGACTTTTAATTATATCTGTTATTAAGACTGTATTAATTTAAATGATCTGCTGTCAATAGTGCGCATCGTCGCCAGTATTCCTTCAAGATAATCATATTTTTGCTGCATAAGGCTGGCCAGCTCACCCTGCAGATAAAAAATCTGCTTTTGGCCGTTTATATCCATAAAATGAACATTGCACTGCTCATAGCGTCTTACCTTTACCGACAATCCCGGCATTGACTGGGACTTGGTCCAAACCTCCTGCAGCATCGGCATAGGAAAAACCAATTGCGGATTTATGAATATAATTGGTTCATCTATATGCATATAGATGATGCGCTTTTTTATACCAATCTGCGGTGCAGTGAGTGCCATTATATTTTGTGTTCGACAAGCAGCTAAAGTGTCCTGCAAATCAGCTGCAATATTGGTAATATCTTCAGTGCTTCCCACTGGCAGACTCTTTTGGTATAAGTCATCATTCCCCAATATTAGTACTGGTTTTATCATTTTTTATCACCCAGCAAAATTATCTTTTTCTTCAACTGAATCATCTTCATTTGAAGCTAAGACTTCTATTTGCGGCGCAGCATTTTTTTCGATACACTCTGCGGTAATTGTTACCTGGCGTTTTTCCTTTGATTTAGGAAGTTCATACATAATATCAAGCATGGCTTCTTCTAAAATTCCTTTTAGACTGCGCGCACCAGTTTTGCGGGCGATAGCCTTTTTAGACACAGCCCGCAGCGCTTCTTCAGTAAATTTCAACGTAACATTATCTACGGACATCAATTTTTCATACTGTTTAACCGGCGCATTTTTTGGTTCAGTCAAAATACGCAGTAAAGCATCTTCATCAAGAGTTCCTAAAGTACAAATAATTGGCAGGCGACCGATTATTTCAGGAATTATCCCAAATTTCATTAAGTCTTCCGGTGTTACCTGCTTTATTAATTCATCATATTTACTGTCTTCATTCTTGTCTTTTACCTGAGCACCAAATCCGATGGATGAATCATTGCTTTTCAAGCGTCTTTCAACAATTTTTTCAATGCCAACAAAGGCCCCGCCAACTATAAATAAAATATTCGTGGTATCAATTTTAGTAGTTGGTGCTTCTGGATGTTTTCTTTGGCCTCTGGCTGTAAATTCCACGACATTCCCCTCAAGCATTTTTAAAAGTGCCTGCTGTACACCTTCATGGCCGGGATCTGCTGTAATAGAATTATTTTCGCCTGATTTTCTGGCTATTTTATCAAATTCATCCAAGTAAATAATGCCATGTTCCGTTCTTTCAATGTCCTTATTAGCTGCATAATACAAATTACGAACAGCAACTTCAACATCAGCACCAACGAACCCTGCTTCAGTCAAGCTGGAAGCATCAGTAACCGCAAATGGTATATCAAGCAATTTAGCTAAATGTGACAGCATTGCTGTCTTACCACAACCAGACGGTCCCATCATAATTACATTGGATTTTTCGATATCTACATTATCTTTTTTATCCATGCATTTCATGCGTTTGTAATGATTATAAACAGCAACCGCCAATATTTTCTTGGCATGGTCCTGGTTGACAATATATTCATCAAGGTATTCTTTAATAATATGCGGACGATTTTTATCGAGCACACTGTCCAAATCATTAATAAATCTTTGTCTGTCTATTTTAGCATTTTCTTCTTCATTATCAGTAATCAACTGATAAATGTCTTTTATGCAATTTTTACAAATTGCAAAGCCTGTCTGCGGGTCATAAATTGGTAAGTCATATTGACTTGTTATTTTTATATCACGCTTACAAAAACTGCATACATGATGCAAATCGTTTTGAGCCATTTTAAATTCCTTCTTTCCCTAGTAACAGCCAAATAATATTGTTATAAAACACTATTATTTTTTCAGCCTATTAAGTAACAGCTACGGCAATTACTATTAACTGCTTGTCGATAAAATATTATATTTACCTTATATTATAGTATAACAGACGAAAACATATAGTGTAAATAATAATTGACAAAAGATTATAATGTTATAGTTTATTTATTTACTGTAAATTATTTTATAGTAATTTTTCAGCATACAGCAGCATATTTGGCAGATATAAACTGGCATTTACAATGCTTTATGCTATAATGGATATAAATTTAACATAGGAGAATTTTACAATGATAAAATGGATAATTTCTGATATGGATGGTACATTACTCGATGATTGTGGTAATCTGCCCCATGATTTTGATGAGATAATAATGGAACTTAAAAAACGCAATATTATTTTTTCACCAGCCAGCGGCCGCCAGCATGATGCTCTTGTACATCAATTCTCCAAATACAAAGATGACTGGTTATTCATTGCTGAAAACGGCACCATGGTGTCTAAGGGTGATAAGCTATTATCATCCTCCAGTCTGCCTGCCGAACTCACTGATTCCTTAATAGCTGCGGCTACTTCGCTTCCCGGTGTTTATACGGTAGTATGTACGTGTCAGGGCAGCTATATCGTAGACAAATATCAACCCTTTATCGACGAAATGGCAAAATATTACACACGTCACCAGTTAATTGATGATTTCAGCCAAATAACTGATCCTATAATAAAAATATCTGTCTGCGATTGTGATAATAATAAGGCCATTCATACGGCCTATAATCAACTAGAAAAATATAAAGCTGATGTCCAGGTTGTTATGGCATCAGCTGTCTGGGTCGATATAATGCCGCAAAATATCAATAAAGGCATTGCCATTCAAAAAATTCAGTCGATGCTCGATATAAAACCAGAAGAATGCATGGCTTTCGGTGATTTTTATAATGACTGTGAAATGCTCAAAGCCGTCGGTGAAAGTTATGCTATGGATAACGCAGTCGATGAAGTAAAATCAATTGCCAAGTACATAGCTCCTTCCAATAATCAGCACGGCGTAACAAAAACCATAAAAACCTATCTGCAAAACACCTATAAGGGAGATGCCTAATAATGAAATTAGATTATCATATGCATTTTGAATATGGTTCCTATGATTTAAACTGGGTACAGGGCTTCTTTGATAGTGCTAAAAAGCGTGGCATCAGTGAAATAGGTATCTCTGAACACACCCATGGTTTTACCGATTTTAAGGACTTATATTATGAAGATGTTATCTGCGATGATTCTTATATCGGTCAATTCCAAAAAAAATGGCTGCAGACCAATAAATTTAAATGTTCCTTGCAAACTTATATTGATTTTATAAATGAATTGAAAGATAAAAATTATCCAGTAAAACTTGGCATAGAAGTATGTAATTTTCAAAACCAAGATAAGGTTCGTAATATATTAAATAAATATAAGTTCGATTATATAATCGGCTCCATACATTTTCTACATGGCTGGGCCTATGATTCATCCCAAATAAAAGATGAATGGAATAAACACAACTTGCAGGATATTTATGAATGGTACACACAGGAAGTTGAAAAACTCTGTGACGCCAGCCTATACGATGTGCTTGGTCATCCCTTTAATATTCGTCTATTTAAGTTCCTGCCAGACTTTGATGTGAAACCATATTTAATTCGCGTGGCAGAAGCCTTAAAAAAAGCCGATATGGTTGTTGATATTAATACAGGCACCTATTATCGCTATCCGATAAAAGAAATTTCACCCTATCCAGACTTTATGAAAATAGCCGCTGAATATAAACTGCCTATTATCACCTCATCCGATGCCCATAAGCCGGAAGATTGCGGTGCCTATGTTGATGAAGCTGTTGAATATGCTAAATCGTTCGGTTATTCCAGCCGCATCCGCTTTACTGAACGTAAACGTGAAGAAATTGGCCTCGCTTAAAATAATATAGCCTTTATTGGCTTAACAAATGCACCTACTGCAATATTTCTAATATTTGCAGGTAATTTTAAAAATATAGGGAATTTCTATCTATATAATATGGTTAAAAGGAGCGATACTTACATGGAATCTTTTAAAAGTTTTCTCATTCCGATCGACGGATCGGCCTCTTCAGAGCGAGCCGCCCTAAAAGCTGCTGCGTTGGCTCATACTACTAATGCCACTTTATTTCTTTTATATGCTGCTGAGTTGCGCAATGGACCAATGCCTCAGCATCATATCAAAGAGGAAGATTTACCCGATGACGTAAAAAACACTTTAAAAGAAAATGGTGAAATTGTACTACAACGCATTTTCAATAAACTTCCTTCTGATATACAGGAAAGAACCACCTGCCATGTGGAAGTAGGTCCTCCGCGCAAAGTTATTTTAGAATTCGCCCAAAAACTATCACCCGATTTGATTATAATGGGAACACGCGGTCTTAATCCGGCAGAAGCCATTGTTCTAGGCAGTGTTAGTCAGGCCATGATCGAAAGCAAAATTTGTTCTGTAATGATGGTGCATTAAAAAACAGGTACAGCTACACTTATCTATGTCTTGCTGAGGCACCTGTATTTATCTACAGCAGGTGCTTTTCTTATACTTATTCATAAAATTGATATGAAACAACAAAATAGTGATAAATTTGTTTATTTTTTTAATATTATTTACGCTTGACTTTAACATATTATAATATTATAATATGTTAATAAAAAAAGGAGTCTTAATAATATGTTAATAAAAAAAGGAGTCTTAATAATATGTTACAAACAATAGCAGATACAATGGTTTATAGTTTGTTAAAATTATCTTCCAATAGTATGTTAGGCACTGCACTTAATTTTTTTGTTTATGAAAGCATAAAGATTTTCCTTATGCTGATTATTATAATATTTTTTGTATCTATTTTACGTTCTTATTTTCCAGCTGAAAAAACAAAAAAAATATTAAATAGCAAGCATCACTTCTGGGGCAATATTATAGCTGCACTCTTAGGAATAGTAACACCATTTTGTTCTTGTTCTGCAGTACCAGTTTTTATTGGATTTATAGAATCAGGTGTGCCCTTAGGTATTACATTTTCTTTTTTAATAGCTTCTCCTATGGTTAACGAAGTTGCAGTTATAATGTTATGGGGACTATTAGGTTGGAAAATTATGTTAATTTATATAATTTCCGGACTTACTATTGCTATAATAGCTGGAATAATCATGGGAAAACTAAAATTAGAACGATTCGTACAAGATTATGTTTACGAAATGAAACTTGGAGAAAATAAAATTCCAGATCAATCAATAAAAGACAGGATTAATTATGCGTTAAACTATACAAAACAAATAATGAAAAAAATATCAATTTATATTATTATTGCGATTGCTCTTGGAGGATTTATTCATGGATATGCCCCTGCAGATTTACTAGTAAAATATGCTGGAAAAGATAGTATCATCGCAGTACCATTAGCCGTTTTAATTGGAGTCCCATTATATTCTAATGCCGCTGGAATAATACCGATTATTACTGTTCTAATTCAAAAAGGATTAAGCTTGGGAACTGCCTTAGCTTTTATGATGGCAGTAACAGCATTAAGTTTTCCAGAAATGATTATATTAAAAAATGTACTAAAAACACCTCTTTTAATTATATTTGTAGCTATTTTATTTGTCAGCATATTATTTACTGGATATTTATTTAATATATTAATATAAGGATAACTTATGTTAGATAATATTATTATTAAATTATCCGCAGATTTATTAAAATGTATTGGGAATCCTATTCGTATAAAAATCATATATCTACTGGAAAATAATGAATTATGTGTATGTAATATAATGAATATTTAAATATTGAATAGTCTAATTTATCCCAGTGTTTACAAACAAAAAAGATCTTAATTAATTCACGTACAGACAGAAAACATATTATTTATTCTATTACTAATAGAAATAGAACAGAATTATTTAAGATTTCTAAAAAACCCTTAAAACAAAATATAAATGATATATTACGAAAGGAAAATTAAAATGAATATTGAAATTTTAGGAATGGGTTGTGAAAAATGTAAAAAATTATACACAGCAACCGAGCAGGCTGTTAACGAAAAGAGTATAAATGCCCATATTAAAGAAGTTAAAGATATAAAACAAATTATGCAATATGGAATAATGAGTACACCAGCTTTAGTTATAGATGGTAAAGTTAAAATTTCAGGTAAAGTACTATCTAAGGATGAAATAAAACAGTTATTATAACCTAAAGGGAGGTATTCGCACTATGATTAATGCAAAAGAATTTCTACAACTTGGCCTTGAGTTTCATGGACATAAGTGTCCTGCAATGCCATTAGGTCTTAGAGCTGGAGCAGCTGCAATGAATCAATTAAATGTAATCCGTTCAAAAGAT
Source organism: Pectinatus brassicae (assembly GCF_014201835.1). Classification (GTDB taxonomy): domain Bacteria; phylum Bacillota; class Negativicutes; order Selenomonadales; family Selenomonadaceae; genus Pectinatus; species Pectinatus brassicae. The sequence goes on along the minus strand of NZ_JACHFH010000020.1, from coordinate 29,298 downwards.
AAAGAGTTATTTTTGATTGCAGAAACAGGAAATGATCATGCTGCTGGTTGCTTTGTTGATGGATTAATGACCATTACAGGATGTACTTATGGCAAAAGTAATATTAAAAAATCGTATTATGGAAAAATGGCATTTACACTAGTTGATACTGAGAACGAAAAGGCTGTTCGTATTCAGTTAAAACCAGATTTTTTTGAAAAAATGCTGCAATCACCGTTTGTTCAACAACGCAAACAAGGTATTTTACCTCAAAATATCCCATCTAATATTATTGACCCACTATTATCTGGTGTTATGAATAGAAGTGAAGATGATTTTTTATTAATAAGTCCTATTTTTAATTACCCATTTAAGAAGAAAAAAGGTAATTTTGATACTGAAATATGTGAAATGTGTGGAGAACGTGTTTTTTCCCATAAACTTCAAAACATTAACGGTAAGAAAATATGCATACCTTGTGCTGAAAAAAGTAAATAAGCTAAATATTATAGTATGCTTAGAAATTAGACTATATTCAGCTTAAGGAGAAAAAATGATTGAAATAACAGCTGGAATAATTACATTTATCGTTACAACTATTTTGACCTCAGCTGGATTAGGTGCTGCATTTATATTAATTCCACTTTATATGTTATTAGGAATTAATATTCATGTTGCTATGAGTACTGCTTTATTATTAAATGTAATTGCAATGATATTGGCATCAATTACATTTAATAATAAAAAACTTATTTTATGGAAAATAGCCTTTCCAACTTTAATTGCAGCAGCAATTTGTTCTCCTATAGGAGTATATACCAGTCAATTTATACCACGTGATAAATTAATATTATTATTTATCATATTTCTTATTTTTGCTGCAACTATGATGTTATTCTATAAAAAAAAATCTAATTATGATGAACATCACTTGATAAAAGAAAAGCTTATATTTCTTAAAGGTCTACTAATTGGTAGTGGTGTTGGTTTTTTATCCGGGCTTTTAGGAATCGGCGGAGGAAATATTATTATTCCTATATTTATATGGATGAGCATTTCGCCCAAAAAAGCCTCAGGAACAACATCATTTATTGTCATTTTTTCGTCACTTTCAGGATTTTTAAGTCATGCATCTATAGGAAATTTAAATTACACCTTATTAATTTTCACAACAATAGGTTCAGTTGCAGGCGCTCTTTTAGGCGCTTGGTTAATGAGTAAAAAACTTAAAAATAAACATATAAAAATTATTATTGCTATACTACTATATATAGTCGCAATAAAAATGCTAACAAACATACTATAAATAATCTAAAGTATAAAATATTAATTTAACACACTATACAAAAATCAACGCGATATTATCAATACCTTTTCTATAATAAATATTTAAAGAAAAATCCACCTTGAATATATATAATCTATATTCAAGGTGGATTTTTTCAAAGCATAAATAATCACAATTATCTATACCTGTTTTTTACATTGTTATTAATTCATACTGACGGGTTCCAAGACCTATTTTTTCACAATGGTCAAGACATGATTCCCATTCTGTATCAGGGTGGTTATTATGGAAATGATCATGTTTATGCTCATCGCCTGGATTAGCCTGTAAATTTTCACCCAATGCTGAATTACTAATAACTGGTGCTTTATTTACTAAATCAGCGCAAGCCTGGTCAATAGCCACGGGATCAAACGATGCCAGCATACCAATATTAGGCACAATTGCCGCATCATTTTCACTATGGCAGTCACAATTTGGTGAAACATCAACAATAAGACTTATATGAAAATGAGGACGACCATGTAAAACAGCCTGAGCATATTCTGCCATTTTAAGATTTACCATCTTGCCGGCATTCCAATTAGTAGGAATGATGGCATTAGTAGGGCAGACACCAATGCAGCGACCACAGCCTACACATTTTTCTTCATCAATATGACATTTCCTGTCTGCAATAATCGGTGCGCCATGCGCGCAAGTCTTAGCGCACATACCACAGCCAATGCATTTATCTTCTTTAACACTTGGCTTGCCTTCACAATGCATTTCCATCTTTCCGGCACGCGAACCGCCGCCCATACCGATATTTTTTATTGCACCGCCAAAACCGGTCATTTCATGACCTTTAAAATGCGTAAGAGTGATAATAATATCTGCATCCATTAACGCACGGCCAATTTTGGCATTTTTTACATATTCGCCGTTTACTACAGGAACTTCTACTTCATCAGTACCTTTTAAGCCATCAGCAATGATATTTTGGCAGCCTGTTGTCATCGGCCCAAAACCATTTAGGTTAGCTGTGTCCAGATGTTCCAATGCCTCTTTGCGGCTGCCGACATAAAGAGTATTACAATCAGTTAAAAATGGTTTGCCACCAGCTTCTTTTACAGCATCTGCTACTACCTTAGCATAATTGGGACGTAAAAATGATAAATTTCCATATTCACCGAAATGAATTTTCAAAGCAGCAAATTTATCATTAAAATCAATATTTTCAATACCTGCTTTTTTTATAAGCTTATCTAATTTTTGCAGTAAATTGGCCTTACCGGGGTGAACCCGCATATCGGTAAAATAAACCTTTGATTTTGTCATAAAAACACTCCTTCTCCTATATATATTGACTTTTAATAATGTCTTTCCCCTGACATTATCATTGGAGTATAATCCAATAAGGTCAATATTCTCCTAATAATAAGTATCACTTACATATTATAACAGCATTACTTATTATAATACAAGATATACCAAAAAAAACCTGCCATTGCGGCAGGTTTTTCAAGTTAATTTTATCGCTATCAGGCTGAAACCTGTTTTTTAGCAAAAGCTACTGATTTTTTATCATCATACTTTCTAAACAATGTTGATAATGCTGTTCCTGCTATTGACTGCCATACACAGGCTACAGCCGTAACGACCGCAGCCTGCGGAATTGCCGCAAAATGAGCCATGGCCAAGCCTGTACCAAGTCCAGCATTTTGCATGCCGACTTCAATAGAAAGTGTACGTTTTTTAGCCACAGAAAATTTAAAGAAACGGCCAACAATATAACCAAGTACAAAGCCAATAGCATTATGTGCTGCAACTACTACAAAAATCACCAAGCTTGAAGTAAAGAATCTTGCCCCCTGCACCGATACAACACCACCAATTATAAGCGCAAAACCAATTACAGCAATTCCCGGCATGATTTGCTGCATTTGTTTAAAATTATCACTATTACTGAATTTATAATTCAAGTAAAATCCTAAAAGTACTGGGATTAATACAGCTTCCATTATTGTAATAAACATCCCCAGCGTAGGAATCGCCACACGTTCACCCGCCAGCATCAAAACCAGAAATGGTGTCATAAGCGGTGCCAACAAAGTTGATACAGTAGACATGCCTACTGAATATGGCACATCACCACGGCACAAAAAAGTCATTATATTTGAAGACATTCCGCCTGGACAACAGCCTACTAAAATAATTCCCAAAGCAATATCATTAGGCAAATTAAAAATGACTGCAATAAAATACGCTACTAATGGCATAATTGTAAACTGGGCAATAGCACCAATACAAATATCAAAAGGACGCTTTGCCAGCAATTTAAAATCATCAGTAGTAATCGTAACTCCCATGGAAAACATTATAACGGCTAAAACAGCAATCTGGACATTACCTTTTACCCACGCAAATAATTGGGGAACAAAAAATGTGATAATAGCTACTAAAACAATTAGTGATGTCGTATTTTTTGACAAGAAGCCACTTGCTTTTTTCATAAAATTCATTTTCTTATACCTCTTTTGTTAAAATACATCTGCTTATTATTTGCGCGCATAAATAATTGCAGAATCATTATTACTATTTGCCTTCATATATTTAGCTAAATTATAAATAAATATAAAAAAACCGCCCCTTAAATAAGGGACGGATATATATTCTCCGAGTTACCACCCAAATTCCATACAGTTTTACAACTATATGGCACTCATCAACGTACTAACATACGCGTTTCCGATAACGAGGAACAACCGCCGACACCTAATAGATTTCAGTGTCTTTCTTCCGGGAGGATTTTCACTTATCGTTGAATACCGGTCTTTCAGCTATAAACCAGCTCTCTGCTAATTCAAGTGAGATATAGTTACTCTTTCCCATCATTAGATTTTTTCATTGTAGTTACATAGTTACATGTTTTCTTTAGTTACATACTATAATGCTTTATTGTTTATTTGTCAATAGTTTTTTTAAAGAACCTTTCATCATGCTTGGCCTTCTCGTCCATGATACAGGCACCAAGGTTCTTCTGCCATGTAATCACCATCATGATAATACGCTGCTCTGGCCCTACAGCCACCGCAGGAATTTTTATATTTGCAGCTGCCACAGCCGCCTTTAAATTCCAATGTGCGCAATGTATTTAAAACTTCATTATTTTTCCAGATTTCATCGAATGGCGTTTCGCGTACATCACCAAGTTCCATATTCAAATAAGCACAGGGCTGCACCTTACCACGCGGACTTATAATACAATAAGATGTCCCTGCCAGACAGCCACGACGAAAACGTGTTTTTACCCCCATTTGGTCTGCAATTCGAATAAACTGTGGGGCACAGGTTGGTTTCAATTCAATGTCCACTTCCTGCTGTTTTTTCATAATACGGGTTAAAACATCTTCGTAGGCCCGTGCCCGTAACGATTCAGCCTCAATGGTTTTAGCCCTGCCTGTCGGTACTAAGAAAAAGAAATGATGCGCTACGGCTCCCTCAGCTACGGCAAAATCAGTTATAGTTTCTAGTTCGTGCTGATTCCACTCCATAACCGTTGTATGTATTTGAAAGGGCAGTCCCACTTTGCGGCAATTTCTCATACCGCGTACAGCACCTTCCCACGCTCCATCAAATTTACGAAATTTATTATGCTTTTCTATATCCATGGAATCAAGTGATATCCCCATGCCCATAGCCCCAGCATCTTTTAATTTCTGGGCCATTTCTTCTGTTATAAGTGTTCCATTAGTTCCAAATACGGAGCGCAGCCCGACACTTGTCGCGTGCTGTACCAACTCAACTATATCAGGGCGTGTTAACGGCTCCCCACCCGAAAAAATCATAATTTTAAAACCAGCTTTAGCGATCTGGTCTAATAATGTTTTTGCCTCAGCTGTATTTAATTCTTCATCAGCCTTGCAGCCTGCGTCACGATAACAATGGTCACAAAACATATTGCAGGCATTGGTTGTATTCCAGGAAATTATCATTGTTTGCTCCTTTATTTATCTCCAGACAAATAAATTTCTAAATTCCAGATAAATCCAATATCTGAAACTTAGAAATTATCATCCACTATAATTATTATTTTATACCGATTTCTTCATCAGTCAGGTAACAGGATGGGTCTTCCGCCCAGAAACTGTCATTTCTTGCCTCAGCCCGTGTACGGAAATTACCATTGCAGACATCAAGAAATTTACACTTACTACAACGGCCAGTAAGTAATGATTTTCTATCTTTAAGTCCAGCCATAATCGGATTAGATGTATCACTCCAAATATCACCGAATTTTCTGTCGCGTACATTGCCAAAGGTATAATACTGCGTAAACTGGTCAGGATGTACATAGCCCATTGGGTCGACTTCACCAAAAGCAATACCTGAACGATTGCCGCCATTATAAAACGTATATTTTTTTATCTGCTCAGCCAAAGCTTCATTACCTTCAGCTTTTGCCTTTAAATACATATATACGCCATCACAATGGTTGTCTACTGTAAGAATTTCTTTTTTCAAGCCACGTGCTTCAAAGTCAAGCGTTCTCTTTATTATTATATCCATAGCTTCACGGGACTGTTGCGGAAAAACATCTTCATCCATCATCTGCGTTCCACGACCAGAATATACAAGATGATAAAAACATACGCGGTTGATATTTTCTGCTTCGATAAAATCAAAGATGTTTTCCAATTCCTGTAAATTATGCTGATTTATTGTGAAACGGAGTCCTACCCGCTGTCCTACGGCTACACAATTTTCAATTCCCTTCATAGCTGCTTCAAAAGCGCCATCTTTGCCACGGAATTTATCATTTACTTCCCGTAAACCATCTAGGGAAATACCTACATACCCCACACCAATATCTTTGATACGCTGAGCGTATTCCCGTGTAATAAGCGTGCCATTGGTTGAAAGTGTTGGACGAATTCCCTTTTTAGCGGCATAATCTGCCAGCTCAAAAAAATCAGGACGAATTAAAGGTTCGCCGCCAGAAAATAACAATACCGGAACTTTAAAATCAGCTAAATCATCAATAAACTGCTTAGCTTCCTCAGTACTTAATTCATTCGTATATTTTTTAGCGTCAGAATCCATATAACAGTGGCGGCATTTCAAATTGCATGTACGTGTACAATTCCATACCACTACCGGGCCGGCACCTTCATGTACACCGTTTTTAGCATGACGTGCGCCTTTTGTATAACGCAAACTATCGCCATAATATTCAGTAGCAAATAAAAGCTTAGTAACACTTATCATAAAATTTTTAATCTCCCATAATAATATCATTAAATATGAATATAATTCATATTTAATGATACCAGCAAGAAGTATAAAAATCAATAATTAATCCTGTATTAATAAAAAAAGCTGTACACATATAGTAATTACATGCATACAGCTTTCTGTTTTTATTCTTCCCAGTCGGTCAGGGTAAGATGCGGCACAGCATTTAAATCCATATCAGCAAATTTCCCTTTTAGCGATTGATAATAACCACGGCAGGCTATCATTGCTGCATTATCGGTACAAAGGATCTTGCTGGGATAATAAAATTTGATATCATTCTGCGCACACTGCTCCATAAGTTTTGCTTCGAGCATACTGTTGGCAGCCACACCGCCAGCCAGTACAATTGTATTCATGTTGGCCTTTTGGGCTGCTGTAATTGCTTTGTATACCAATATGTCTATTACAGTCTTTTGAAAGGAAGCCGCAACATCTGCACCATTTATTTCTATGGATTTTTGCTTTGCATTGTGGATATAATTTATTACTGCTGACTTTAACCCACTAAAACTAAATTCATAATTATTTTTTTCCATCAAAGCTTTAGGAAAATCTATAGCATCAGGATTACCGTCTTTAGCCAATCTATCTATCTGCGGTCCGCCCGGATATGGTAGTCCCAATAAACGCGCCACTTTATCAAAAGCCTCTCCTGCCGCATCATCACGTGTCTCACCCATTAATGAAAATTTATTATAATCTTTCATATTAACCAGCGCCGTATGCCCCCCCGATACAACCAAGGCTAAAAACGGCGGTTCCAATTGCGGATGTGATAAAAAATTAGCAAAAATATGACCTTCCAAGTGATTTACAGGAATAAGCGGCACATCTAGTGAATAGGCTAATGCCTTCGCTGCCGAAACACCGACCAGCAGTGCCCCAACCAGCCCCGGTCCATAGGCTACGGCTATCTGGTCGATATCAGAAAGTTTTTTATCGGCCTTTTGCAGTGCCTCATCGAGTACCGGCATTATATTTACTATATGCTTGCGCGATGCAATTTCTGGCACAACACCACCAAACTTTTGATGTATTGGTATCTGTGTTGATATTACATTTGCTAAAATTTCCCGACCTTCTTTTATAATAGCAATAGATGTTTCATCACAGCTTGATTCTATCCCTAAAGTTAACATTTCTTCCTCCAAAACTTCTCTATAGTTACTTACTGTATTTTTTCATAATACTATTAGTATATCATATATTAATCATTAACAAATATCCCTGCAAATTAAAAAAACTGAGACAATTAAATTGCCCCAGTTTTTATAAAGTCTTTTATTTTTTACTTATACCTTTAGTCCATTCAGCTACTTTATCAGGATGAGCTTTCACCCATTTTTGTGCAGCTTCTTCCGGCTTCATCCCTTTTGATATATCAAGCATAACCGCGTTAATATCTTCCACTGTCCAATTAAAGTTATCAAGAACAGTATAAACATCCGGCATATCTTTTTTCAAATCTTTGCGTACAATAGTATGAATCTGTTCTTCTTTGCCAAATACACCTTTAGGATCTTCAAGATATTTTAATTTATAGGTTGCAAACATCCAATGTGGTGTCCAGCCTGTGATAATAATATCTTTTTTATCTTTTATGGCACGACCCAATGCTGTAACCATAGCACCGGAAGACGATGTTTCTAATTCCCAGCCGTTAAGATTAGGATATTCCTTAATAGCATTTTCCGCTTTCATACATACGCCAGCACCAGCTTCAATACCAGTTATTTTTTTGCCGGCCTGATCTTTTAAATCAGCAATGGAATCGGCTTTCATATATTGCGGTACAACCAAACCTACTTTAGCACCTTTTAAATTAGGGCCAAGATTTTCTACATCTTTGCCATATTTTTTATATTGCGCACTATGAGTTGTTGGCAGCCATGCTGCTACCATGCCGTCAGATTTACCAGTCGCTACTGCCTGCCACATAACAGCATTATCAAGCGGTGTTACTTCTACTTTGTAGCCAAGGTCTCTAAGTACTGTAGCTACAACGTTTGTCGATGCTACCTCAGTATCCCATTCCACATAGCTGAGTTTCACTTCTTTTTTATCAGAAGTTTTACTGCTGCCACTATCATTACCGCCGCAGCCTGCCAGTAACAGTGCTGCCATACTGACACTTAGTCCTGCTGTTATAATACGTTTCCATTTTGCTGTAAACAAATACAACGCCTCCTTAGTTTATATAGAACTATCTTTAATTGCATTTCCATCATCCTATGCAAATAAATGCACTTAGTTTTTTATATTCTTATTTAGTCGTTGTGCTAGTCGATCAATAATAATAGCCAATATAACAATGCCTAAACCTGCCACGAAACCATTACCTACCTGTGCCCGCTGCAATGCTGAAAGGACATCACGTCCTAATCCCGGTGCCCCAATCATCGATGCTATTACAACCATTGATAACGACAACATTACGGTCTGATTTATTCCCGCCATTATAGTTGGTCTGGCTATTGGCAAATCTAATTTTACAAGCTTTTGCCATTCGGTACTGCCATAAGAATCAGCAGCTTCTGTAAGTTCCTTTGGTACCTGACGTATTCCCAGATTTGTAAAGCGAACCGTTGGCGGCAACGCAAATATAATAGAAGCAAATATCCCCGGCACAACACCAATACCAAAGAAGGCTACAGCCGGTATCAGATATACAAAAGCCGGCATCGTCTGCATAAAATCAAGTATGGGTTTTATTATTGCCTGGGCTGTATCATTTTTTGACATAATAATACCAATAGGTACACCCAAAACAATTGATAACAGGCTTGATATTATAATCAAGGATAATGTATCAATAAAAGCTGGCCAGAGTCCCTGATTATAAATAAACCACAATCCAATAAACGTAAAAACAGCTAAACCAAAACTTTTTCTTTTTCTATTGATCCAGTAGGCAAACAGTACAAAAACTACAACAAACACTGCCGGCGGAACAGCCTGCAAAAATCCGGTCAGAGCATCATTCATACCATTGCCGACGGTCTGTATTCCATCAAACAACGGACTCCATGCCGTGGTTAAAAAGCTTGTTAAACTTTCTACTTTACCTGCCAAGTCAATATGAGGCAGTATTGCTAAAATAGAACTCATCAAACCACCTCGCTTATCTCTTCTTGCGCCACAGAAGACAATAATTCTATAACATTTCTGCGCATTATTACACCACGAATAGCATTATTGTCCATAACTACTACCGGCAGATTTCCTTTTGATAATAAATAACGGTATATCTTTGGTATCGGTGTATCAAGTGCTACTATATGCATATCTGTTTTTACTATATCTTTATAATTAGCATTTGCACCTTTTTTCTTAATAGCTAATGCCGTGTCTCTGTCCGTGATATAACCTAAAAACTCATGATGTGAATTCGTAAGAATCAAAAAAGGAAAATCACTCGTTACCATCCTATTCATTGCCAAATGCAGCCCTGCTTTATCAACATTGATAATAGCACGCGGCTTGGACATTATATGCTCAACATTAAGTATTTTTGTCCTATCAACGCCCTCAACAAAACGACGTACATATTCATTAGCCGGATTAGTCAGTATTTCTTCACCAGTACCAATTTGAACCACCTTACCATCCTTCATAATGGCGATGCGATCACCTATTTTTAACGCTTCATTCAAATCATGCGTAATGAAAATAATGGTTTTTTTCATCTGCTCCTGTAAGTCCATTAATTCATCCTGCATATCACCACGAATCAACGGGTCAAGTGCTGAAAATGATTCATCCATTAATAAAATTTCTGGGTCATTAGCAAGTGCCCGCGCTAAACCTACACGCTGCTGCATGCCACCGGACAATTGGTGAGGATACTGATTTTTATATGCCAGCAAGCCTGATCGATCCAAGGCATTTTCAGCAATTTTAGTGCGCTCATCAGGTGCAACACCACGCACTTCCAAACCATATTCAGTATTTTGCAATACAGTTCTATGCGGAAAAAGGGCAAATCCCTGAAATACCATACTCATTTTTGTACGACGGACTTCACGTAAATCATTTTTAGATAGTTTAGAAACATCCATATTATCTAAATATATACTACCAGCTGTAGGCTCAATCAATCTATTAAGTAAACGCACCAGTGTGGATTTACCACTACCGGAAAGTCCCATTATAACAAATATCTCTCCTTCATTAATCGAAAAATTGACATTGTTTACAGCTACTGTGGCTTTTGTTTTGCGTACTATCTCATCTTTTTCTTTATTTTGGTTAGAAAGCTCCAATGCCTGTTTGACCTTTTTCCCAAAAACTTTCGTTAAATTTTCTACTTTTATCTTAACGCTCATATATTCCCCCTGATGATTCTTTATTTCAAAACTAACAACTCTAATTATATCACAAAGGTTGTTATTTGGCAAATTTCAATCTTCTGTAATAGTAATAGAATGCTATTTTAAAGCACAAAGTTAACAATTATATTTTTATTTTTTATCAGCCTATGCATGCCGCATTTTCAGTATTATCATTGGTTTTCCCTACAATTTTTCCGAGGTTCTTGTTTACACTTTTATATATTTTTTTAATAACTCATAGTTAGTTATTTTTTCATAATTCTAATTATTCTTTAAAAAACTGCTATTTTCCTGTAAAAAAATGAGACTGACGCACATATTTACTAACGTGCGACAGCCTCTCAATATAATAGCTATTTATTAACTGCAATAATCCAATTTTTTATTATTCCCAGCAAAAAATGCATTCAGCTTCTCTAATTTATCAACCGCCCCAATAACAACAAGACGATCATCCTTCCACAAAACTATATTAGGATCAGGTGCTATGAACATTTCCTTATCACGGCGTACAGCAATAACTAAGGTTCCTGTCATTTCCCGAAAAGCTAAATCCCGTAAAGTTTTTCCTTCTAGACCTGATTCAGCAGTAACGATAATTTCTAAGGGATTATATGGCTGAATATTTTTTAATCTATCGGAATAAGATGCAATCTCTGTCGTAACCTTACGAAAACGCGTATCTATGTCTTCTTTTTCCTTCAATAACAATTCTAATTCCTGCCGTAATGAATATACCGAATGCAGCTGCTTTTGATGCGTAAGAAATTTTGCAGCACACTCACGTGATATTACAAGAATCTCCCGCCCCTGTGATACCTGTACAACACCGGCATCTTTCAGCATAACTACCGCCTTGCGGATAGTTTCAGGGGACACAGAATATTGGCTGGCCAGCAGGGTGCGGCCGGATAATTTAGCCCCTACTAAAAACTCATATTCTGTTATACGCGTAGCCAAATCAACAGCTATCGTTTGATATACTGGTAAATGCATCTTGTGACAACCCTCTCCATATAAAATATACCTGCATTTAACTGTATTATTAATATGCACAATATATTATAGCTCAGGAATAAAAAAAATCCAGCTTTATTTTTTAATCAACTATACTTTGCCCTATTTTTTTTAGCAATGCTTCTTTATCTGTAAATATATTTTTATATTTTATCTGCGGTCTGTCAATGACAATTAATGCTAGTCCTGCCTCAATAGCTGCGGTAATTTTAGTATCGGTTCCACCAAGTTTACCACTGTTTTTCATTACCACAACCTGTGCCTTTGTCTGTGCATACATAGCTTTATTTAAAGCATGGGAAAATGGTCCCTGCATAGCAATTATATCTTTCAGGCTAATTTTTTCATTGATACAAGCCTGCACTGATTCGAGTGCTGGTAATACTCTTACTGTAAGCTGCTGATTTTCTTTGCGGCAGTCGGTAAATTCCCGCAGATGGCGGCTTCCTGTCGTTAAAAACACATTATCGCCTAATTCAAAAGCTTTAACTGCCGCTGCCTCAAACGATTCCACCTTATATAATTTATCATACTGCGGCAAAGCTGTTATGGGACGTTCATAACGGATATAAACAATTCCCAGCTCTTCACAAACCTGCATCGCTGTTTTTGATATATTTACAGCATAAGGATGACTGGCATCTATAAAAATATTTACTTTACTATTTTGCAAACATTCCCTAAGCAGTTTTTCATCAAGCATTTTTTCGATTACAGTAAGATTTTTCTGCTCCTGCAATAAAATCTTACCATATTCACTAACAACCGAGGCTGTTACTTCATAGCCTTTTTCTAACAGCAGGAGCGCAATTTCACGGGCATCCTGCGTACCAGCCGCCAAAAAAATCATAATTTATAGCCTCGCGGTGTTATCATCGTATTATCCTGCACATAGGTATTACTATTGCCAATAATGACCAGTGAAAACATATCAATATCTTCCTTAGTAAAGTTTTCCAAGTCAGAAATAGTAACACTTTCATTATCACGTGTTGCCCCACGAACAATACCTACCGGCGTCTGTCCTGATTTATATTCAAGCAGAATTTTTCTTATTTCTTCTATATGTTCAACACGTTTGCGACTTTTAGGATTATAAAGGGCAATAACAAAATCGCCCTGAGCAGCAAAGGCTGCTCTTTTTTTAATAAGTTCCCATGGTGTCAATAAATCACTAAGGCTTATAACGGCAAAATCATGCATAAGTGGTGCGCCCAGCACTGCTGCTGCTGCATTAACTGCACTTATGCCTGGTATTATATCCATCTGTGGACGATCTGCCTGCGGCATTTGCAATAATAATTCCAGCACAAGGCCAGCCATACCGTATACCCCGGCATCACCGCTTGATACAACTGCCACATCATGACCTTTTACTGCCTCATTCAATGCCATTTTGCAGCGGTCGATTTCCTGCATCATTCCTGTGCCAATAATATTTTTACCATTTAGTAATGATTCCACCAACTTTATATATGTATTATAGCCAGCTACTGTATCAGCTGCTACTATTGCTTTATGTGCTCTTGGTGTCATGTCATCAAGATTTCCCGGTCCAATCCCTATAACTGTTATTTTTCCCATGCTAAAGCTACCGTCACTTTCTCAAATTTCGTTTTATTTAATATTAATTTGCTATGTCCATTTGCCAAAGCTGCCGCTTCGCAAACATTACCCACACCAATCTGTTTTTTTACAAAAACCGATTCACTAAGTCCATAATCTAAAACTGCTTTCTTTAAGATATCTGCTTCATAAAATTGTAATTGTATATTATATTTTTGCGCAGTCTGCAGTATTCCTTGTTCATCAGCCTTCAAATAAGCACTGGCAATAAGTTTTATATCTTCTATCTCATAATTAATCTGTTTGCAGGCCTGCTGCAGACATTTTTCAATCTGCTGAGCTGCTACACCACGCCGACAGCCAACACCGGCAATCAGTTTATTTTTTTTCAGTAATAAGACATCTTCACTGTTAATATCCTGCTGCGTTATAAATACGCAGGGTTTTTCCACCGCTTCTGCTTCGCCAACATCAACAAACTGTGCTTTTATACCATATTGCTGTAAATATTCCCGATAAAAATCCTTCCTTGGCCATTTTTCATCTATATAATAAGGTATTTTTCCCTTTTCCAGCAATTTGCTATTAACAAGCTTTATTGCTGCCAACGGCTCAACACGAAGATTTAATTTACGGGCTATAATATCTGGCGCAATGAGTCCATTAACATCTGTTGCTGTAGTTATAACCGGCACAGCCTGTAAAATTCCAGCTATCCTGCCAGTAAATTCATTAGCCCCGCCCAAATGCCCGGACAACAAGCTTATAGCAAAGTTAGCCTGCTCATCGACCACTACAACTGCCGGGTCTTTATCCTTACTGTTTATATATGGTGCTACCATGCGTACAGCAATACCTGTTGCGCAGCAAAATACCAACGCATCATAGGCGAAAAATATTTCTTTCATTAATTCCCGCATTTTAGTAAACGTCCGGATATTTTCATCACTAGACAGTGATGCCTTAGCAAAAACAGTAATTTCACCAATTGCGGCATTCTTGAGTTGTTGAGCTATTTTTACACCGTTAACAGTAACAGCAATAACTGCATATTTCATAATATGCCTCACTTACCCTCTGAATCGGTTCCTTTACGATACATATGCGTAAATTCCGGCGCATAAAGGCGTGATAAAGCATAATCAGTATCAAGGCATTCACCAACAACAATCATCGCTGTGCGTGTTATATCTTCCTTACCAACTTTTCCCACAATATCGTTTAGCCGGCCACGTACTATTTTTTGTTCCGGCCAGGACGCTTTTTGCACAATAGCAATTGGCGTATCTTCTTTATAGCCGCCAGCAATAAGCTCTTTTACTACATCATTGAGCATATGGACACTCAGAAAAATACACATTGTCGCATTATGTGCGGCCAGTGACTTCAAGTTTTCTTTTTCCGGCACTGGTGTGCGACCAGCATTTCTCGTTATTATAACTGTTTGAGAAATTTCCGGCAGAGTATATTCTTGCTTTAAAGCTGCTGCCGAAGCTAAAAATGAACTTACTCCTGGAACAACTTCATAATCTATTGAAAGCTTTTTAAATTCGTCCATCTGTTCCTGAATAGCACCATAAATAGCCGGATCTCCTGTATGTAAGCGAACTACCTGCAAATCATCAGCTACAGCATTTTTTACAACTTCTACAACATCCTGCAAGGTCATTGAAGCACTATTATATATTTTGCACTGGGCTTTGGCATAATCGAGCAGCGCCGGATTTACCAATGACCCCGCATAAATTATCACATCCGCTTCCTGTAAAAGACGCTGCCCCTTAACTGTTATAAGTTCAGGGTCACCTGGACCGGCCCCGACAATATGAACTTTATTCATTATATAATAACTCCTTCCAAATTTCGCAAACATTTATGTTATTTTTATCATCGCTTTATTATAGCAAAATTAGTATCGTCGGGCAATTTAACCGACCTTTTTATTTTGTTAACTTCTATACATATTATCATTTATTTATATTGGACTTTGTCTTATTTTTTAGTTACAATATATTATAAAAATATACTGGAGGTTAATATATGGCTATTTCCGTCGAGCTTATACCACGTGATAAAGAAATTTTAGCAAATGAGCTGCAGCAAATAAAAGATAATACTTTCCCTATTGATCTAATAAACATTCCGGAGCTGTTACGCTTTGAAACCCATAGCTGGGAAGGAGCTAAGCTTGCTCAGGAGCATGGGTTTAAAGCTATGCCCCATATCCGTGCTCTTGATATCAACCTTAATGACAAACTGCCAATGCAGGAATATCTGCATTCCCATAAAATAAACGATGTTCTTGTAATAACCGGTGACCCGCCGCAAAGCATGGCTCACAAAGTTTATCCCACCATCAGCACCGATATAATCCGCAAATTTCATGATGAAATGCCGGAAATAAATGTTTATGCGGGTATTGACCAATACCGCTCAAGCATGCGTCAGGAATTATATCATATCCGCCGCAAAATTCAGGCTGGAGCCTGTGGTTTTTTCACTCAGCCTTTTTTTGATTTGCGTTATATGGAAATGTATGCCGAAATGCTCGAAGGCAGCAATATTTATTGGGGTATCTCACCTGTTTTATCCGAACGCTCGGTAAGCTATTGGGAAACAAAGAATAATGTTGTTTTCCCCAAAGATTTTGAGCCAACTTTAGAATGGAATATCGAATTTGCACGTAAAGTCAGGGATTTTGTCACCAAACATAATAGCAATATGTACATCATGCCTATCCGCGCTGATTTAGTCGAATATATGCAGGGAATTTTTGCTTAGTTTTCTACTAACAATTGGCTCTTATTTAAATTATTATTTTTTTGTGTTATAGTAATAGCATATTTACTATTCAGTTCATATTATAGACTAGATTTTTAAAAGAGGGAAAAAAATGAATAAAATTTTGAAAAAAGAACTGCTTTCTCCCAGTGTATGGCTATTTGAGATTGAAGCTCCTCGTATAGCAAAAAAAGCTGAACCTGGTCAATTTTTAATAATCCGTACTAATGAAGAAGGCGAACGTCTGCCGTTAACAATTGCTGATTTTAATCGCGAAAAAGGCTCTGTAACCATTGTTTTCCAAGAAGTTGGTGCAGGCACCTCACTTTTAGCCCAATTAAATGAAGGCGAATGTATCCTTGATGTCGTTGCTCCTTTAGGCAAGAAAACCCACATCGAAAAAAACATGGGGACTGTCGTCTGCATCGGCGGTGGTATTGGTGTTGCCCCAATTCATCCAATAGCCCGCGGTATGCATGAAGCTGGCAACAAAGTTATCTCCATAATGGGTGCTAAAAATAAAGACATATTAATTTTAGAAGATGAAATGCGTGCCGTAAGCGATGAAGTCCTTATTACTACCGATGATGGCTCCTATGGCATAAAAGGTTTTGTCACCACCGCTCTGCAGCAAATTATTGACCGCGGTGAAAAAATTAATGAAGTAGTTGCTATCGGTCCTGTAGTGATGATGCGCAGTGTTGTCGAAGCTACCCGTCCCTATAATATAAAAACAGTTGTCAGTCTCAACCCAATTATGGTTGATGGCACTGGTATGTGCGGCGGCTGTCGTGTAAAAATTGGTGATGAAATAAAATTTGCCTGCGTTGATGGCCCGGAATTTGACGGGCATTTAGTTGACTTTGCTGGTCTTTTATCACGCCAACGTATGTATAAGGATAAAGAAAAAGTGGAATCAGATCACGTTTGCAATTTAACCAAAATCAAGGAGGTCCTATAAATGGCCTTACAAATGACCAAGCATGCTATGCCTGAACAAGACGCTCAGGTTCGCGCACATAATTTTGATGAAGTAGCACTTGGCTACGACGAAGAAACAGCAATTGCCGAAGCCAATCGCTGCCTAAGCTGTCCTAATCCACGCTGCGTACAAGGCTGTCCTGTACAAATAGATATTCCCGGCTTTATTTCCAAGATGAAAACCGGCGATTTCGACGGTGCCATTGGTGTGATAAATGAATCCAATGCACTTCCTGCTATCTGTGGTCGTGTATGCCCGCAGGAAAATCAATGTGAAATGCACTGCGTGCTTGGCATTAAAGGCGAACCTGTCGCTATTGGCCGCCTAGAAAGATTTGCTGCCGACCGTGCTTTAGCTGCTAAAAATGAAGTCAAACCTATTACATATGCTGCTGATGCCAAAAAAGTTGCCATCATCGGCTCAGGTCCGGCTGGTTTATCGGCTGCTGGCGAACTTGCTAAAATGGGCTATAAAGTAACTATTTTTGAAGCTTTACATAAAGCTGGTGGTGTATTATCATACGGCATTCCAGAATTCCGTCTGCCAAAAGAAAAAGTAGTTAAAGTAGAAATTGATAATCTAAAAAAACTCGGTGTAGAAATCGAATTCAACTCAGTTATCGGTAAATTATATACTGTTGATGAATTGATGGAAGAAGAAGGCTTTAGCGCTGTATTCATCGCTACCGGCGCTGGATTG
This sequence comes from Pectinatus brassicae, assembly GCF_014201835.1. GTDB lineage: Bacteria > Bacillota > Negativicutes > Selenomonadales > Selenomonadaceae > Pectinatus > Pectinatus brassicae. The sequence goes on along the minus strand of NZ_JACHFH010000020.1, from coordinate 11,375 downwards.
CCAAGCTTTATGCATATCGCCGGTGAAAATTTAAACGGTGTTTATTCAGCCAACGAATTTCTTACTCGCTGCAATTTAATGAAAGCTTATAAATTCCCTGAATATCATACTCCGCTTAAAGTCGGTAAAAATGTTGCCGTAATCGGTGGTGGTAATGTTGCCATGGATGCTGCCCGCACTTCTTTGCGCCTTGGTGCTGAACATGTCTACATTGTTTATCGCAGAAGTGAAAAAGAACTGCCGGCTCGTTTGGAAGAAGTGCATCATGCTAAGGCTGAGGGCATTGATTTTAAACTTCTCAATAATCCCGTAGAAATTCTCGGTGATGACAATGGTAATGTTGAAAAATTGCGCTGCATCAAAATGGAACTTGGTGAACCGGATGACTCCGGACGACGTCGTCCTGTAGCTGTTGCCGGCTCTGAATTTAATTTAGATGTTGATACTGTGATCGTAGCTATTGGACAAGGACCAAATCCATTGGTACAGTCTACTACACCTGATATGCAGACCAATAAACGCGGCAATATTGTTGCTGATGAAGAAACCGGTGCTACCAGTAAACCTGGTGTATTTGCCGGCGGTGATATCGTAACTGGTGCTGCTACTGTAATATTGGCGATGGGGGCTGGTAAGAAGGCCGCTGCAGCTATTGATGAATATTTAAAAAACAAATAAGCATTCCTAAAACAATATAATTTAAGCCGCATTATTATTGCTGATAAGTGCAATAATAGTGCGGCTTAAATGCCTTAGAAAGGATATTTCCCCATGATGAATTTTGTCGCTATCGATTTTGAAACGGCTACCAGTGAGCGCAACAGCGCCTGTAGTGTAGCACTAGTTGATATTCAGGCTGGCCATATGGCCAGCTCCTACAGTACACTGATAAAACCACCCCAAACAGTCTTTACGCCGCAAAATGTCGCTATTAACGGTATCACTATAGATATGGTAAAAAATGCACCTACTTTTGCCGATATATTTCCCCAGCTGCGCCAAATAATGGAGAACAGAACTGTCATTGCCCATAATGCTTCTTTTGATATGTCAGTAATGCGCTATTGCATGCAGGAATATAATCTGCCAAAAATAAAATTTGATACCTGCTGTACAGTAAAGATTTCACAAAAAGTCTGGCCGGATTTATATAATCATAAATTAAATACCATAGGCGATTTTTTCAATATAAAATTCTCCCATCATGATGCTCTGGATGATGCCAAGGTATGTGCTAAAATCCCATTAGTTGCCGGACGTACAATAAATGCCGCTGATTTTGATACGCTTATCAGCAAAATTGGTTTAACTAAACAGCCCTTTAAATATTAAAAAATACCTTATCATGTTTTTTCATGATAAGGTATTTTTTTACAGGAAAACATTTTATAAATATCGAAGTTATCAGTTAATTCACATTGGATTTTCATCAGTAAGCAATTCAAATCTATTCTTATTAAAATTAATTATACCATCAGTCTGCATTTTCGATAATTCCACGCACATCGCACTGCGGTTAACAGACAAGAAATCTGCTAATTCCTGTCGGCTGAAAGGAATAGAAAATTCCGTACTACCCGACAAAAGTACTTGTTCAGAAAAATATGACAACAATTTTTCTCGTGTAGTGCGCTTTGACACATGGTTTATTTTTGATGTCAGCATATAAGCTTTTTTTGCCATTACCGACAGCAGATTATGTATGAGCTGGGAATGATAAATACAGTTATTGCCGCACATTGTAGCAATACGCTGTACATTCATAAATAATATCATTGATTCTTCATTGGCAACAGCACTTATGCTCGTTGACAATAACGGTTCACAAGCAAATACTTCCCCAAATATCTCACCGCGGCCGACATAACTTAAAATGCTGCGATTTCCCCAATAATCATTGCGTTCCAGCCGCAGGCTTCCCGATAATACAAGCCCCATATCAGTTATATTATCATTGGCATGAAAAATATATTTGTCCTTATCACATTTTGCAATAGTTCCACCTAAGCAGGTTAACATCGAATTTATTTCTTTTTCTGAAGCTCCTATAAATAATGGTGAACTTTTTATTACAGGCATATGCTCTTGCAATAATTCGACACTATTATTCTCACCAAACGAAAAAATTTTCTTCATCTTTTTCACCTTTTGTTATATTTACAACCGATATTTTTATTATATTATAATAAAATATATAAATAATGACAAGAAAATGTTTTTTAAAAAGAAAGGATTATTTTTATGCTGCGAAAAATAATAAAAATTGATAAAGAAAAATGCAATGGCTGCGGCATCTGCGTTGATGCCTGCCACGAAGGTGCTATCGCCCTAATAAACAATAAGGCTGAACTGATCCACGAACATTATTGTGACGGACTCGGTGACTGTCTGCCCGCCTGCCCGCAAAACGCCATTTCCTTTGAAGAACGGGAAGCACCGGCATATGATGAAGCAGCGGTCAAAAAAGCCCAGGCACACAAAAAAACTGCTTTTACCTGCCCCGGCTCTGCTGTTAAAACCTTTACCCCGCGAGCTAATACACCACAAAATACTATGAGCAGTATTAGCCAGCTGCAGCAGTGGCCTGTCCAAATAAAACTCGTACCTGTTTCAGCTCCATATTTTGATAATGCCAACCTGCTCATTGCCGCGGATTGCACAGCTTTTTCTTATGCCGCTTTTCATGATGAATTCATTAAAAATCATATCACCCTCATCGGCTGTCCCAAACTTGACGAAGGTGATTATACGGAAAAACTTACGGCCATATTAAAAAGCAATAACATAAAAAGCTTATCCATCGTACGCATGGAAGTTCCCTGTTGCGGCGGCCTTGAAAATGCTGCTAAAAACGCACTGCAGCAAAGCGGTAAATTTATTCCATGGCAGATAACTGTAATTTCTACCGATGGTAAAATAATATCAGATTGAATATATTAGTATAATACGCACACAAAAAATATTAAGTTGATAAAAGGAATTCTTTATCTATGAAAAAATGGCTTACAATTTATTCCAGTAATACTGGTAATACCAAACAAATCGCTTGTGCCCTTAATAATGCTCTTGATGATAATGAAGGTGATATTTACTCTATTAACAACATCTCTGCTGATTTTTCCTTCGCCGATTATGATGTAATTATGGTTGGCTATTGGCTATCGCGTGGTGGTCCTGATCCCAAAAGCAAAAAAATATTGGGACAACTTTCCAATAAAGAAGTAATATTATTCCAGACACACGGTGCTGAAAAATACAGTGAACATGCTGTAACAGCCTTTGCCAGAGCCGCTAATTATCTAGGTGAAGGTTGCACTATTCTTGGAACATTTGCTTCACAGGGCAAAATAAATCCCGCACTTTTAGCAAGACGAGAACAAGGTTCTCCTGATGACCCGCATACAGCTAATGACCGCAATAAAAAAAGATGGGCCAATGCAGCCTTGCATCCCGATGCTGATGATTTACAGGCTGCTGCCGATTTTATAACAGCAATGAAACGAAAATTTATGCTACGACAAAAATATCTTAAATAATTTTACAATATGTATTGACTATTTAAGATAAACACTGTATAATTGTCTTCGATGCGGAAGTGGCGGAATTGGCAGACGCGCTAGACTTAGGATCTAGTTCCTCCGGAGTGCAGGTTCAAGTCCTGTCTTCCGCACCAAATTAGATTATTAAAGCATACTCTTACGAGTATGCTTTTTTGTTATTATAAAATTTATTGTTATCATTTGACTATTAAATAATTATTTGTTATTATTGAGTTGATAATAAATATCAATTTCATTTTTTTGATATGTACCCTCCACACAAATGGCCCCGTTATTTAGCATATGCCAAATAACGGGGCCATTATATTTTAGAATTTAAATTTATGCAATTCTTCCTGTGTTTCCTGTGCTAGTTGAGCCAATGCTTCACTGGCAGAAGCAATTTCCTCAGTCGTAGCCGATTGATGCTGCATAGCAGCTGATACCGTCTGTATCTCTCCCGCTACCTTGTTACTGTCCGTATCAATATTATCGACCTCGCGTGAAATGCTGGCAGCATTTTGCGTTACCTTATTAACGGCCTGTGCCATTTTGTCCATTTGCTGCGTTACATTATTTATCAAGCCATCAATTTTACTGAACATACTGCGCAGTTCTTCTACTGATTTTGCTCCTTCAGCAACCTCACTGCGTCCACGCTGCATAGCTGTAACTGCATTAGCCGTATCCGACTGAATTTTGCTTATAAGCTCAGTAATCTGTGCCGCTGCTGTCTGCGACTGTTCCGCTAGTTTTCTTACCTCTTCAGCTACACCACAGCAAACCCCTTGCCATTTTCGCCAGCGCGAGCTGCCTCTATGGCTGCATTAAGTGCTAATAAATTGGTCTGTCCGGCAATGCTTGAAATAGTTTCAATAATCTGTCCTATTGCCTGTGAACTGTCACCTAATGTTTCCACCATATCAGTTGATGATGAAACTGTATTTTCCACTGTCTTTATTTTTGTAACAGATTTATCAATGACACCATTGCCCTCTGTAACATAATTTACAACAGAATGAGCATAACCTACTACGGTATCTGATTCTTTATGGATATTTTGGATAGATATGTTAACTTCATTCACCGAGCTTCTGCCACGTGTCACTGATACTTTATGTTCTTCTACCAGCGATGATGCCTTTTCTGCTGATTTAGCTACATCTGTCGCTGCCTGTGCTGATTGCATGGAGCTGGCTGTTAATTCTTCTGAGGATGCCGCCACATGTTCAATAGAATCATTCATTCGATGCAAAAATTTAATCAAACTCTCCTGCATCTGCCACAGCATTCTTTCCATATCACCAAATTCATCACCGCGTACTGACGTTTGTCCATCAATACGATAATAGCCATCACTGAGCTTTTTACAAGTATGTATCATATCGTTAAGTGGTGTAATAATTTGTTTTACAAACCACAAACAAAAAACAAGCAACACTATGAAAACAAGCACTGTCTTTATAATCATATTATGTAAGGCTGACTTGGAATCTTGCTTATTATTCTCATTAATGGCTTTAGCTGAGCTATCTTCGATCTTTTGCAGCTCATTGAGGTTATCGCGAATTGCAATCATCGTTGAGGCACCTTTTGTTTCATATAAGGCTGCCGCTTCCTCTTTTTTACCCTGCAACGATAAATTTATAATATCCATCATTGTCGCTTTATAATCATTCCAGTGACTTTGCGCTGCTGCCAATTTTTCTTTTCCTGCCGGCGATGCTATCTTAGTATAGGCCTCCCATTCCCCCTCATAGTTTTTACTGAATTTCAAAAAATCATCTTTGCGTTGAGCCAGTTTTTCCGGCTTTGTCTCGATTACCGTTTGCAAAGTCCGGCTCTGCACTACTCTGGTATCAACTATAGCCTTGCTTAAATGTTGTACCGCTTGCAAATTATTGGAGTAGATCGCCTCCATTGCCAGCTGGCTTTTATATAGATATGTATAACCTGTATACCCTACCGTTATCATACCTATTGTAGCAATTATAATCATGATTGCCGCTTTATACCTGACTCTTAAATTGTTAATAACCTCCATATTATCCAACCTTTCCTAAATTAATACACTTTAAATATTTCCCTAAATTTTTATTTTTACCTCCTAAAAGTTCTACTAATATTTTAAATTTATAAAAATATTTTATTTTTGTAAATATTCATCTTACAAAAAAGCCCGTATTACTATTAATAATGAAATTTAATAGTAATACGGACATAATATTATTTACTATAATATTTATTCACATTTAGACCAGCCGCAATAGGTACAAGTCACACAATTTCCCTCCGGGCGCAATGTATAATGTCCACACTCTGGACATTTTTTATTTATAGATGCATCTTCACTTTTATCCACATATGTTTCTTCATCTTTTTTGGTCTGTGTTTCATTATATACTTCCATCAAGGCTGAAGCTATAGCGTTACCGCATGACAAAGAAATATCTTTTCTGCCATCACGGATAAGTGCCTGACAAGCCGAACACTTACTTACTGCCAGCTGTTTTATTATCTGCTTGACGCTGACACCTGAGCGCAGTGCCAATGATGTTAAACGTGTAATCGTAGCAATATTGCTGGCACAGCCACCGGATGCATTAGTAAACACTTCAAATACCTGACCCGATGCTGTCTTATTGATTGTAATATACATCTTATCCACACAGGAAGTATGGCGAACCAGTGTAGTACCATCAAGACGGGCAATATCGTCTCTTTTTTTCGGTTGTATGGAATCATATTCTATTGATGATTTTTTTTCATCTGTTACGCCAAGAATATTGCCGCGTTTACAGCCATCGCGAAATACAGTAATACCTTTACAATTAGCTTTCCATGCCGCTAAATAAATCCGCTTGATATCATCCACTGTGGCATCACTGCGCAAATTAACAGTTGAAGATATCGAATTGTCAACATATTTCTGCATTACAGCCTGCAATTTAACACGATTTAAATATGGTACCTCATGGCTTTCAATAATCCATGGAAATCTCTTTTTAATTTCTTCATCGGCAGTATCATAACTAAGCTCATTATAATCCAGTAAATCCTTTATGGAATGTGCATATACTTTAAACGCTTTATTATCACCTTCCATTTTATGGGTAGTACGCATATAACTCATTTTATATAACGGCTCACAACCGCCTGAAAATACACCCATAAGCAGCGATATTGTACCCGTTGGGGCAATGGCTAGCAATGTGCCATTTCTTAAGCCATTTTCCTTGATAAGTGCATAAACATCCGGCGCTTCTTTTTGCAATAATTTTACAAGCGGTGACTTTAATGTTTTTTTCCAATCATAACGACCAAACGTGCCCTTTTCTTTAGCCATTTGTGCTGATGTACGAGCCGCCTCGATAAACATCAGACGCATAGCCTGACCAATAAAAGCATTGGCATCATCACTGCCATATTTAAGCTTCATGGCGATAAGTGCATCTGCAACGCCAAATAACCCCAAGCCGACACTACGCCAATCGTCAATACATTTACGGTTGGCATCGAGTGGCTGTGTTTCATAACCATAATCAAGTACCTCATCAAGTGCCCGTACTGCTGTAGATACAGCCTTTGCAAAAGTTTCTTCATTAAGCTTTGGAGCATCAGCAAATTTATCATCAATAAAATTATAAAGATTAACGCTCATAAGGTTACAGGAATTATAAGCATTACCACCAAATTCCCCACAAGGATTAGTTATCTCAATATTATAATCATCATAACCACTCAATAATGTGTAGTCGTTAAGTCTATCGACAAACAATGCTCCTGGGTCGCCCCAATCCCACTGTGTTTTACAATATTCATCAAAAAAGTCTGCGGCATTTATTTTTTTTCTGACTTGTTCACCGGTAGCTGCAACATCAAATTTTAGTTCGTATTCTTCATTATTTGTTACTGCTTTCATAAAATCATCTTTAAATAATATAGAAATATTCATTGATGCAAGTTTTTCATTATGCTGCTTCATATGCAAAAATTCGTAAATATCTGGATGATCACAGTTAAGTCCCACCATCATCGCTCCGCGACGGCCATTTTGGCTTATTACTTCACCTGTAGAGTCAAAAATTTTTAAAAAAGATACTGCGCCAGTCGATGTACGAGCCGCATTATTAACACTACTTTCTTTGGGACGCAAATTGCTAATATTAACCCCAATACCACCGCCATAAGAAAAAATACGGGCAATTTCAGCATTGATTTTAAAAATAGATTCAATATTATCTTCAGGTGAAGGCAATATATAACAGTTACTTAAACTTGCCTTAAATTTCCCCTTAGCACCTGTTGCATATAAAGTACGTCCAGCAGGGCATACAGAGCCATCTTCCAGATACTCATGCATTGATATTTTCACTTCAGGCGAAAATATCGAAGCCACACGATTAATAAAATCCTGCGGATCATTTTCTCCCACATGATAATATTTTGCCTGCAAAATATTTTTACCTATTTCATTCTCATACCATTTTTCCAAAAAACTCGCTCCTTATAGTCAAGTAATTCTTATTTAATAATTATTTTTAATTAGCTTTGTTATTATAATAAAATTTATTTATTATTGCCACCCGTATTTTAGTGCAATTTCATGACTATTATTCAATATATAGTGTATTTTTATATGTATTTCTACAATATATTGAGTTTTCCTGCTTATAAATAATTTGACTTTCACTCATTAATGTTATTAAGTTAATTTTTATTACACAAGAAAAATCAATGATAACACGTACCATTGATTCGTTTTTACTATATAAACCATATTTGCACAGGACTACTATTATACAACAAGATCATGTAAATCAGCAATTGTAAAAGTATATGTTTTTTTACAAAAACGACATCCCATCTCCAATGGTTCCCCATCATCTATAAGACTTTGTAATTGCTCTTTACCTAAACTTATAAGGGCTTTTCCCATTTGCTCGCGTGAACAATTGCACTTATACTTAACCATCTGCTTATCAACTATCTTCAGCGACAATTTTTCCAGTATAGCCCCCAGTGCAGAAATATTCTGCCAATCCAGCTCAGCAAATTGTTTTTTTAAATTCTCTATCGTTTCTGCTTTGGCATTAGGCAGTAATTGAACAATAAGTCCCATATATTCATCATTATTATCGCTAAAAATGACATAGCTTTCTACCTGCTCACTTTGTGCATAATAATCCTGCACAGCTTGTCCCAAATTATTATCTTTTACTTGAACTGTACTTATATATGGTTCACGCATGCCTATATCCCGTACTAGTTTTAAAAAGCCCTCTTTTAGCTCTGACTGCATATTTTTTTCATTCATTGTTCCAACTATGGCACTGCACTTTAAATAGCCGTCAGCTGTTGCTACTGCGTTTAAATTCACTTTGTTTTCCCGACCGCTAAGCTGTAGACTTATTAAAGCATCATCATTCTTTTCCATCAGCTGCATAATAGCCGCTGTGATTAACAACTTATTCATATCAGAAGATACCACTGGCGATAATGCATGTATTTTCTGCGCCCGTTGACACGTATCTGTCATAATTGCCGCAAAAGCCCTTATTTCACTCTTGTTATCAATGGCTCGTAAAATATAATCAGACATAAAATCCACCCTCATCATTATTATAGTTTCATTATACTACACAAAATTATATCAATATTATTTATAAATTTATTTTTATTGTAACCATTGACATTACAACAAAAAAGAATTATCATTTTATTGTAACAATAATAATTACAACGCTATATAAATTAATTTATTTATAAAAAGGAGATCATCAAAATGAAAATTGCAGTTATTGGTGCCAATGGCAAAGCAGGACAACTCATCGCAAAAGAAGCTGTGGAAAGAGGTTTAGATACTACTGCTATTGTAAGAAATAAAAATAAATCAGCCACTCAATCAGTAATTCAAAAAGATTTATTTGATTTAACTATAGATGATATCAAAAATTTTAATGTTATAATTGATGCCTTTGGCGGCTGGACAGAAGAAGCTCTACCTCAGCATAGCACTTCACTAAAAAAACTCTGTGATTTATTAAGTAATTCCCAAGTGCGTCTTCTTATTGTTGGTGGGGCTGGTAGTCTTTATACTGATAAACAACATACTACCGCTATTTCAGACGCTCCTGATTTTCCCGATTCCTTTAAACCAGTAGCTTTTGCTATGGCTAAATCCTTAAAAGAACTTCGTCAAAGAAATGATGTAAACTGGACATATATTAGTCCTGCCGCTGATTTTCAGGCCACAGGTACAAAAACTGGTAAATATATTCTTGCTGGTGAAGAATTTACTTTGAATTCAAAAGGCGAAAGTTTTATTAGTTATTCAGATTATGCTATAGCCATGATTGATGAAGCTCTAAAAGGCAAGCATATTCAACAAAGAATAAGTGTTTTGTCGGAATAATACTTTATTTAAAATACCATATTACCACTGGACATAATCGCATTCTTATGCTATTTTAAGTTATTAAGTATTAAAATAGGGAGAATTATCAATTATGCAAATTTCAAGTAGATTTACTATAGCAATTCATGTTTTAACTTGTATTTATATCTTTCAAAAAAAACATAAAATAACAAGTGATTTTCTTGCTGGCAGTGTGAATGTAAATCCTGTTGTAATTCGCAAGCTTTTAAAACAACTTAAAAATGCTGACCTTATTCAAGTCACTCGCGGCAGTGGCGGAACATCTATAACAAAATCAATTGAGAATATAACTTTATTTGATATATATTTAGCTGTAGAATGTGTTGAAAATGGCCAGTTATTCCATTTTCATGAAAATCCTAATCCAGCGTGCCCTATTGGCAATAACATTCATTCTGTGTTAGATAACAAACTATTGCAAATACAGCATTCTATGGAAAATGAAATGAAAAAAATTACTATAGCAGATATTATAAATGATATGAAAAAAAGATTTTCTATTTAACTCTTATTTGATAATCAATAAAAGTACCGCCTATTGCAATTTATGAACTGACCATCAATAATTAGACCTAAAAATCTAATTATTGATGGTCAGTTTTTTTATCCCAATTTTAAATTCTTACATTACATGCTGCTAGATTCCAAACTTCGAAGCTTGCGGGGGCGGCTGTAGATTATCGTCGCATTTACATTACATGCTGCTAGATTCCAAACTTAGCTTCCTGCATAAATTTAGACATGTCTTGTGCAATTTACATTACATGCTGCTAGATTCCAAACTATGTGCATCATACTGTAATCAAGAAGGCATAAAACACGATTTACATTACATGCTGCTAGATTCCAAACTAATACTAACTGTAAATTATGAAGTTTCAACTGATTTATTTACATTACATGCTGCTAGATTCCAAACTAACAGTACACTTGCTAGTAAATATCGAAATTATTTATTTACATTACATGCTGCTAGATTCCAAACCTTACTTTGACAAGTCAAGAATACATCATGTTAAAGATTTACATTACATGCTGCTAGATTCCAAACGCTTTTGTCTTTATATCCCTCTTTATTATTTTCCACATTTACATTACATGCTGCTAGATTCCAAACAAATTACACTTCTATAAGTGTTGTTATTGCCTGTTTATTTACATTACATGCTGCTAGATTCCAAACTACAAGCGTGCATTACCATACACGCATGCATTACCGATTTACATTACATGCTGCTAGATTCCAAACACATCGGTAAAGTTATCTTTGTAAACCGTCCTTATAATTTACATTACATGCTGCTATATATAACGTGTTAAACAATTCAACATAAGCCCTATTTTCTTTTATTGCAATGTAGTACAGTCTATTTAACCATATTGATAAAAGGAAAGTG
>NZ_JACHFH010000019.1:51634-60669 GCF_014201835.1 Pectinatus brassicae | reverse complement strand
CTCTTTTTTCGGATTTATTTTGTGAAAAATTAAAAATAAACACAAAAAAAGAGCTGTGGACAAAATGATTTCTCATTTTGTCACAGCCCCTTTTTTTCACGAATTACAGTATAGTGTTTGTTTATTAATATGAGAAGGAATAGAGCTTTTACTGCGAGCATTCTAATAATTCCTTTTATGTATAGACTAAAAAATGACTAAGGAGAACATATGCTGGGAAATATATTAAATGTGCCTGCTATTAATGTCCTGGAAACGGCAATGAATGCCTCTAATCTGCGGCAGCAGGTCATTAGCAATAATATCGCTAATGTAAATACACCTAATTTTAAAAGAAAAGAACTGGTTTTTGAAAGCTTATTGGCAAAGGCTTTATACCCGACAGAAAAAAAATCGGGGTTATCGTTAGCTTTGACAAATGAAAAGCATATATCATTAGATCAAAACAATAATTCGGATGCTATGAGCGTTAGCCCGATGATACGTGATGACAATTCAACAACAATGCGAACTGATGGCAACAATGTCGATCCTGATATTGAAATGTCGGGTTTAGCGAAAAATACACTTTATTATAATGCACTGGCTAGAGAAATGAATATGCATTTTACAAATTTAAAATCGGTTATTACTGATTAATATTAGGAAGGAGAAAAGATGAGCTTATTTGGAGCAATTGATACATCAGCATCAGGTATGACTGCTGAGAGGTTACGCATGGATGTAATCAGTAACAATATAGCTAATGTCAATACTACACGCACAGCACAGGGGACGGCTTATCGCCGTAAATATGTTGTTTTTGAACCAAGGACAGATTCTACAGATTCATCTTTTTTAAAGGTTTTTTCAAATGAAATAGCACAGCCTGGCAATGGCGTCAGAGCAGTAAGAATAGAAGATGACAGGTCACCTTTTACATTGAAATATGATCCATCTAATCCGGATGCTAATCGCCAAGGTTATGTTGAAATGCCTAATGTTAACATAGTTGAGGAAATGACTGATATGATTACAGCATCAAGAGCATATGAGGCGAATGTAACAGCAATGAACTCAGCCAAAAGTATAGCGATGCGTACACTTGATATTGGCAAATAAGGAGCAGATGAATGGAAATAGGACAATTGCAAATGACACCGGTTAAAATGATTGGCCAGCTCGTAGATAATAAAACCGCAGATATACAGGCTGCTGATGGTAAATCATTTGGCGAATTTTTGGTTGATTCTTTGAAAAAAACAAATGAATTGCAAAAAACTGCTGATAAGCTTGATATGGATTTAGCAGCTGGTAAAATTGATGATATATCACAAGTAGTAGTGGCATCAGAAAAAGCACAAATAGCATTGAAGTTGACATTAAGCATTCGTAATAAAGCAGTAGATGCATATAAAGAAATTGCACGTATGCAGGTGTAACATTTATCTAATATTTAAATAGGGTAATACCAGTGTCTCGTAAATAAATTCATATATTATTATCTAATACCTTACAAAATAGCACTTATTTTAAAACAGGCAAAAGATAAAAAAAGAATCAATAGGCGAAGGGATTGAGATAATGGCAGGCTGGAAGGAACGGTATCTGCAGTTTTGGCAAAAACTTACAAATAGACAAAAATATACGATAATGGGTGTGGCAGCAATAGCACTTATTGCTATAGTTGCAGCCAGCTTTGTATATGGCAGTAAGCCACAAATGAGTCCTTTGTTTACCAACATGGAAACAAAGGATGCTGGTGAAGTGGCAGCAAAGCTAAAGGAAGCAAAAGTCGCATACGAAATAACGGAAAATAAAGAAGGAACTACCATACTGGTACCGGTGAATGATGTACATAAGCTTCGCTTGGATTTGGCAACACAGGGATTACCAAGAGGCACAAAAGGATTTGAAATTTTTGATGATAGCAAGCTTGGGGTAACCGATTTTCAAAATAAGATAAATTATCTGCAAGCTTTACAAGGGGAACTGACACGTACTATTGAGCAAATTGATGCTGTTCAAAGTGCTAGGGTACATATAGTTCTTCCTGAAGATAGTCTTTATAAAAAGAATGAAAAACCAGCTACAGCATCTATTCTATTACATTTAAAAGATGATAAGCAGCTGACAGCAAAAGAAATAAAGGGGATTGTTAATTTAACTGCGCACAGTGTGCAGGGATTGCAGCCGGAAAATGTTACGATTGTTGACAGTCATGGCAAAATATTAAATGACCCCAATGCTGATCAGGCAGAAAATAAAAATACATTAGGCAATATTACTCTTACACAAATAAAAATGACGCAAAAAGTTCGCGACGAAATGCAGCAAGAAGTACAGACGATGCTTGATAATGCATTGGGATCGGGAAATGCTTTTGTGCGGGTAAATGTCGAACTCGATTTTGACCAAAAGCAAACTAATCGACAGACTTTTTCGCCAGTTGTTGATAATGACGGCATTTTACGAAGTTCTCAGGAAACACAGGAATCATATACAGGAACATCAACAACGCCAGGCGGGCCTGCTGGCATAACATCGAATACACCAGGCTACGTTGCTAATAATAATACTAATGCCCAGTATTCAAAGCAGGAAGCTACCAAAAACTATGAAATAAATGAAGAAAATCAAAAAGTAATTGCAGCACCAGGCTCAGTAAAACGATTAAATATTGCTGTGCTGGTTACAGATAAATTGACAGCTCAACAGCAAGCCGCCGTTTCACGAGCAGTGTCATCAGCAGTAGGGATTGATCCTAACAGGGGGGACAGTATCTCTGTTGAACCTGTTCCGTTTAGTACAGCACTTTCTGATAAAAGAGCACAAGAAGAGCAAGCTGCTCGTGATGCCGCAGGAAGGATGTTTTATTTGGAAGTTGCAGCTATTGTACTTCCCTTGTTATTATTGGCTGCTGCCTATTTTCTTTACAGGCGGAAAAAACGCTTGGAAGAAGAGGCCGCACAAGAAGAAATGCAGCGTCAGGCAGAATTGGAAGCACAGCGTTTGGCTGAACAACAGCAAGTTGCAGCAGCGGCTCCAGATCTAACAGAAGAAGAACTCAGTGAAGAAGAACAGGCTCGACTCAATCAACGTCAAACCGTTGAAAAATTGATAGATGATGAGCCGGAACAGGTCGCTGATCTCATAAAAACCTGGCTTACTGAAGACTAGCAAATAAATAATAGGGGAAATATAAAATGTATGAACCAAGTGCAAGCGATTTATCAGGACAACAAAAAGCCGCCGTATTATTAATTGCTTTGGGACCTGAATATTCCGCAAAACTATTTAAGCATCTTGATGATGATGAAATTGAAAAATTGACCTTAGAAATAGCAAGTCAGCAGCAGGTCACCCAGGAACAAAAAAATGACGTTATAAGTGAGTTTTATCAGCTGCTGATGGCAAAATCATATATTTCGCATGGTGGGCTTGATTATGCCCAAAAAGTATTGGAAAAAGCATTAGGGTCTGATAAGGCAGCAACGATCATTGGAAGATTGACAGCCAGTCTGCAGGTAAGACCGTTTGACTTTTTACGCAAGACTGATCCATCACAGCTATTGAATTTTATTCAAAATGAACATCCACAGACAATTGCAATGATATTGGCATATTTAAGCCCTGAACAGGCAGCTGGCGTATTATCTTCTTTGCCAGCTGATAATCAGGCTGATATAGCAAGACGTATTGCAGTAATGGACAGAACTTCACCAGAAGTTTTACGAGAAGTAGAACGAGTACTTGAGAAAAAATTATCAGCGATGTCATCACAAGACTTCACCGATGCTGGTGGGATTGCAGTTGTTGTTGAAATGCTTAATCGTGTTGACAGAACGACAGAACGTACTATTTTGGATAATTTGGAAGTTGAAAATCCTGAACTTACAGAAGAAATTAAGCGACTTATGTTTGTATTCGAAGATATTGTTATGCTTGATGACAGAGCAATACAGCTGGTACTGCGTGAAGTGGATTCCAAGGAATTGTCATTGGCAATGAAGGGGACCTCAGAAGAGGTTGCCAGCAAAATATATAAAAACATGTCAAAACGTGCGGCTGCTACATTAAAAGAAGAACTCGAATATATGGGACCTGTTAGAATTCATGATGTAGAAGAAGCTCAGCAAAAAGTTGTAAATATAATCAGACGCTTAGAAGAAAAGGGTGAAATTATTGTATCACGCGGAAAGGGCGATGAGATGATTGTATAAGGTTATTAAATCTGCTATTATAGATAATCGTCCCCATGTGGTAAAAGCACCAGAGTCGCTGTTTATTATTAAGGCAGAAGCGGAAAATGACACTAGTATTGAAGCTGCTGAAAAAAAAACTGATGAGCTGCAGATTTATCAAGATGAAGTATTAAAACTGCAGCAGGAAATTGATAAAATTTCAAATGAGATACAAAATAAACAAATAGAGTTAGAACAGCTTGAACAACAGCAAGAAATAGTGAAACAGCAGACCGATGAATATAAAACAAAATTAGAAAAAGAAGCCCAGGAAAATCGTGATAAAACGATAAGTGAAGCACAAAATCAGGCAGAAGTAATTCTAAAAGAAGCCCAGGAAACCGGTTACAAACAAGGCCATACAGATGGCTATGATGAAGGTTTGACGCAATATAAAGAACAAAATGCTCATATAATTACCGAAGCAAATCAAAAAGCCGAGCGTATCATGCTTACAGCACAAGAAGATGTAGCACAGTATTGGGAAAATGCTGAAAATGATCTTATTGATCTAGTTATGGAAGTAAGTGGTAAGATAATTCCACAGCAATTTATGGATATGCCGCAAATGATTCTGCCGGTTATTCAAACGGCATTGGAAAAAGTCAAAAACCAAACTAGTATAGATGTAAAAGTTTCTAATGATTCATTTGAATTTGCCTTAGCAGCAAAAGCTGAATTGCAAAGTATGCTTAGCGGCAATGTAAAGCTTAATATTAAAGCCGATGATAGTTTACAAAATGGTGATTGCTGGATAGAAACAGCTGATGGCAGTATTGATGCAAAATTATCATCGCAGCTTGCTGAGATGGAAAAATCACTAAGGAAAGTTGTCGGTAAACATGAAACAGACACTGAACATTAAAAAATTTAAGGATGCGCTTCAGCTTTGTGATTCAATGCGCATGTCAGGAAAAGTTACGCAGGTAATTGGGCTTGTCATAGAATCCAAGGGACCAAATGTCAGTGTGGGTGAGCTTTGTTACGTATACTCTACTTTTGCGGGTACAGAGCCTATTCCAGCAGAAGTAGTAGGCTTCCGCGGCGGTAATATTTTATTGATGCCTATTGGTGAAATGCATGGCATTGGGCCAGGCTGTGATGTATTGGCAGCGCAGACAACCTTGAAAGTAAAAGTTGGACCAGAATTATTGGGACGTATACTTGATGGTTTAGGTAATCCCATGGATGAAAAGGGAATGCTGTCACCTGAAATGCAGGAATATCCATTACATGCACCACCACCACCGCCTTTGTCACGACCGAGAATACATGATTCGCTATATGTGGGAATAAGGGCACTTGATGGGTTGATTACAATTGGCTCAGGACAAAGAATAGGAATAATGGCAGGCAGCGGCGTAGGTAAGTCGACCTTACTCAGCATGATTGCCAGAAACACGGAAGCTGATATAAATGTTATTGCCTTGGTAGGTGAACGTGGGCGAGAAGTCAGGGACTTCATTGAAAGAGATTTGGGTGAAGAAGGTTTAAAACGCTCTATTGTCGTAGTGGCAACGTCAGATCAACCGGCATTAGTGAGAATAAAAGGAGCTATGACAGCTACAGCTATTGCTGAGTATTTTCGAGACCAGGGGAAAAAAGTTGTACTGATGATGGATTCGGTTACACGTTTTGCTATGGCACAGCGTGAAGTGGGTCTTACCATTGGCGAACCGCCTGCTACAAGGGGGTATACACCGTCAGTGTTTGCGCTGCTGCCGCGATTGTTAGAACGGGCTGGTACCAGTACAAAAGGAAGTATCACTGGCATTTATACAGTACTGGTTGATGGCGATGATATGAATGAACCAGTGGCTGATGCCGTTAGAAGTATTTTAGATGGACATATAGTATTATCACGCAAAATTGCGGCACAGAATCACTTTCCTGCTATTGATATTTTAGCAAGCGTAAGCCGTGTTATGACCGATGTCACAACTAAAGAGCATTATAAAGCAGGACAATTGCTAAGATCTTATTTGGCAGCATATAATGATGCGGCGGATCTTATCCGAATAGGGGCTTATGTAAATGGTTCAGATCCTAAAATCGATAAGGCAATTGAGAGAATTGACAATATAAATGCGTTTCTTTGTCAGGAAATTTTTGAAGCTACAAGCTATGATGATACAGTTAAGAAACTACTGGAAATTACTGCTGAGAAGTAATACTGACAAAATACGTCAGGAGTATATATGAAAAAATTTGTTTTTCAGCTGGAAACATTTTTGAAAATTTCACGAATGGAACGGGAAAAAGCAGAAGTGGCATTATTTGCTGTTAAAAAAAAATTATATGAACAGGAACAGCAGCTTATATTGTTGAATAAAGAATTAGATGATGGACTGCTGGAATATGAAGAAACATTGCAACAGGGGACAGTAAATGTAAATGTTTTAAAAATATATGGCGATTTTTTTTCTTGGCAGCGATATCAGATAGACAAACAAAAGGAAGATATAGGCAAAACCAAAGCTGAAGAAAAACAATGCTTGGAAACATTATTGAAATATGAAAAAAAAGTGAAAAGTGTTGAGGAAATCAGACAAAAACGGTTTGATGAATATAAACTGGAAGCATTGGCAGAGGAACAAAAAGAAATTGACGAAATAGGCTTGCAAATGCATATAAGGAAGGCATTAACGGAGGATTTATAATGGAAATAAATAGTATAACACCGTTAAAGGGTGCAAATGACATATCTGCCAGTATAAATAAAGTACAGCAGCGAATAAAAGCTATACAGGATAAGTTCAATATAAAAATTGCTGGTAGTGAAGATTTTGCACAAATTTATGATAAAAAGATAGCAGCGGACAATCAGATATCAAATACACAAAGTCTATTTACAATGAAAAATGGAACAGACAAAAATCCGACTGTAGATAATAGCGGTAGTTCTTCGGCTAGAAGTACTGATGAAATAAGTAAATATATAACAGATGCGGCCCAAAAATATGGTGTGGATGCCAAATTGCTGTCAGCTGTTGCTGAGACTGAATCTGGTTATAATCAAGATGCAGTTTCAGGGGCAGGAGCAGTTGGCGTTATGCAGCTTATGCCGAATACTGCTGAAGGACTTGGTGTAACGGATATACATGATGCCAAGCAGAATATTGAAGGCGGCGCAAAATACTTAAAACAGCTGCTAAATGATTTTAATGGTAATGTGCGTAAGGCTGTGGCCGCTTATAATGCCGGACCACAGGCGGTAAAAAAATATAATGATGTTCCTCCATATGCAGAAACACAAAATTATGTCAGTCATGTTTTAGATCTTTACAAATAAATAAATAATGTTAATGCAGGGTGGGTGAACGATGGCAAAGTCTTCTATAAGTTCAAATGTTGAACAGACAGAGGTCATGACTAAGGGCCAAAAACTTAAAAAGAAATTAAAAAAACTTTTAATAATATTATTGATTCTACTTATTTTGCTTGGTGGTTTTTTTGGTGGAATATATTTGCGTATTCTTGATATTGATAAAATCAATCAATCACTGCATCTTTATGATTGGCCGGTAATAGGGGCAAATTTCAAAAAACCAGATGCTGCTGCCACAACTGGAAAAACGCAAAAGGTTGATGTTGCTGGTACTGATAAGGGCGCTCAGTCAACAGGTCAAACAGCTCCTGATGCAGTTGGCCAAAAAACAGCAATAGAGCAGTCAAAACCAGTGATATTGACGAAAAAACAATTAGACGAGCAAAAAAAAGCACGCGAAGATGAAGTAAAAAAAAGAATTAGTAAAATATCGCGTATATATACGCAGATGGATCCTAAAAAAGCAGCGGCAATTTTGGTCAATCTTGATAATAATACAATAGCCGTTATTTTACAGAAAATGCCGGATAACACCTCGGCTAAAATTATGGAAAATATGGATTCGGCACGCAGTGCCCAATTAACGAAGACCTTGTATAATGGTGTGGTTCAGCCAACAGCACAACAGCTGGATACGGCAGTAAATGCGGCAGGACAATAATTAATACTAAAAAAGTAAAGTTTTTAATAATAATTAACGATATTATAATTGAAAGGAGGTGAAAAAATGACAGATGTGATAAATGTAATGCCAGACACGGCGCAAACGGCAGTAAAAACAGCAGCCAAGCCGGCGGCTAAAGATAGTTATAAAAATGCTAAAAGTAAAGATTTTACCAGTGCTCTTGATAAGGCTAAGGATAAAAATACAGACACTGCTGACAATAAAACGGCAATCAAAAAGACTGATGCTGTTAAACCGAATACCGATAAGTCAGGGCAGTCAGCACAAAAAGAAACTGTCCAAAAGGATTCAGGCAAACAGGTAAAAAAAGATAGCACAGATAAGCAGGCTGCTACAGGTGAAGATGAACAAAGTGCAAAGACTAATGTAGCTAATGTATATAGCATCAATGTGTTAAATACAATGTTAAATGCAGCAGAGAATAAAAATGCTGTAGGTACAAAGGAAACACCTTTATTGGCAATACTGCAAAAAAATGTATCAGCTGATGATGTGGCAAATGTTAATGCTAAGGCAAACAGTATTACAGATCCCCAAATTGATAGTAGCAGTGCTGCTGAAAAAACAATCTTAAATTCAGTAAAAACTGCAGCGGCGAATAATTTAACCAAGCCACAGGTAAATGGACAGCTAAATAATGCCGTGTTACTGACTGCAGAACAAAATAATCAGTCAACTGCTGTAAATGCTAATAATATGACAGATGTATCAGTGCCGCAAAATAAAGCAGGGCAAAATGCTGATTTACTGACAATGTTAGCAGCTAAGACTAGTAATTTAGTAGCTAAGACTAGTAATT